>DYHB01000175.1 GCA_020724415.1 Thiobacillus sp.
GTGGCCTGCGAGAAGTGCCGGTTCACGGAGTTCTACCAGGGAGCACGGGATGACATCCTGTCTACCCTGGAACTGGTGATTTAAGGGCGGATAGGGCGTTATCCCCGCACCGGCACGTGCAGCATCATGTTTCGTGCCTGGGGCGCACCATCAGTACATGCCGGCCCAGGGGGACGTCGTCAAATTCCCGGTCCCTTCGAAAGCCTGCCTTGGCGAAAGCGTGTTGGCAGGGCTGGTTGTCCAGGCTGGCGCAGGCGATCAGGAAGGGAACCGCGGGGTCGATGAGCGCGATGTCCGCCACCTGCATGATGGCCACCGGGCCCAGTCCGCAGCCCATGGCGTCCGGTTCACCGATCATGATGTCAATATCGATGGCACTTGTGGGTATGTCGGTCAGGCCGGCCAGATCCAGTTCCTGGCGCGTGGGGTGTTGCCACAGCACCAATCCGATGGGGTGGCCATCCGCTTCAATGATGGCGCGCCAGTGACCAGCCTCGGGAGCCTGGCTCAGTTGGCGCAGGTTTTCCTCGGGGTCCCCCCAGGACTGGCGCACTTGCTCGTCATGCATCCATCGCCGGAGCAGGCTCAGGTCATCCGGGACAGCTTCGATCAGATGGCGTAGTTGCAGGTTCATGGTTCACTCCCGTGCTGATGTCTCAGTCATGCTGATTTAGCAGTCTAACCCGGGCAGTTTGCATTTCAGTCGCCCGTGGGTCGAGCTTCCAGAAGATAGGCCACGATGGCTTTCCAGGTGGCTTCTTCCATGTGGTATGGCCAATCATTGTGTCCCGCGTCAGGCACTTGCCAGAGTCGTTTGGGTGACTCCAGACGGGTATAGAGATCCTGGCCGAAACGGGGTGGGACGATGTTGTCTGTCTCGGCCAAGGTGATGGCCACCGGGACCTGGACTTGCGCCAGATGGCTCAGGGTGTCGTAACGGTCGCGCAGCATCCAGTCCACAGGCAGCCATGGGTAATGATGTTGGGCAACATGGGCAAGGCGGTCCCAGGGGGTGATCAACCATAGCGCTGCCACTGATTGCGGGGTACGTGCATAGGCTGCCGCCGCGACGGCCGCACCCAGGGATTCGCCGGCCAGCAGGACGGGGGCGCCAAAATGCCGATTTGCCAGGGCCACTGTTTCAGTGGCATCGGCCACCAGGAGTTCTTCCGCCGGGTTTGCCCGGACGTGGCCCGTAGCCGGGGTATTCGGCGAGGATGACGCGCAGGCCATGACGGGCCAGACCAGAATAAAACGCGCGCTGCCCGACGTGGCCCGCATTGCCATGGAAAAGCACCAGTGTCCCCTGCGCCGGGCCGACCGGTTCCCGTACCAGACCCCGAAACTCGCCTTCTTTCGGCCAGCCGTACAGGTCATGGTGCTGTGCTTCCGCCAACAGCGCGGGCAACGGCAGTGATTGGGGAAAATAAAGCAAGCGGTCCTGGAACAGGGTGAGTCCTCCCACCAGAAATAGTCCAATGACAGTCCATTGCAGCACGATGCGTCCCATCATGGGCAGGGAGTATGGCGTCGAGGGGGACGCTGTCGGTGTCCCATGCGCCACCAATGGACGTAGGCGGCCAGGTTGATGATCACCACGCCAATGCCCAGGGTGATTTGCCCTTCCCGGGTCAGCGCGTCCGGGTAGATGACCGCGAGCAGGTAGTGCTCCACGAATCCGCCCGGGTAGCCCGCTTCGCCGCCCCAGCGACGCAGGGTGTTCTCCAGGGGCGTCAGGGGACAGATGCAGCCGCACAGTTCGATGGTCGTGCCCCACACGGCAGCGGGGACATGCAGCCACGCCAGGCGCGGCCAACGGGGCAGGAACCAACCACCCAGCACGACGAAAATGATGAAGGCCAGGTGCAGCACCAGCACTGCGTCGGCCAGAAAACGGTAGATCATGCTCCGTTCCTAGATCCTGAGCTGGATCGGTTGTGCGCTGTCTCCCTGGGGCAGGACACGGCCGATGGCCACAGCCTTGGCATAGCCCAGGCGGCGCAGTCCGGCCAGGCAGTCATCCACCCTGTCGGCAGGGATGCCGGCCAGAAGCCCACCGGCCGTCTGGGGATCGAACAGCAAGGGGTAGGCGGGGTGGTCCAGGGCGGCTTCCTGGTTGCGCAGGGCCCGGCGCAGGCGCAGGTTGGCGGGTTGCAGGGAACTGAGGATGCCGGCGGCGGCGGTTTGCCGGGCGCCTTCCAGCAGGGGCAGGGCGTCCAGCACCAGTTCCGCATCCACGCCGGAGGGCCGGGTCATTTCGAGCAGGTGGCCGAGCAGGCCGAAGCCGGTGAGGTCGGTACAGGCCCGGGCACCATGGGCGATCAGGCAGATGGCGGCGGCTTGGTTGGAGACCTGCATGCTGTCCAGGGCGGCGTCGATCCAGCGGCCCTTGGCGGCCAGGCGGGCGTGGGCGGCCAGCAGGGTGCCGGTACCCATGGGTTTGGTCAGAACGAGCACGTCACCGGGGCGCAGGCCGCCCTTGGTCATGGCGCCGGCCAGGCCTTCGTCCAGGAGACCGTTGACGGCGAAGCCCAGGGCCAGCTCCCGGCCTTCGCCGGTGTGTCCCCCCACCAGGGCGCAACCGGCCTCATTCAACACCGCCACCGCGCCGGACATCATCTGGAACAGGGTGTCTTCCACCTGGGCCTCCAGACCGGGGGGCACGGTGGCGATGGCGGTGGCGGACTGGGCTTCGGCCCCCATGGCGAACAGGTCGCCCAGGGCATGGTTGGCGGCGATGCGACCGAACACCCAAGGGTCGTCGATGAAGGCACGGAAGAAATCCACCGTCTGGACCACGGCCTTGCCGGGCGGCACCCACAGCACGGCGGCATCGTCCGGGTCGGCCAGGCCGATGAGGACATCGTCGCGCTGGAGGGGCGTCACCCTGGCCAGGGCCCGGGACAGCACGCTGGCACCCACCTTGGCGCCACAGCCCCCGCAACGCATGGCCAGGGCAGATATTGCCTGGGTTTGCTCGACATCCTCCAGGGGAATCGCTCCCGTACCGGATGGGACCTTGTCCTGCATCTCGTCCATGGCCGGCAGATCGTTGAAGCGTTCCATGAACCGGCGGTCGA
>DYHB01000035.1 GCA_020724415.1 Thiobacillus sp.
GCCTACCTGCACGTGACCCGGCTGGGCATGGACAACCCGGGCGCCGCCGGTCCCATGTTTGACCTGCATGGCCTGCGCCGGCTTTGGAATGGGGTCTACATGACCAACCACGCCTACACCCGGGACACCGCAAAGGCCACCGTGGATGAAGGCAAGGCCGATCTGGTGGCCTTCGGCACCCTGTATATCGCCAACCCCGACCTGGACCGGCGCCTGGCCGAGAATGCCCCCTTGAATGCCCCGGACCCGGCCACCTTCTATGTCGGCGGAGAGAAGGGCTACACCGACTACCCCAGTCTGGCTTGATCCTCCATTGACCCGAAAGGACCCCTCATGGCCCACCTCCACCGTTGGCTGACGCTGCTGCTCCTGGCCTTCCTCGCCACCCCTGCCCTGGCGGCCGATGCCCAGGAAGACAAACTGGACGCCGCTGTGGAAGTCCTCACCCGGCTCAACCAGATGCCCGAGGACGCCATCCCTCCCGCCCTGCTGAAGAACGCCAGCGGCATTGCCATCATCCCGGAGGTTATCAAGGCCGGCTTCATCATCGGTGGCAGCTATGGCAAGGGCCTGCTCAGCGTCAAGGATGCCCAGGGCCGCTGGAGCCCGCCGGTGTTCATCAAGCTGGCCGCCGGCAGCCTGGGCTGGCAGGCGGGCGCCCAGTCCACCGACGTGATCCTGGTTTTCAAGACCCCCCAGAGCGTGGACGGCATCGTCCGGGGCACCTTCACCCTGGGAGCCGATGCCGCCGTGGCCGCAGGCCCGGTGGGCCGGCGCGGCGAGGCCGCCACCGACCTGGACCTGAAGGCGGAAATATATTCCTACTCCCGCAGCCGGGGCCTGTTCGCCGGCGTCTCCCTGGAAGGCTCGAAACTGGATGTGGACCGGGATGCCAATGCCGCTTACTACGGCCGCAGTATCCGGGGCCGTGAAATCATCGACGGCGGAGCCGCCGCCCCTGCCTCGGCGGCCAAGCTGCGCCAGGCCCTGGAACGGGCCACGGCACCCTGATCCGCCCCTGGGCAGCCTCAGCCCCGACCAGGGAAGCCAGTCGGCGGGCGTCAGGCCGGAGGCGGCACCCGCAGCCAGAAGGTGACCGGGCCGTCGTTCACCAGGGCCACCTGCATGTGGGCGCCGAACACCCCCGTGGCCACCTCAGGATGGGCGGCCCGGGCCAGAGCCACCAAGGTATCGAACAGGCGTTTGCCTTCTGCCGGCGCAGCCGCCGAGGAGAAACTGGGCCGGGTGCCCTTGCGCGTATCCGCCGCCAGGGTGAACTGGGGCACCAGCAGCAACCCGCCTCCGGCATCGGCCAGGGACCGGTTCATGCGCCCGTCGGCATCCGGGAACACCCGGTAGTGGAGCAGCTTATCCAGCAGGCGCCGAGCCGTCGCCTCATCGTCCCCCTGCTCCACCCCCACCAGCACCAGCAGGCCAGGCCCGATGCGGGCGACCACCTCACTGGCCACCTCACTGGCCACCTCACTGGCCGCCTCACTGATCACCCCACTCCCTGCCCCCTGGCCGTCCCCACGTCGCGTATCTTCGCCTTCCACCGTCACCCCGGCATGGGCTACCCTTTGCAGCAATCCGATCATTCCACTCTCGCTCAGCCCACCATGTCCCTGAAATATACCGTCCTCCCGGTCACCCCCTACCAGCAGAATTGCTCCCTGATCTGGTGCGAACACACCCAGCGCGCCGCCCTGGTGGACCCCGGCGGTGACGAAGACCGCCTGCTGGCCGCCGTGGCCCGCCACGGGCTGGAACTGGAAAAACTCATTCTCACCCACGGCCACCTGGACCACGTGGGGGGCGCCGACCGCCTGCGTCGGCAGTTGGGCGTTCCCATCGAGGGCCCCCACGAGGGAGACGCCTTCCTGCTGGACAGCCTGCCCGAGCAGAGCCGCATGTTCGGCTTCCCCCTCACCGAGGCCTTCCGGCCCGACCGCTGGCTGGCCCAGGGCGACCGGGTGAGCGTGGGCGACTGCCACCTGGACGTCCACCACTGTCCCGGCCACACCCCCGGCCATGTGGTCCTGCACCATGCCGAAAGCCGGATGTGCTTCGTGGGGGATGTGCTGTTCAAGGGGTCCATCGGTCGCACGGACTTCCCCCGGGGCAATTACAACGACCTCATCACCTCCATCCGCAGCCGCCTCTGGCCCCTGGGGGACGACATCACCTTCGTGCCCGGCCACGGCGCCCTGTCCACCTTCGGCCTGGAACGGCGCACCAACCCCTTCGTGGGCGACGGTGCCTGAACGGGATGGCCGGTGGCCAGGGCGCCATGCCTACCCGGCGCCCTTCCCCCGCAAGCGCCCGTTCATCATCGCCAGCCAGGCAATTATTTAACAGCCAGCCGGCAAGCCTCGCGCTAGGATGGCACTGGAACATTTCGGGAGGACAAACGATGCACGCCCACAGGACAACCACCCCCCGCACCGGCTGGCTGATACCGGCCCTGCTCCTGATCCTGGCCGGCTGCAACGACTCGGGCCCGCCAACGGCCTACCAGGATGCGGCCATGACCCGCATGGGCGCACCCGCCCCCATGGCCATGGAAGCCGCCCCGGCCATCCAGGCGGCCCCCGACGCCAGCCCCCGCTACCTGGCCGAACGCCAGTTCTGGGTCTTCGAACTGCCCGAATCAGACATCGAAGCCCGCTGGCAGGCCCACATGAAGCTGTGCCAGCAGGACTGCGAAGTCCTCAACGCCGGCCTGCACAAATCCGCCCACGCCCCGGTCAGCGCCAACCTCCAGATCCGGGTCGGCCGGGCCCGGGCCCAGGCCCTGCTGGGCGCCATGGACAGCCCCGAGGTCACCGAGCGGCGAGTGGAGCGGGAAGACAAGACCCTGCAGGTGGTGGACGTGGAAGCCAGGCTGAAGAACCTGAACGAGCTGCGCGACCGGCTTCGGGTATTGCTGGCCACCCGGGGCGGAGCCCTCAAGGACGTGCTGGAAACCGAGCGGGAACTGGCCCGGGTCCAGGGGGAACTGGATGCCATGGCCGCCCAGCGCCAGGCCCTGGCCAACGAAACCGAAAAAATCCTGCTCTTTGCCGACTACCGGCCCAAGCCCACCATCACCGAAACCGGCTTCCTGCAGCCCCTGGCCGAAGCCTGGCACGGCTCCGGCCGGGCCTTTGCCGAAAGCCTGGCCGCCGCCCTGCTCTTCCTGGTCCAGGCTTTGCCCTGGCTGGTCCTGGTCCTGCCCGCCGTCTGGGGCCTCTGGAAAGGCATCCGGCGCCTGGTCAACTGGCGCCGCAAGCCCGGGTCCACGGCCAAGGAACAACCCTGATGGACCCCGCCCCGGTCCTGGAAGGCCTGCAACCCCTGCTGGACTGGCGCGGCCTGCCCCTGGACCTGGCCTCCCTCACCGCTCTGGCGGCGGGTCTGGGCTGGGCCAGCGGCCTGCGTCTCTATGGTCTGGTCTTCACCCTGGGCATGCTCAGCCGCTACGCCGGCGTACACATGCCCGGCGGCCTGGATGTGCTGGGCCATCCCCTCATCCTGGGCCTGTCAGGCCTGCTCCTGGCCACTGAATTCCTGGCCGACAAGATCCCCCTCATCGACTCCCTCTGGGACAGCGTCCACACCTTCATCCGCATCCCCGCCGGCGCCGCCCTGGCCGCCGCCGTCATGGGGGACCAGGGCACCGCTCTCCAAGTGGCCATGGGCCTGCTGGGCGGCAGCTTGGCCGCCGGCACCCACATGGCCAAGGCCGGCCTGCGCGCCGCCATCAACACCTCTCCGGAACCGGTCAGCAACGTCACCACCTCCCTGACCGAAGACGCCCTGGCCGCGGGCGGCCTCTGGGCCCTGTTCACCCACCCCCTCAGGTTCCTGAGCGGCCTGGCCATCTTCATGCTCCTGGCCCTCTGGCTGCTGGTACGCCTCTGGCGGGTGGTGGCCGGCATGTTCCGGAGGGCGGACGGAAACGCGGGATAAAGACGGGCGGGCGCCTGCCATGTGTGGCTGGTGTCGCTCAAGTACATGTGGAGAGCCAGACAGGCTGCCAGAGAGCCGCAGACACACTCCACAGCCTGGACACATCCGTCAAAGCTGGCAGTCCACGTCTTTCGGGCGACGCTTGAACGGAGATGCCTGACTGATGGCTATGTCGGCAAATCGGCCGTTGCGGCCATCCAAGCCAACTGACATCGGCGAGGGTATTGAACCTGCAGTTGACGGATGACAGGTAGAATGAACCACAAGTCATTCATGGGCGGTGTGTATGTCCTACAAACTGATTTTCGAATCGTCTTCAACCCTTTGGTGTCGCTTTTTCGGGAAAATCGATTTTGCCGATGCAACTATGGCTACAAACGAGTTTTATAGCGATCCGCGTTCAGACGAGACCAGGGTGGCTCTTTGGGATTTCTCGGAAATTTCAGGCTTCAATGTCAGTCAGATCGAGGTGAGTGAGATCGCGGCCATAGACGATACAGCCAGCACATACATGAAACCGCTAAAGGTGGCATTCATCACGAGAGATCCTGAGCTTGCGATATTGACCCGACATTACATTCAGGAAATGGCGCTGTATGGCAACCGATGGGACAACAGATTGTTCGAATCCATTGACGAAGCCAGACGCTGGGCGGCTTCGGCGTAACGTGGTTGCCATTTCCCATGCCAAGAATAACGGTGGGAGGCAGATGTGAGGCGAAAACGGTCATCCTAGGCCAAGGTCCCGACTCACCGTGCAGGCCGACAGCCCGCCACAAATCCACCCATACAACAGCAGTTCTGCCCCACCCAACAACGACCCCTGACACCCGTCAGCCCTCTGCCTGGTGTCATGCCAATCATCTCTCTCTGCCTCAGCGCCGCTTGAACCACCCGGTCAGGGCCAGGTAGAAGGCCCGGTTGACGCCCTGGCGCAACTCGTCCATGGCGGCCAGCAGGGTATCCAGGGGTAGGCTGTGTTCCATGGTGCAGGGCCTGGTTGAGTCGGCCGCCACGACACTCCAGCCGGGCCTCGGGGAAAATGGCCTTGGTCTACATTCGGCTTCCTGGATAGTCAGCAACGTCACCACCTCCCTGACCGAAGACGCCCTGGCCGCGGGCGGCCTCTGGGCCCTGTTCACCCACCCCCTCAGGTTCCTGAGCGGCCTGGCCATCTTCATGCTCCTGGCCCTCTGGCTGCTGGTATGCCTCTGGCGGTTGGTGGCCGGCATGTTCGGGAGGGCGGACGGACACGCAGGATAAGGGACGGCCTGAGTATTCCTGAGCATTCATGCGCCATCAGACACACCGGAGGTCACACATCCGGGACGGAGATACCCATATCGGAGCCTCATGGAAAAGCCCCCCGTTCGCTCGGGTGGGGCGAGCGCACGCTCATCCAGACGTGGGCCGAGGCAGACTCAAGTAGAACGTGGCGCCCTCACCCGGTACGCTTTCTGCCCAGACCCGGCCGCCCATGCGCTGCATGGCCTTCTTCACCAGGGCCAAGCCGATGCCGGTGCCCGGATACTCTTCAAGACGGTGCAAGCGCTGGAATATCTCGAAAATGCGGTCGTGGTATTTCATGTCGAAGCCAATGCCGTTGTCGCGCACCCACAGCATGACTTCGTCTTCCTCCACCCGGCTACCGATCTCGATGCGTGGCGAGGCAGCCTTGGCACTGAACTTGAGGGCGTTATCCAGCAGATTGCGCAGCACCATGGTCAGGCCGTCACGATCGGCAAGCACTCGGGTTCCGTGAAGGGCGAGGACAACCGAGATGCCCTGATCGTCCATGCCAGACTGGCGTTCAGCCAGCAGTTGTTCCAGCAGGGGCGCCGGATCCAGTTCGGTCCTTGCCAGGGCCTTTCGCTCCATGCGCGAGTAGGCCAGGAGGTCGTCGATCAAATCCCCCATGCGTGCCACGCCACCCCGTATGTTGCCAATGAACAGCCGTCCCTCGTCGTCCAGACGGTCTGCGTAATCCTCCTCCAGCAACCGGCTGTAACCCTCGATCCCGCGCAGCGGTGTCTTCAGGTCGTGGGAGACGGAATATACGAAACTTTCCAACGATTGGTTGAGAACGTTCAGTTGGGAAGTACGCTCGGCCACGCGCGCTTCCAGGCTGGCGTTGAGTTCACGCAGGGCAGATTCCGCCTCTTTGATGGCGTCGATATCGGTATGTGTGCCGAGCATGCGCAAGGGCCGGCCATCGCTGGACCATTCCTGGATCCGACCCAGGGATAGCACCCATTTCCAGCCGCCGTCTCGGGTGCGTTGGCGGAATTCGACCCGGTACTCCGGCAGGCGTCCGGACACGCAATCCTCATAGGCTTGGTACACAGTCGCCCGGTCGTCCGGGTGCAAGCGCTCCTGCCAGGCGGCGTTGGTTTCACTGAACGTTGCCGGGTCGTAGCCCAGCATACTGGCGTATTCCGGGCTTACCCGCACCTCGCCGGTGCTCAGGTCCATGTCATACAGGCCCTGGCTGGCTGCCTCCAGGGCCAGACGCAGCCGTTCCTCGCTGTCACGCACGGACTGTTCGGCAGCGAGTAGCGGCCGAATGTCGCGCATGATGGTGGAGAGGTACAGCAGTTGCCCCTGGGCGTCCTTGTGGCTGAGGATAACCTGGGAAACCGGAATCTCCTGTCCGCCTGCATCAAGCACCGCCGTTTCGCCGGACCAGACACCCTCACGGATGGCTGCTGGCACGCCCTGGTCCAGTATCAGGTCTGCCGCCCAACGCGGATGCACCTTGGGAATCACCTCTGGCAAGGCGCCATCCGGCGCGATGCCCATCAAGGCGCGCCCGGGACCGTTCAGGTAAATGAGGTTGCCTTGCGGATCGGCCATGCTGACGATGTCACTGGTGGCCTCCAGGATGGAGGCCAGGCGCTGGCGTTCCTGCTCCGCTTGCACCCGCTCGGTGATGTCCTGCACCGTACCCCGTGATTGCAGCGGCTGGCCATCCGCCCCGTAATCGGTCTCGCAACGCTCATGCACATGCTTCACACGTCCATCCGGAAACAGCAGGCGATGCACGATGGAATACGGTTCGCGTGTCTCCAGCGACTGCCGGTAGGCCCTGTCCACCTGGTCGCGGTCATCTGGATGTATGCATGCCAGGAAGGCGTCGTAACTCGCCGCAAAACGTGCCTGATCAATCTCGAAGATGCGAAAGATCTCATCCGACCAACGCAGGGGACCGTTGGGCAGATCCAGCGTCCAGTTGCCGATTTCGGCTAGGCGCTGGGCTTGCTTGAGCTGGATTTCGCTGTCGAGCAAGGCCCGCTCGGCCAGGCGTCTCTCGGTCACATCGCGCGATACCACGACGACTCTAAGCGGTTGGCCCGCCTGGTCGGCGATCACACTGCCGCGCGATTCCATGTAATGAATATTGCCGTCGGGCGTGACCAGGCGGTAGCTGGCCTCGCGACCGACGCCGGTGCGTACCGTTTCCTGAAACAGCGTCTGGATGGATTCACGGTCCTCCGGGTGGATTTCCTTGAACGAATCGCTGCCGCGCAACTCCAGCCCCTCGCCGAAAAAACGCCGGTAGGACGGGCTGTTGTATAGCCGGCGACCCTCCAGGTCGAGCACGGCAATGAAGTCAGCGATACTCTCCGCGGTCAGGCGGAAGAAGGTTTCCTGCTCGCGCAGGGCCTCACGGGCCAGTTTCTCGGTGCTGATATCCAGGCAGGAGCCTATGAAGCCTATGAAGCGACCATCGGCGTCGAAGCGTGGCATGCCGCGATCCAGCAACCAACGGTACTCGCCGTCATGGCGACGCAAACGGTATTCCATGGAAAATGCCGCACGCGCGTCGAAAGCACCAACATAGGTCGCCAGACAACGATCAAAATCGTCCGGATGCACGCCTTCGGCCCAGCCGTTGCCCAGTTCCTGTTGGAGCGTTCGGCCGGTGAAATCCAGCCAGGTCTGGTTGAACCAGTCGCACCCCTTGTCCAGGCCGGAGGTCCAGAACAGTACCGGCGAAGCATTGGCCACTGTATCAAGTTGGGCGAGCAACTGGCGTTGGGCAGCCTCGGCAGCCTTTCGTGCGCTGACATCCAGCAACACGCCCTGGATGGCCAGGACCTGGCCGCTGCCATCGCGGCTGAGCCAGGTGCGGCCTTCCAGCCATAACCAATGGCCTTCTCCATGGCGCAGGCGGTATTCCTGAGCGTATTCGTCGGGGCCTTCGGCCAAGTGCCTGGCCACCTCCACCTCGATGCGCGGGCGGTCCTCAGGGTTGATCAGGTCGACGTAGTGCAGGTCCCCGGCCAGCAAGGACTCGGGCGTGTAGCCCCAGCGGCGGATGCCGTCGCTGACATAGGCCACCGGCCAGCCGGGTTCATTGCGCCAGACGATAGCCACCACGGGTGAATGGGCAATGAGATCGGCATGCTGGCGAAGCTGTGCGTACTGGGCCTCGATACGCGCAGCCATGGCGTCCAGACTGGCGCCCACCTGCGCCAGTTCGTCGCGGCCTTGCAGCTTGGCACGGGCGGCGAGATCGCCCTGGCCCAGGGCGCTGGCGGTGGCGGAAAGGCGGGCGGCGCGCCGGAACCAAAGTCCATGCAGCAACACCCCCAACAGCAGTGCGAAGCCGAGCAGAAAGCCGGCCTCCAGCAGAATCTCGCCGCGACCATCATGCAGGCGCGCCGCCAGGGGCTGGGCGAGATCGACGCGCAGGATGAGTTGCAGGTCGGGGTGAATGGCAACATGGCCGAGCAGGGCCGCCTCTCCATTCAGCCGATGTATATGGATCTGGCCGCCTGCCACGCGCAGGACGGTCTCAACACCCTGGCGCAGGGGCGCACTCTGTCTGGCGAGAAGCGTATTGAAAGGCTGGCCCTGTTCCAGACGCGACAAGCTGGCCACCACCCGGCCGTCCGCACCCACCAGCCAGGCATGGGTCAGCCCCTGATGCAGTCCCAGGCTGGTGACCAGACGACGAACCTGCAAGGCGTTGCCCTGGCCGGACTGCACTTCCAGCCGGGTTTGCTCCAGGGCCAAGCGCTCGCTCAGGCGCAGGCGTTCCTGGGCCTCTACCGCGCGACCGTAATTATCCACCTGCTCCAGATACATCAGACCGGCGGTCACAAGCGCCAGAGCGGCCAGCAGGAGCGGTGCCAGCAGGCGTGCCGGCAGGGCGTAGAGCCAGTTCATGGCAAATCTCCGGCCGGTACGAGGGCCGACCAGTCGGGGGCGCGGCGCAGCAGTCCGGCGCGTTGCAAATGGTCAGCCAGCGCGGTGCTGCTTTTCGCCAGGGCAGCGGCATCCAGGCGGGCGGCATTCTCTTCCGGGGTGAGAAAGTGCAGTCCGTGCAAAGTGGCCAGGTATTGCTCCGGTGTCAGATCCACACCAGAAGCGAGCAGCCTGGCGGCCGACGCCGTGTCGGCCAGCATGGCCTGGCGGCCAGCTTCCCAGGCGGCGCGCAGGGCGGCGATGCGCTCCGGGGCAAGATCGGCCCGTGCCACCAGCACATCGACGATTTCACCGGGCATCTCACGGCTGTCGAAGATGACGCGAAAACCCCGGTTCTGGAGCTGGCTCTTCATGGGCTCGAAGGTGATCACCACGTCCGCCTTGCCGGAAGTGAGGATAGCCGGGTGCATGGCGGCTTCGACATGCAGGGTCGTGACGTCCGTTCGGTCGAGCCCCCCGGCGGCAAGCAGGCGCTCGAGCACCAGGACACCCAAGGCGGTCTCCTCCAGGGCGATGCGCTTGCCCTTGACCTGGGCGGGGGTTGTGATTTCTGGCCGCGCCAATACGGCGTCGGCTCCGTAGGAATCACTCAACAGGGCGACAATCCTGAGTGGCACGCCGGCATCGGCCAGGCGCAGGGATTCGTCCAGGGTCAGTGCGGCAGCCTCGGCGAGGCCATTGCGCAGGGCACGCTGGCTTTCCGAGTTGGACGTCAGTTCCACCACATTGACCCGTGCCTCATCCAACAGTCCGGCCTCCTGTGCCAGCACCAGGGGGTCGTAGCCGACCCAAGGATTGACCGTGACTCGCACCGGCGGCTCGGGCGGTGCGCCACAGGCCGCCAGGAGGAAAGCGAAAACGACGGGCAAAGCGGCCCGTGGCAATCGGTCGAAGAAGTCAGCGGCCATGGTCGCGCAACCATTCCGCCAACGCCTCGGCCGGCAAGGGGCGGCTGTAGAGATAGCCCTGATAGGCCTCGCAACCAAGACGGGCGAGAATGTCACGTTGCTCTGTGGTTTCCACGCCTTCCGCGAGTGCAGTCAGACGCAGGTTGCGTGCCATGGCGATGATGGTGGCGGCAATTTCGCGATCATCCGCGGATTCGGCGAGTCCGCGCACAAAGCTCTGGTCGATCTTGAGTTTGTCGATGGGGAAGCGCTTGAGATAGGCCAGCGAGGAGTAGCCCGTGCCGAAATCATCGATGGCCAGGCGCACGCCCAGGTCCTTCAAGGCAGCGAGGGTGAAGATGGCACGCTCGGCATCCTCCATCAGCATGCTTTCGGTCAGTTCCAGTTCCAGGCAGGCAGGTGGCAGGCCGCTGGCCGCCAGGCACGCGCGTACCGTTTCCAGCAGATTGGCAGCCTGGAATTGTCGTGCGGACAAGTTGACCGCGAGGGTCTCCAGCACGAGGCCTGCCTGCCGCCAGGCTTGTGCCTGGGTGCAGGCCTGGCGCAGCACCCAGGCTCCCAGGGGCACGATCAGGCTGGTCTCTTCGGCGACGGGGATGAAGCGAGCGGGTGGGATCAGGTCTTCGCCCGCAGGCTGCCAGCGCAGCAGGGCTTCCACCCCCAGCACCCGCTCACTGGCGGCATCAATCAGAGGTTGGTAGTGGAGCAGGAACTCGTTGCGCTCCAGCGCCTGGTGCAAACGGGTTTCCAGGGCCAGCCGCTCGCTGGCTGCGCGGGTGAGTGCCTCGGTATGGAAGCGGTAGGTGTTGCGGCCCTGTTGCTTGGCGAGGTGCATGGCGGCGTCGGCATGTTGCACCAGTTCGGTAACGTTTTGTGCGTCGTCCGGGTACAGACTGATGCCGATGCTGAGCCCGATGAATACCTTGTGGCCGCTTTCCAGCTGGAAAGGCTGGCGCAGCAGATCTATCAGCGATTGAGCGACCGCGGCGACGTGTTCGGGCTGCGAGACGAATTCCATTAACAACAGGAATTCGTCACCCCCCAGACGCGCCAGGGTATCCTCCTCCCGCAAGCGCTCGCCCAGGCGAGACGCAAGCTGCACAAGCAACTCGTCGCCCACCGGGTGGCCCAGACTGTCGTTCACGTTCTTGAAATGGTCCAGGTCAAGATACAGCGCGGCTAACCGGTAGCCGTGGCGTGCCGCCCGATCAATGGCATTTTGCAGGCGTGATTGCACCAGCAAGCGGTTGGGCAAGTCAGTGAGCGGGTCAAAGTGCGCCAAGTGTTCCAGGCGTGCTTCCGAGTCCTTGATCTGGCTCATGTCGGTGAACACGCCGACGTAGTTGCGAGGATCGCCCCATTCGTCCCGTACCACGCTGATGGACAGCCATTGCGGGTAGATCTCGCCGTTCTTGCGCCGATTCCATATCTCGCCCTGCCAGTGGCCGGTTTCCAGCAGACTTTGCCAAAGACTTTGGTAGAAGGCCGGGTCATGTCGTCCGGATTGCAGCATGGAGGGGTTATTGCCCAGGACTTCCGCCTCACCGTAGCCTGTGATATCGGCATAGGCGCGATTGATGGCGACGATGCGGGGCTGGAGATCGGTAATCACCACACCGTCGCGTGTGGAGGCGAACACGGTAGCGGCCTGGCTCAGCGCTTCCTGGTCACGCACCTTGCTGACCGCCAGGGCGGTGAGGCGAGAGAACTCCTCCATCAGGGCCAGATCGGCAGCGGCAGGTTCGCGCGGAGCGTGATGGTAGAGGCCGAAGGTGCCCAGCACCTGCCCGGCCTCGTCCTTGAAGGGGATAGACCAACAGGCGGCAAGCCCGGCGCGGCGGGTGAGATCGAGATAGGCTTGCCAGTAGGGGTGGCGTTCGATGTCCGTGACGATGACCGGCTCGCCCTTCCAGGCGGCGACACCACAGGAACCACGTTCTGCGCCCGGCTCCAGGCCGTTGACGGCACTGTTGTAAAAGTCCGGCAGGCTGGGGGCGGCACCGGTATAGAGACGGCCGTCGTGCGGGTCAAGGAGCAGGATGGAGACCAGCATGTCCGGCGCCAGATTTTCCAGCCGGTGGGCCAGATCGTCGAGAATCTCGCCGAGCGGCCGCCTGGCCACCAGCTGATCCAGCACTGCGTTGCGCGCCGCCTGGATGGCTTCCTCACGCTTGTCGCCGCTGATGTCCAGCCAGACGCCGACGACTTCCGACGCGTGGCCCTCGGCATCGCGGATGAGGCGTTGCTCGTCGCGGATCCAGCGGGTTTTGCCGTCTGCATCGAAGAATCGGTAATCGTGGACCAGATGGTTTTCGGCCAGCAGCTGTTTTGAACGGGCCAGAGCCGTGGTCCGGTCGTCCGGGTGCAGGTGCATGCGCCACCAGGAGGGTGCGAGCGCTTCTTGTGGGGTGTATCCGAGGATACGGGAGATGTTCTCGCTTACCCAGGTGGCCTGCTGCAGGCCCTCGCCCAGGCTCAAGCTGTAGAGAATGGTGGCACTGGCATCCATGAGTCTGGCCAGACGCTCGCTGGTGGCGCGGAGGGTTTCCCGTTCCCGGCGCAGTTCCGCCTGACGCTGTACCTTTTCCAGAGTGGCGGCGATCTCGTAAAGAAAGCCCTCGTGCTTGGACAGGTAATCGTCCACCCCAAGGTGCAGGGCCTGGGATGCTATGTCCTCACTGCCATGGCCAGTGGCCAGCACCATGGGCAGATCGAGGCCGCGATCCTCGCGCAGGGTCTTGGCGAGTTCAAGGCCATCCATGCCGGGCAGGCGGTAGTCCAGGAGCAGGACGTCGAAATCGCAGGGGCACCCCGGACCATTGGGCAGACAGGCCAGTGCTTCGCTGGCCCCGGTGACTACGGTCAGACGGATGTGGGGTGCGTGCTGGGCGAGATGCCGCCGCACCAGGTCGACATCGAAGCTGTTGTGTTCGACATACAGCACGCGCAGGGCCCGGCCACGCTGGCGCGCCGATTCCCGGTGACGGGCGAGGGCACTCGCCAATGCGCGAGGCAAGCGGGCCAGATAATCGCCGCGCTTGACCAGGTAGTCGTCCGCCCCGGCCTTGAGAGCGGTAATGGCCGAATCCTGATCGCCGGAGCCGGTGAGAATGACCACCGCCGTGGGCAAGTTTGCTTCTCGAACTCGTGCCAGGGCCTCCAGACCCGTGCCGTCCGGCAAAGCCAGATCGGCGAGCAGCAGGTCGTATGCATTGTCTGCGTCAAGCCGGGCCAGCCCTTGCGCCAGGGTGCCTGCGTGATCCAAGGTAATTTCCGGCGCGACCTTGGCCAGTGCCCGCCGCGCCAGGTCGGCATCGCTTTGTGAGTCCTCGATGTAGAGAACCCGCATGGCCTTCAGCGCGGCTGTTCGTTGCTAACGCACCAGTACAGCTCGATCTGCTGCGCCACATCCATGAAATTCTCGAAATCCACCGGTTTGACAATGTAGGAGTTGGCACCCAGATCGTAGGCGGTATTGATGTCACGATCCTCCTTGGAGGTGGTGAGGATGACCACCGGGATGCGCTGCAATTCGGGAATGGACTTCAGTTGCTTCAACACCGTAAGGCCATCCACCCTGGGCATGTTGAGGTCCAGCAGGATGACCGCCGGTTTGACTTCGCCCGCCTGCCAGCGCGGTATCCATTCCAGGGCTTCTTCACCGTCCCGCGCCACGATGACCGGGTTGGCAAGCCGTCGACGGCTGAAGGCGCGCAGGGTGAGATCGACATCGACCGGGCTGTCTTCAACCAGCATGATGGGGGGATGCATATGGCTCATGGCGTGCTCATCTAAACAAACCGCTCTTTGAATACCAACAACGCCTCGGTGCACGTTATGGCTTATGACATCATTTTACGCCGAATACTTGCTCTGGCGAGTATGGGAATGTGCCGGGCGTGCTGCCAGCCGCACCCACTGCCTCAGCGCCGCTTGAACCACCCGGTCAGGGCCAGGCGCTGGCGCCGGGCGGGGGCCACCTCGTGCCAGAAGCGGTCGGACAGGAAGGTGACCAGAGTGCCGCCCCGGGGGGGGATGGTGATGGCCTCGCCGGTACCGGCGGGATCGGGCCAGAAGTGGAGCATGCCGCCGTCGTCGTCAGCCCAGTCCTGGTTGAGGTAGACGATGGCGGTGAGGGTGCGCCGGTCGTCGTCCCGGAAGCGGTCCAAGTGGCGCTTGTAGCCGCTGCCCTGGGGGTAGACGGCGAAATGGGCTTCCAGTTCGTGCAGGCCCAGGTAGAAGGCCTGGTTGACGCCCTGGCGCAGGTCGTCCATGGCGGCCAGGTAGGTCTGGACGGCGGGGTCCGGGTCGGCCTGCTCGATCCAGCGGATATGGTCGCCGCGGATTTCCGAGCGCAGGCTGGGGGTCTTGGCGCCAACGCCCGCCGGGTGGAATTGCCCGTCCTGGTGGCGTTCCAGGCAGGTGGCGCGCAGGGCGGCCACCTGATCCGGGGCAAAGGCCTGGGGCAGGACGCACCAGCCGGGGCCGGCCAGGGCATCCAGCAGGGTATCCAGGGGTAGGCTGTGTTCCATGGTGCAGGGCCTGGGTTGAGTCGGCCGCCACGATACTCCAGCCGGGCCTCGGGGAAAATGGCCTTGGTCTACAATGGGCTTCCTGGATATTTGGAGCTGACCATGGCCCCACAAACACCCGCCCCGCAACAACAGACCGTCCGCGTACCTGCCGGCTGGAATGCGGAGGCGTGCCGGCATTGGGCCCAGGGCCAGGCCATGCCGGCCATCCAGGCGGTGATTGCGGAGTTGAACACCCAAGCGGCCAAGAGACCGGCCTTGTCCCTGCAACTGGCCTATTACTTCTTTCTCAAGAACGATTACCTGGCCGCGGCCAAGGTGCTGGAACAGCAGATGACGGTGACGCCGGAGCATCTGGAAACCCAGCTCAACCTGGCGGTGTGTTACTCACGCCTGCACCGTTGCGAAGAGGCCGTGGTGCTGGCCGCCCGGGTGCTGGCGGCCCAGCCGGAAAATTTCACGGCCCTGGACGGCTTGACGGCCTGCATGCAGCGCCTGGGCCGGCTGGAGGAAGCGGCTCGGTATGGTACCCGGGTGCTGGAACTGAAGGACCGCGGGGCCGATGCCTGGCCCCTGAAGGATTGGACGCTGCCTGCCGTCACCCCGGCAGAACATGTCCGGGGAAAACAGAACGTGATCGCCTTTTCCCTCTGGGGCCGCCAGGCGGAGTACCTGCGCGGCGCCCTGCGCAACGCCCTCCTGGCGCCGGATTTGTATCCGGGCTGGGTATGCCGGTTCTACGTGGATGCCAGTGTCCCCGCCAGCTTCCGCAAGCGGCTGGCGGACCTGGGGGCCCAGGTGATCATGCATCCGGGTGAGCACAGCCTGCGCCAAAAACTGGCCTGGCGCTTCCAGGTGGCCAATGATCCCCGGGTCGGATACTTCCTGGTCCGGGACACGGACTCGGTCATCAACCTGCGCGAGCGGCTGGCAGTGGAGGATTGGCTGGCATCGGGCCGCTGGTTCCATGTGATGCGGGACTGGTGGACCCATACCGATCTCATTCTGGCCGGCATGTGGGGCGGCGTGGCCGGGGTCCTGCCCAACCTGAGCCGCATGCTGGAAGGCTATGTCTCCCGGTCGGCGGAAACCCCGAACATCGACCAGTGGTTCCTGCGCGACCGGGTCTGGCCCTACGTGCGCACCTCCTGCCGGGTCCACGACCGCTGCTTCAGTCCGGCCGGCGCCCTGCCCTTCCCGGGCCAGCCCGGCAACGATCGTTTCCACGTCGGGCAGAATGAATACGTGGCCCATGGCGCGCTGCAGCAAACCCTGATCCAGGCATGGATCGAGGCAGATCCGGAAGCGCTGGGCCGCTTGCGCAAGCCGGCGGCCAAGGCGCCCGACAGCCGCCCGGGGACGCCTGCCGCCGAGCCATCCCGCCCGGCCTGACCGGGTTCCCGCTACAGGGTCAGGCTGGAGTGCAGTTCCTTCACGTCGGCCCGGCTGGTTTCCAGGATCTCTTCGATGGTGGCCTGGTCCATCACCCCGTCCAGCAGGCATTCCACCTCGGTGCCGCCATGCCAGCTCATGGTCCTGTTGGCCAGCCGGTTGGCCGCCCGCAGGATCTCGGCCAGGCCGTTGACCTGGGTGATGGGCTCGCCGGATTCATGGTCCTGGACCGCCATGAGCAGCTCGTCCGATTGCTGGCCCATGGCATCCAGCAGGGCGTGGCCAATGCCGTCATGCCAGTTCACCATCAGGTCCAGGATGGCTTCCCGCTGGCCGATGAAATCCGGATCCTGGGCAGCGTAATAGAGCAGATAGAACGCGCCGATGTCATGCACCAGTCCGGCGAAGAAGGCCTCGTCCGGCTTGCCGCGCCGCAGGTGGCGGCTGAGCTGACGGGCGATGGCGGCCACCAGGATGGAGTGTTCCCAGACCCGGTTGGACAAGTCGGTATAGGCGGACATGTGCTTGGATCGGGCCAGCTGTTCCATGGCCACGGCAAAGGCCGTGGATTTCACCGACTCCAGGCCCAGGCGCATGATGGCAGCCCGCAGGTCCTTCACCTGGTTGCCGCCGGCCGGCGCCAGGGCGGCGGAATTGGCCATGCGCAGCAACTTGGCGCTGATGATAGGTTCCGTCTCCATGGCCTTGGCCAGCTTGTCGATGCTGATGTCCGGGTCCCGCAACAGATCACGCACCCGCAGGGTGATATTGAAGCTGGTGGGAAACACCACCTCCTGGCTGGACAGGTCTTCAGCGATGCGTTGCAGGAGTTTATCGGGGCTGGGTTGGGGCATGGCAAATCCAGTGTGTGTCATCAGCAAATACGACATTTTGCCTCAAGCAGATCGTAGGCATGCAGTTTTACGGCACATCGGCCGTCCCGAGTCAGCGAAACGACGGCAAGGGTGCCAGGTAGCACCATTCCATGGACAGTAACCGTCCGGCCATCATTTGCCCATCATGTCAATGCTTAGGCGCTTTTGCGATCTTACTTTGAGTCATACCGAGCGCATCGGCCTACTGTAGCCACACACATCGTCATGGTTTTCAGTATCCAATCCCCCTATCTCTGCCCATTGGTACCTCTTTGGTGGTACCCATTCAGAGCCACCTCAGTGGCATATGCGTTGCTTGTCGTTTCAGCATGCCAAAACAACACACTGAACCAATGCTCCGCCCTGAAACGGATGATTCTCTACGGGTGATGATTGTGGACCAGGACACGGAACGCAGCCGCCAGTTACGTGGCGCCTTGACACTGGCCGGTTACTCCGTGATAGCCGAACTGGCCGAAGCAATAGACTTGCCCCAGGCCGTACTTGGCCTCAAGCCCCATATCATCATCATCTCCGCCGACTCACCAGACCGGGACACACTCGAACAAATCAGCCTCACCAGCCGAACCGCACCACGCCCCGTGATCATGTTCACCCAAGACGGAGCCAGTGCCAGTATTCGCGCCGCCGTGGATGCCGGCGTATCGGCCTATGTGGTAGATGGGTTGTCCCCTGACCGTCTGAAACCTATTCTTGAGGTGGCCCAGGCTCGTTTCGAGGCCCACCAGGCCCTGACCCAAAAATTGGCCAATGCAGAACATCTGTTGACCGAGCGAAAGCGCGTGGAGAAAGCCAAGGGGCTTCTCATGGCCCGGCGCGGAATGACAGAAGAGCAGGCCTATGCCGAACTCCGTAATCTGGCCATGAAGACCGGCAAGCGACTGGGGGAGATCGCGGACACCCTCATTGCGGCTGCGCACATTCTCTAACCCCTTGGCATACGTACCATGTCTGTGCATTGCGCACCAATGCCGTGCAAAACACAGTACCGCTAGCGCATGTGATCGTAATACCTGTTCTATCCAAAGCCATCGGCAATGTCGCTTGGATGGCACGACCAACCGACATTTCCCCATCTAGTGTCGGTCCCAACCCGCATCAGAAGCTAACCCAGGGCCAGCCCACGTGCATCTGTAGTGAGCGACCTCCGGCCATGGCGCTTAACGTTGGCACGACAAATGCTTTACCAAGACTGTAACGGCATCTGCCCGAGTGAGAATTACCAACGGCACCAAGGAAGGTGCCGCCCGGACAAAGGCGTCCATCCATGTGTGACAGCACATTGGTTGGGCGCTTTTTTTTGGCCATTCATCCCGCTTGGATTTTGTTATTGACCACTCTGGAGTAAACATCATGAACAGAAGGCATGTACTTAAAACCACCCTGCTTACCCCACTGGCTCTCGCCATGTTACTCACTGGCTGTGGCCGGGAATCCACCACCCAGGTTCCGGGATCAACAGACAATCAGGCCATGGCTCCGGCCGCCGGGGCCGGCACAGTGGGCCCTGCAGAAAAACCTGAACTAAAGTTCGGCTTTATCAAGCTGACCGACATGGCGCCCTTGGCCATCGCCTATGAGAAACGCTTTTTCGAGGATGAAGGTCTTTTTGTGACCCTGGAAGCCCAGGCAAACTGGAAAGTGCTTCTGGATCGGGTGATCGACGGCCAACTGGATGGGGCCCACATGTTGGCCGGACAACCTTTGGGTGCCACGGTAGGCTTCGGTACCAAGGCGGACGTGATCACCGCATTCTCCATGGACCTGAACGGGAATGGCATCACAGTCTCCAACGCGGTATGGGATGAAATGAAAAAACATGTACCCAAGGGTGCCGACGGCAAGCCATTGCATCCGATCAAGGCTGATTACCTGAAGCCCGTGGTGGAGTCGTACCGAAAATCCGGCAAGCCTTTCAACATGGGCATGGTATTCCCGGTCTCCACCCACAATTACGAACTCCGCTACTGGCTGGCTGCTGGTGGCCTGCACCCCGGCTATTACGCCCCAGAAATAGGAGACACCAGTGGCCAGATCAAGGCCGATGTGCTGCTATCCGTGACCCCTCCACCCCAGATGCCGGCCACCATGGAGGCCGGCACCATCAACGGCTACTGCGTGGGCGAGCCGTGGAACCAACAGGCTGTGTTCAAGGGTATTGGCGTACCGGTCATTACAGACTATGAAATCTGGAAGAACAATCCCGAGAAGGTATTCGGGGTATCCCAGTCCTGGGCCGAGAAGAACCCCAACACGCACATACGTGTCGTGAAGGCGATGATCCGGGCCGCAAAATGGCTGGACGAGAACAACAACGCCAATCGGGCCGAAGCGGTAAAAATCCTATCCCAGCCCAACTACGTGGGCGCCGATGAAAATGTGATCGCCAACTCCATGACCGGCACCTTCGAATACGAAAAGGGAGATAAGCGGGACGTGCCAGATTTCAACGTCTTCTTCCGCCACAACGCTACCTATCCGTATTACTCGGACGCCATCTGGTATCTGACCCAGATGCGGCGCTGGGGCCAGATCTCAGAGGCCAAACCGGACAATTGGTACTTGGACATGGCCAAGAAAGTCTACCGGCCCGACATCTATGCCCTGGCTGCCAAGGAACTGATCACGGAGGGCAAGATGGCCCCTGCGGATTTCCCGGACTTCGCCACGGAATCGGGCTTCAAGCCGGCCACAAATGAGTTCATCGACGGCATCACCTATGACGGCACCCAACCCAACGCCTACTTGGAACGACTCAAGATCGGCCTCAAGGGGAATGCAAAGCCCTAATTTCGTGAGCCGATCCATTTCCGCCCTTGCGCCTTACCTCCCTGCCCCCTCCCCGTCCCGGGAAGGGGGTCCGTAAAGGAATGACCATGAATACGCTATCTTTGAGTCAACTGCGCCGGAACCCGGCCAGACTGATTCCGGGCCCAGCCCGCCTGCAATCCCTGGCCATGGCCCTGATGCTGCCTGCTGCCGGCCTCCTCATATTCCTATTCATATGGCACAGCGCGGCCAACATGATTGATACTTCTCTTGGCAAGTTCCCTGGCCCCGCCCAGGTCTGGGAGCAAAGCGTCAACCTTGCTGCCGAACACAGCGCCGAGCGTCAGCGTGCCCACGACTTCCATGAACGTCAGGCCCTACGCAACGCGGAGCGTCTGGCTGCAGACCCCGCGGCAATGGTCGAAATTCGGCCATATACAGGCAAACCAACCTTTTTCGATCAGATCGGTACCAGTCTGGTCACGGTTCTGAGCGGCTTCATCCTTGCCTCCATCATTGCCATTCCCCTGGGCATCCTGATCGGGCTCAACCAAACCATCTACATTGCCATAAATCCTCTGATCCAGTTGTTCAAGCCTGTCTCGCCATTGGCCTGGCTCCCCCTGGTCACCATGGTGGTGAGCGCCGTGTATGTGACCAACGATCCCTTGTTCTCCAAGTCCTTCCTTAATTCCATGTTCACGGTGCTGTTGTGTTGTCTATGGCCCACAGTCATCAACACCGCCGTGGGCGTCGCCAATGTCAGCAAGGATCTTTTGAACGTGAGTCATGTCCTGCAACTGAATGCCCTCACCCACGTATTCAAGATCGTGCTGCCCTCTGCCCTGCCTCTCATGTTCACCGGGCTGCGTCTATCCCTGGGCATTGCATGGATGGTATTGATTGCTGCAGAGATGCTGGCCCAAAACCCCGGTCTGGGAAAATTCGTCTGGGACGAGTTCCAGAACGGCAGTTCCAACTCCCTGGGCAGGATCATGGTAGCCGTGCTGGTCATTGGCTTCATCGGCTTTCTGCTCGACCGGACCATGCTTCTGCTGCAGAGGCGGGTAAGTTGGGACAAAAACGCCATCCTGCGCTGATCTTACGGAGCATAGTCATGAACACATATCTTCAACTTTCGGAAGTCAGCATCGATTTTCCCACTCCCAAAGGCCCCTTCCGGGCTCTGGACAAGATCAATCTGGACATTGTCAAAGGGGAGTTTGTCAGCCTCATCGGCCATTCTGGCTGCGGAAAATCCACAGTTCTGAACATCGTCGCTGGCTTGCACCAAGCGACCTATGGGGGCGTCCTGCTGGAAGGTCGCGAAGTCAATTCCCCCGGCGCCGAACGCGCCGTGGTATTCCAGAACCATTCCCTGCTGCCCTGGCTGACCGCCTATGAAAACGTGGAATTGGCAGTGAAGCAGGTGTTCAAGCGCACCAAGAGCAAGGCCGAAATGCGCGCCTGGATCGAACACAACCTGGAACTTGTCCACATGACCCACGCCATGGACAAACGCCCGGACGAGATCTCTGGCGGCATGAAACAGCGTGTCGGCATCGCCCGGGCCCTGGCCATGGAACCGAAAGTGCTGCTGATGGACGAGCCATTCGGCGCTCTGGATGCCCTCACCCGCGCCCATCTTCAGGACTCCTTGATGGAGATCCACCGCGATCTGGGCAATACCGTGATCATGATCACCCACGACGTGGACGAGGCCGTGCTGCTGTCCGACCGTATCGTCATGATGACCAACGGCCCCGCCGCCACCGTGGGTGAGATTCTGGCCATCGACCTGCCGCGCCCACGCCAGCGCGTGGAACTCTCCGACGACGCCCACTACAATCACCTCAGGCACGAGGTGCTGGCCTTCCTCTACGAACGGCAACGCAAGGTGGAGGATTTCAGCGCCGCAAAAAAAGCGCGTGACCGCGCCACCGACGCCCCTTCCGGACGTTCGGCGTGCGCGGTCTGACCGACTTAAGGACAAAGTCATGACGGGTTTCACGACACAGCACAGACGCACAGTGAACGTGGGGTTCATCCCCCTGACCGACTGCGCCCCCCTGGTCCTGGCCGTCCATCGCGGCTACGACCGCAAGCACGGCATCGAACTGGCGCTCTCCCGGGAGTCCTCCTGGGCCGCTATCCGGGACAAGCTGCTGACCCGTAGGCTTGACGCCGCCCATGCCCTCTACGGCCTGGTGTACGGCGTGCAGATGGGCATCGGTGGCCCGAGGGAAGACATGGCCGTCCTCATGACCCTGAATCAAAATGGCCAGGCCATCACCCTGTCCCAACGCCTGCGCGGCATCGGGGTGCGGAACGGCCAAGATCTGGCGCGCCTGATCCATTCCCGGGAAAGGCGCCATACCCTCGCCCAAACCTTCCCAACCGGCACCCATGCCATGTGGCTCGCCTACTGGCTGGCCAGCCACGGCGTCCACCCCTACCGGGATATCAACAACGTCGTCATCCCCCCCCCCAGATGGTCGACAACATGGCCCTGGGCAACATGGACGGGTTTTGTGCCGGTGAGCCATGGAACGGCTTGGCTGTCTCCCTGGATACCGGTTTCACCGTCGCCACGTCCCAATCCATCTGGCCGGACCATCCGGAAAAAGTACTGGCCTGCACCCTATCCCTCGCCCAGGACAAGCCCGAGCTCGCCCGGGCCCTCATCCAGGCCGTCCTGGAAGCCGCCCGGGAGCTGGAAACGGAAGCCGGCCTGTCTGAGGCCGCCCGGCTCCTGGCCCTTCATGACTACATCGGCATGCCTGAAGATCTGATCGCGGCGCGCCTGCAAGGCCGCTACCGGGACGGTGTCGGCCGGACTTGGCAAGACCCCAACCCCATTCGCTTCTTTGCCGACGGGCAGGTCAACTACCCCTGGCTGTCCGATGGCATGTGGTTCCTCACCCAACACGTCCGTTGGGGATGGCTCCCGGAGGAACCCGACTACCTCGGGGTCGCCCGAAAGGTGAACCAACTGGCGCTCTACCGCGAGGCCGCCGCCAGCCTGGGTATAGACCCGCCGACCGCCGAAACGCGTTCATCCGTGTTCATGGATGGGCGCATCTGGAACGGCCTCCACCCCTCCGCGTATGCCCGTGGATTCGAGCTCCATGGCATGGAATCGCTCGACGTCATGCCCCAAGGCCGGATGCAACGTCACTGAACCCTTGGCCTTGCCGGTTTTCCCGGGCCCGCGTCAACCGTCAGATTCTTTCATAGCCACCGCCATCCTTGGCTAGATGATCCTATCGCTCACAGGCGGTGGCATGGACTCAGGCAGGTCAATGCGTATTCCACCCTGGCGCGCTAGCAGAAGAGTCTGTCGCCCCATCCAGGTGCACACTGCCCTACCGAGGGGCATTCAAGCCCTTGTGCCTGCGGCATCCTATTGATAGTTAAGACACAATCTACATGGCACATAGTTTGCTTTTAATCCTTCAGGTCTTCGCAGACTGAGTGCGTATTGGACAACGGCGTCCCACCCTTCGGGGTCGGACGCCGTTTTTTTTGCCGAGAGGATGACTTCAGATGGCACAAATGAAATTGGTTCTGGTGGGCAACGGCATGGCGGGCATCCGCACCCTCGAGGAGTTGCTCAAGTCCGCGCCGGGCATGTACGACATCACGGTATTCGGCGACGAGCCGCATCCCAATTACAACCGGATCATGCTGTCGCCGGTGTTGGCCGGTGAACAGACGGTGGATCAGATCGTGCTCAACAGCCGCGACTGGTATGCCGAGAACGGCATCACGCTGCACACCGGAAAGCAGGTTGCCAGGATCGACCGGAAGCATCGATTCGTCGAGGCCGAGGACGGCACCCGCGCCGAATATGACCGCCTACTGCTGGCCACCGGCTCCAAGCCCTTCATCCTGCCTGTTCCCGGCGCGGACCTGGAGGGCGTGGTGGGCTTCAGGGACATTGCGGACGTGGACAAGATGATCCGCGCCTCGTCCCAGTTCAAGCATGCGGTGGTCATCGGCGGCGGCCTGCTGGGCCTGGAGGCGGCCAACGGCCTGAAGGTGCGGGGCATGGACGTGTCCGTGGTGCACATCGCCCCCTGGCTGCTGGAGCGGCAGATGGACAAGCCGGCGGCCAAACTATTACAGAGGAGCCTGGAGGAGAAAGGCCTGAAGTTCCTGCTGGAAAAACAGACGCAGGAGTTGGTTCGCGGCGAGTCGGGGAGGGTCTGTGCCGTGAAATTCAAAGACGGGGAGACCATCCCCGCGGATATCGTGGTGATGGCCGTGGGCATCCGCCCCAACACGGAACTGGCGGAGTCCGCCGGCCTTCAGTGCCATCGCGGCATCGTGGTCAACGACACCATGCAGACCTTCGACCCCCGCATCTATGCCGTGGGCGAGTGCGTGAACCACCGGGGCATCGCCTACGGCCTGGTGGCGCCCCTGTTCGAGCAGGCCAAGGTGTGCGCCAACCACCTGGCGGAGCACGGCGTGGCCCGCTACCAGGGCTCCATGACCTCCACCAAGCTGAAGGTGACGGGCATCGACCTGTTCTCCGCCGGCGACTTCATGGGCGGCGAGGGCTGCGAGGAGATCGTGTTCCAGGACCCGGGCCGGGGCGCCTACAAGAAGCTGGTGCTGAAGGACAACAAGCTGGCGGGCGCCTGCCTGTACGGCGACACCCTGGACGGGGCCTGGTACTTCGAGCTGATGC
>DYHB01000036.1 GCA_020724415.1 Thiobacillus sp.
GCTGCAAGGCCGGCCTGGTGTTCAACCCCGCCACCCCCTTGGACGTGCTGGAATACACCCTGCCCAAGCTGGACATGGTGCTGCTCATGTCCGTGAACCCCGGCTTCGGCGGCCAGAAGTTCATCCCCTACGTGCTGGACAAGGCCCGCAAGGTGCGTGCCATGATCGACGCCGGCGGCCATGATTGCCGCCTGGAGATCGACGGTGGCGTGGGCCCCGCCAACATCGCGGAAGTGGCCCGCTCCGGCGTGGACACCTTCGTGGCCGGTTCTGCCGTGTTCGGCAAGTACAACGCCAACGACAAGAACAAGTACGACACCATCATCGGCGAAATGCGCGCGGAGTTGGCAAAGGTATGACGGGAAGGCGTGACGCAACGGCGTGACGGGTGACGCAAAGGTGTTTTTCGTCTCGCTGTTCTGTCACGCAGTACTTGTCACGCCTTTATTGTCACGCACGCAAAGTTGCCCATGTCCATAATGAATCCGCTTCCGATCAAAGCCGTCGTCATCGACTTGGACGGCACCCTGCTGGATACCGCGCCAGACCTGGCAGATGCCGCCATGGCCATGGCGGAAGACCTGGGCATGCCGCCCATCACCCTGGATGAAGTCAAGACCTACATCGGCAACGGGGTGTCCCGCCTGGTGAAGCGCGTGCTCACCCGGGACATGCATGCCGATCCCGATCCGGACCTGTTCGCCCGGGCACTGCCCTTGTACGAGCAACACTATGCCGAGTGGGTGTCCCGCAAGAGCCGGCCATTTTCCGGCGTGGTGGAGGGGCTGCACAGCCTGAAGGAAATGGGATTGCGGGTGGCTTGCATCACCAACAAGGCCGAGCGGTTCACCCACCCCCTGCTCCAGGATACCGGCCTGTTTCCCTTTTTCGAGCTGATCCTGTCCGGGGACAGTCTGCCCGAGAAAAAGCCCTCGCCCTTGCCCCTGCTCCATGCCTGTCAGGTCTTTGGCGTGGAGCCGGATGAATTGCTGCTGATCGGCGATTCGCTGAATGATGCCCAGGCGGCCCGGGCAGCGGGTTGCCCGGTGTTCTGCGTCCCCTATGGCTACAACCGGGGTCGGCCGGTCGCAGAACTGGATCTGGATGCCGTGGTGTCCAGTCTGGCCGAAGCGGCCACCCGGGTCGTGAAAAAGTCTTGAAGCCCACGGGGCGCACCATGGCTGACGGAAAACTCCACCCGTGTCATCCCCGGCGATGGTGGTGGTGATGGCTTTCCGTTACCCATTGCCCATCGTCTCCGAGGCCTAGCACATGACCGAGCAAGAATTCATCGAATATGCCCGCCAGGGCTACAACCGCATACCGGTGTTCCGCCAGATGCCGGCGGACCTGGACACTCCCCTGTCCATCTACCTGAAGCTGGCCAACCAGCCCTACACCTACCTGCTGGAATCCGTGGTGGGCGGCGAGCGCTTCGGCCGCTATTCCTTCATTGGCCTGGCGGCCAAGACCGTAGTCCGGGTTCATGGCCACTTCGTCAGCGTGGAGACCAACGGCTTGCCGGTGGAACAATGCGACTGTCCCGACCCCCTGGCCTTCATCGAGGCGTTCCTGGGTCGCTACAAGGCGGCCAGCCTGCCCCATCTGCCCCGTTTTCCGGGCGGGCTGGCGGGTTACTTCGGCTATGACACGGTGCGCTACATCGAAAAGAAGCTGGCCCACGCCGTCAAGTCCGATGTCCTGGCCACGCCCGATATCCTGCTCATGCTCTCCGATGAGCTGGTGGTGGTGGACAACCTGACCGGACGCCTCACACTCATCGTCTACGCCGATCCCTTGCAGGACGAGGCCTTCCTGAAGGCCCAGGTGCGACTGCGGGAATTGGCCACCCAACTGGCCAAGCCCGCCGTGCCGCCAAGGCATGCCCCGGTGGAGGCGTTCGAGGCTGCCTCCGAATTCGGCGAGGCGGCCTTCAAGGCCGCGGTGGATCGGGCCAAGCGCTACATCACCGAGGGGGACATCATGCAGGTGGTGTTGTCCCAGCGCATGAGCCGGCCGTTCCATGCCCACCCCTTGTCCCTCTATCGCAGCCTGCGCAGCCTGAACCCGTCGCCTTACATGTTCTACTACGACATGGGGGGCTTTCAGGTGGTGGGGTCGTCACCGGAAATCCTGGTCCGGCTGGAAGGCGACACGGTGACGGTGCGCCCCATTGCCGGTACCCGGCCCCGGGGCAAGACCCGGGAAGAGGATGCGCAACTGGAACAGGATCTGCTGGCCGATCCCAAGGAACGGGCCGAGCACGTCCAACTGATGGACCTGGGCCGCAACGACGTGGGCCGGGTGGCCCGGGTAGGCTCGGTCAAGGTGACCGAGAACATGGTCATCGAGCGTTATTCCCATGTCATGCACATCGTATCCAACGTGGAAGGACGGTTGCGCGAGGGACTCACCGCCATGGACGTATTGCGCGCCACTTTCCCTGCGGGCACGGTATCCGGGGCGCCCAAGATCCGGGCCATGGAGATCATCGACGAGCTGGAGCCCACCAAGCGGGGCGTCTATGCCGGCGCAGTGGGTTACCTGGGCTTCAACGGCGACATGGACGTGGCCATCGCCATCCGCACGGCCGTGGTCAAGGACAAGATGTTCTACATGCAGGCCGGCGCCGGCATCGTGGCCGACTCGGTGCCAGAGAACGAATGGCTGGAAACCTGCAACAAGGCCAAGGCGGTCCTGCGCGCCGCCGAACTGGCCCAGACCGACCAGGATGCCGGCTGACCCTCCGGTGACTATCGCGTAACATACCGTATCGATTCAGTTTTTTTATCTAGGAGATGTCATGATGTCCAAGCGTTTGCCCAGCCTGCTCCTGTGGGTCCTGACCCTGGCCCCCCTGGCGGCGTCTGCCCAGCAATATGGCTATCCTTACTATCCCTATGGGGCAAATCCCTATCTGGCGCCCCAGTACAACCTGCCTTTCCCGGTGGACCCTCGCATCCTGCAAGCCCTGCAAGGCGCCATGGCCCAGGGCAATGCGGCCCAAGGCAATCCCGCGCCCATGCCGGCCCAGGCACCGGTACAACCTGCGGCTGCGCCGGTCGCACCCAAGCCCGTCCCCCAGGCGGCCCCCGCGGCCCCGGTCGTGACGGCCGCCCAGGCCAAGCAGCTTTCCGACGCCATTCAGGCCGCCACCCAGGCCGCCGAGGCCGCTGCAGCCGCGGCTGCCAAGGCCGAGGAGGCTGCCAGCCGTGCCGAGGCCAATGCGGCCAAGGTGGACGCCCTGATCACCAAAGTCACCCAGGGCATGGGTGAGTTCGCCCAGACGGCCGCCCAGGTGAAGGCCCAGGGCGAGCGGGCCGAGCAAGCCGCCAAGGCGGCTGATGCGGCCGTGACCAAGGCCAATACGGTGACCCAGCAGACCGAGGCCTCCATGGCCCGGATCGGCGAATTCACCACCAAGGCCGCCCAGGGCATGGCCGAGTTCGCCAAGTCTGCCAATCAGGTGGCAGAGATCGGCGTCCGGGCCCAGAGGGCTGCGGCAGCCGCAGATACCGCGGCTGCCCGGGCCAATGAGGTGGTGGCCAGGGCCGAGGCCATGATGAAGCTGGCCCAGGAGATGCTGCAAAGGGCGGACGAGAACCTGAAGGTGGCCGCCAAGGCGGCCGAGGATGCAGCCAATGCGGCAGCCCGGGCCGAGGGTAGCGGCGGCAGCCCCACGGCCACGAGTTCCATCGTCCAGCCTGGGCAGGCCAAGGCCAAAGCCACAGGGTCGAGCAAAGCCAAGGCCAAGGCTGAGTCCAAGAAGCGGAAGCGGGCATCTGGCCGGGCCTACACCGCCAAGACCAAGTAACTCGCCAACCACGGCAACACCGGGCCTGGGCGCGGCATGCGCCCGGGCTTTTTTCATTCAGTCGACCGTTTTGCAGCCGGTGGGCTAAAGTTTTGCCGCATCCGTCCGTAAGACATACTGCAAGCAAGTTGACCCGGCGGCTGGACGCGGATCCAGGAAAGCCCTGGATCCAGAGCACTTGCTTCGCGCAGGGATGGATTGTGGAACGTCACTTGGAAACTCATGTACGCACAGCGGCTTGAACGCCTGAAGACCCTCAGTGTGCTTTATGTCGAAGACGATGAAGCCACGCGGGAAGAACTGGCCATGATTTTGGAGGTGTGGGTCGGGCAACTCCACCTGGGTGCCAATGGCAAGGAGGGCCTGGAGCTCTTCGCCCGACATCGGCCGGACGTGGTCATCACCGATATCCAGATGCCCTTGCTGAATGGCCTCTCCATGAGCGCCGAAATTCGCCGCATGGTCCCCGAGCAGTTCGTGGTGGTGCTGAGTGCCTACAACGACATGGAATTCCTGTTCCGGGCCATCGACATCGGCATCAACCACTACATCACCAAGCCGGTCAGCGTGGAACGCCTGCTGGGCAAGCTGGCCGAACTGGTGACCCAACTTGACTTGGTCCGGGAGCAGCAGAAGACCCAGCATCTGCTGGAGCAATACCGCACTCTGGTGGACCAGAGTGCCGCCGTGATGAAACTGGATGCCGAGCGCCGTATCACCTATGTCAATGACCAGTTCACCGCTTTGGCAGGCTACCAGGCCCAGGCACTGGTGGGGCAGCCCGCCTCCATGCTGCGGCACGAGAGCGAGGAGCCCGGCCGGATCGAGGATATCTGGCAACAGGTCCTGGCCGGTCGCAACTGGTCCGGGGTAATGCGCAACAGGCGCCGCAATGGTGATCTCTATGTCGTGGAAAGCAGTCTGGTCCCCATCCTGGATGACCAGGGTGTGCTGACCGAAGTGGTCTGTCTGGATGTGGACATCACGGACCTGCATCTCAACTACGAGACCCTGGCCCAGGCCTTGGGAAAGAGCGAGCACTCCCTCAAGGAACAGCGGCACTACCTGGCCGAGTACAAGCGGGCACTGGAGCTGGGCACCTGCATCTGCATGACCGACAGCCAGAACGCCATCGTCAGTGTGAACCGCCAGTTTTCAAGTCTGCTGGGGTATTCGGCCATGGAGCTGCGTGGCAGCCGGCTGGCAAGCCTGGTACCGGACTACGATCCGGAGGATCTGCCGCCCGCCAGCCTGGAGGGTGAGGTCCACTACAGCCAGGTACTTCGATTCCTGCACAAGGATGGCAGCGAACGGGTGTTCAGCGTCGCCTTCGTGGCGGTGAGGGACCTGGTCGGGCAACTGGATTCCATGATCCTGCTCTGCCAGGACATCACCGAATCCCTGCGCCTGACCCGGGATTTGATGGAAACCCAGCGGGAGTTGCTCTTCGTCATGGGTGAAGTGGTGGAGAACCGGAGCCCCGAGACCGGCCAGCACGTCAAGCGGGTGGCCGAGATATCCAGACTGCTGGCCCTCAAGTGCGGGCTTTCCGAGGAGCACGCAGACTTGATCAAGGTGGCGGCACCCATGCACGACGTGGGCAAGGTGGGCATTCCGGACCACATCCTGCACAAGCCCGGCAAGCTCGATCAGGATGAGTTCGAGCAGATGAAGTCCCATGCCAGGCTGGGCTACCAGATCCTCAAGGACATGGATCGGCCCATGGTCCAGTTGGGGGCCCGGATCGCCCATGAGCACCACGAACACTACGATGGCCGGGGCTATCCCAATGGCTTGGCCGGGGAGGACATATCCCTGGAAGGGCGCATCGTTGCCATCGCCGACGTATTCGACGCCCTGAGCCAGGATCGGGTCTACAAGGAAGCCTGGGAAGAGGAGCGCATCCGCCGCTATTTCCTCGAGCAACGTGGGGCCCAATTCGATCCCCGGTTGGTGGACCTGCTGTTCCAGCATTGGGATGAGGTCATCGCCATCCGCGACCGCTATCGGGACGCGTGAGTCAAAGAAATCGATCGTTTGCAGGAGTTGTCATGAAGCATCCCAAGTTGCGTGTTGCATTCGCCGTCCTCTTCACCGGTCTGCTGGCGAGCCCCGCCGGCGCGGAGACGAGCCCGTCTCCAGCCCCCCTCACCCTGGCGCAGGCCATCCAGACGGCCCTGGACAATCATCGTTCCCTCCAGGTTTCCCAGGCCACCAGGGAGATGGCCGAGGCCCAGTACCGCCAGGCCATGGCGGCCTTCGGGCCCAAGCTCTCCCTGGAGGCCGGCCTGAGCCGGGCCGATGAGGACAGATCCTTCACCTTCGAGGGTGTGGTACAGACACCTCCCATGGCCTTGCCCCTGGGACCGGGCGGCATGCTGGTCCCCATCCCGGGCCAGCCCTTGCCCATCAACCTGGACGTGAAGTTGTTCGACCGGGACGTGGCCAAGGCCGGCCTGAACTTCACCTATCCCCTCTATACCGGCGGTCGCCATGAAGCCGTCACCGGCATGGCCCGGCAGGGGGTGGAGATTGCCCGGGAAGGGCAGCGCAAGACCGAACTGGACGTGGTCCGCGATGTGCAGCGCTACTTCAACGGTGCCCAGCTCGCCCTCAAGATGGAGCAGCTGGCCCACGACACCTTGGAGCGTTTCCAGGCCCTGGAGGATCTGACCGACCGGCTCTACCAGAATGCATCGCTGAAAGTGAAAAAAACCGACTACCTGCGCAGCAAGACCACCACCGCCATGACCCGCTCGGTATTGCGCGAGGCCGCCTATGCCCGCGCCCTGACCCATGAGGCCCTGGCCAATGCCATGGGCCTGCCGGTGGGGGCGCCACTGGTCCTCGCTCCCGAGACGCCCTTGCCGGCCTTTGACGGGACGCTCGACGCGCTGGTGGCGGATGCCAAGCGCTTCAATCCGGATATCCAGCAGGTGGAGCTGGCCCTGGTGGCCGCAGAACACAAGATCGAGGATGCCGCGAGCGGGAACAAACCCATGATCGGGCTGGAGGCTTCGGTGTATCGGATCTGGAACGACTACAAGGGCGGCTTGTTCAATGCCGACAACCGTAGTGGCTGGACCCTGGGCCTGGGCATGAAATGGGACATCCTGGACCGGGGTGCCACCCGGGCCGCCGTGGATGCAGCCCGGGCCGGAAAGATGAAGCTGGAAGCCCAGAGGGTATTGCTGGACAACGGACTGGCGCTCCAGATCAAGGATGACCTGTTGCGTATCCAGCGTTCCCTGGCCCAGGTGGAAGACGGTGGCAAGGCACGGGACTATGCCAGCGAAAACCGCGCCCTGAACACCCGTGCCTATCAGGAGGAAATGGTGGAAACCAAGGACGTGATCGAAGCCCAGATCGTGGAAACCCTGGCCCTGGCCAACCTCTATCGGGCCGAGCATGACCTTCGGGCCGCGCTTGTGGACCTGGACTACCGGGTCGGCAAGGGGCTGGGCCGGGAAAAGCCGTGAACCCATGACCGTGCCTGGCTGGGTAACGCGCCTTGCAGGGGGCCTGGCAATCCTGGGCTGGTCCTGCTTCGCCCAGGCCGAGGAGGCAGCGCCCCCCATCATGGCCATTGGCTTCTACGCACCCGTGGTCCGGGACATACCACGCAAGGATGTGGAGGTCACCCTGCGCTTCTGGGTAGAGGAACTGGCGCGTGCCGTCAATTTGCGTTACCGCACGGTCCGCTTCTATGACGATATTCGTACCCTGCGCCAGGACCTGAACAACGGAGTGATCAATTTCATGGTGGTGACCTCCATGGATGCGGCCCGGGAATTCCATCCATCCGAGTTGGCGGAAGGATTTGCCGGCTATCGGGAGACCCCGGACCATCTGATTCTGGTGGTCGGGCGCGAATCCGGCATACGTACCCCCGCGGACCTGGCGGGCCGTCGGCTGGTGATGCTCAAGGACGACCAGTTGAGCCAGATCTACATGGAAGTGCTTATGGCGGAGTCCTGGGGCAAGGTGGATTGGGGGCGCTTTGGGGCGGTCAGTCATGAATCCCGATCCTCAAAACTGGCGCACCGCCTCTTCTTCGGCCAGGCAGATGCGGCCTTGATGGGGCGTGGAGCCTATGAGGCTGCCCTGGCCATGAACCCCCAGATCGGTCAGCGTCTCGAGATCCTGGAACCCTATACCTTCAGGAGCCGTTCTCCCCACATCGGGCTCTTCAGTGCCCGGGTTCCGGCCGAGATACGCAGCCGGATGATCCGGGCGGCCTTGAAGGTGAATGATACGACCCGGGGCAGGCAGTTGTTGCAGACCTACCATGCGGATGCCATCGTGCCCACTTCGGTGAGCGAGTTGGAGCCCTTCCGCAATCTGCTGCAACGGCATGCCGCCATCAAGGCGACTGCCCGAACCCGGGCGGGCCAGGAGCGTTGACCATGGCATCGGTTCGGGCATGGCGGCTGTGCTTGTTCGGGATGACGGTCTTTCTTGGCAGTCCCGTGGAGGCGGCGACCGCCGAGGTGGTCAGGATGGGGCTGCACCTCACCATCATCCGGGACCTGAATCGCCAGGACACACGTGCCGCCATGGAGGTCTGGACGCGGGAGCTCACGGCCAAGTTCCAGGTGCCATCCGAAGTCCATTTCTATGAGGACATGGGCCATCTGCGACGGGATTTCGATGCCGGGGGGATCAACTTCGTCCTGGCCGATGCCATGTCCCTGGTGCGCCATTTCAAGCCCGGTGAGCTGGCCGAAGGGTTCACCACGACCTTGCCCAAGGATGCCTCCCTGCTGTTGCTGGCCCGCCACCGAGGCGCAACCGACAAGCCGGATCTGGCCGGCAAGCGGGTCGCCTTGGTCAGCCAGGACCCGGTATCGGACACCTATCTGGAAAGCCTGTGCCTGCGTCACTACCAAAGACCCTGCGTGGGGGTAATGAAGGAAATCCAGACCGTACCCAACAATCATCAGGCGGTGACCCGTCTGTTCTTCGGCCAGGTGGACCTGGCCCTGGTCAACAGGCACGGACTGGAACTGGCCGGGGAATTGAACCCACAGTTGGCCCGGGCTGGCGAGCCCGTGGCCCGGATGGAATTCGATACCCAGTATTTCGGATTCTTCAAGGCGTCGGTCAGACCGGCATTCCGATCCCGGGCGTTGCGCATCATTCCAGGTCTCCACCGCGAACCCCGGGGGCGCCAATTGCTGGAGTTGTTCAGGGCCGAGCGCCTCAGTCTGGCGGAACCAGACGCCCTGCGGCCATTCTATGCCCTGGAGCATGACTACCGGGCCCTGCTGGCAAAAAGCCAGTCCAGGAGCCTTGCACGATGAAGCGCCCTTCGTCCATGGCGCGCCGGCTCGGCATCGGCTTGCTGCTGGTCGCCCTGACCGGGTCTGCGGTGGTCTGGGCGGCGGTACAGACACCCCTCCGGATTGGCTTTTACACGCCGGCTGTCCGTGATCTAAGTCAGGCGGATCTTAAAGTCAGCCTGGCGGTCTGGTCCGAGGAGATCGCCAAGCCCTACAACCTGCAGGTGGCGGCCTCCCTGCATGAGGATCTGGCGTCCATGCGCCGTGCCCTTGATCGGAACGCGCTGGATTTCGTCAATGCACCGGGCATGGAACTGGTGGAGTTGCTGGACCAGGACGAGGCCCTGGTGGGGTACGCCCGCCGTCGTCACGGTACCAGCGAAGGCCTGGCCCTGCTGGTACGCCAGGATTCAGGGATAAGGAGTTTTGCCGATCTGCGTCAAAGGAGGGTCATGCATTTGGTCCAGGATCGCCTGAGCGAGGTGTATCTGGATGTGCACTGCCTCAGGCAGTGGCGCAAACCCTGTCGGGATACATTGCAGCTGATCCCCGAAAACAAGGACACGCAATCGGTATACGCCGTCTTCTTCGGGAGGGTGGATGCAGCCCTGGTCAGCCTGCCCACCCTGCACGCCGCCCGGGAGCTGAATCCTCAAGTCGGTCGGCAGCTGCGCGTGCTTCAGGATTGGCCGGTGAAGGCGGTGTTTTTTGGCATGCTGCCCCGCAGCACCGCGCCCGCCTATCGGCAACTGGTCCTGGAATCCGTCCAGGAGGTGCTGAAGACAAGCCGGGGGCGCCAACTGCTGGAATTGTTCAAGACGGACTATCTGCATCCCGTGGGGGTAGAGGATCTGGAACCGTTCAGGAATCTGCAGAGGGAGCACCGGGCGTTGCTGCGGGCCAGCAAAGGGGAAAAGCGATGAGGGACTCGTGGCTCGTTCGGATGGTGACCCTGATGATGCTGGGACTGACATGTCTGCCTGGGATCGCGGAGGATTCCCTGCATCTCGGCTTTCATGCCGAGGCCCGGCGGGAATGGACCCGGACCGAGGTGCGGACTACGTTCGACCTTTGGGCCAAGGAACTGGCCAAGCAATTCGGTCTTCCCGTGACCATCAGCCATTACGACGATGTCTTGGCCATGCGGGATGATCTGCGTTCCGGAAAACTGGACGGCGTTCAGACGGACATCATGAATTTCGTGCGCCATTTCAGGACTGACGAATTGTCCGAGGGCTATGTGTCCATCATGCGCGAGGGCTTCGACTTGCAACTGTACGGAGGCCGGGGCAGGGTCAGTCTGAAGGACATGCCGGGTCAACGGGTTGTGCTCCTGGAGGAAGACCAGGCCGGCCAGATATACCTGGAGACCCTGTGCATGAAGCATCACCGGAGGGCCTGTGCTGATGTCTTCGCCGAGATGCAGACGGCGCCCACCAGCAATCAGGCCCTCATGCGCGTCTTTTTTGGCAAGGCGGACATGGCCCTGGTGCAAAGCTACGGCCATGCCCTGGCGGTGGAGATGAATCCCCAACTGGGGCGCAGTCTGCACAAGCTGGCGGAGCTGCCATTCCGGGGCCAGTTCTATGGCTTCTACAGTGCCCGGGTGAACCCCGGCCTCAAGGAACGTACCCTGCGGATCATGCCCACGTTGCACACTTACCCCCGGGGACGCCAGCTGCTGGACACCTTCAAGATCGACCGGCTGGAACGCGCCAGCCCGGAGGACCTCAAGCCGGCCTATCGCCTGGAGCGTGAATACCGGGACCTGCTGGCGTCCCTGGGACGCAGGGGAGGGCATAGGTGAACCCGACAGATTCCATCATCCGGCTGTTTCCGGGCAACCGCATGTTCCTGCGGGTATTTGCCCTGTTCGGCGGGCTTTTGCTGGCCCTGACCATCGTGTACGGCCTCCTCATCATCCCCTTGCAGCGGGATTCCCTGTTGAAGGTGATGTATTCCCAGGCCTCCACCGTTTCCAGGTCCATCATCCAGGCCTGCTCGGATGCCATGCTCACCGATGACTATGGTTTCATCGTGGAACACAACCTCCAGGTCTTGCAGAACAACAAGAGCATCCTGTCCGTGCAAATGGTGCCCAAGCGGGGCAGCGCCATGCGCATCGCCCCCGAGGGCTGGGTCATGCTGGAGGGGATGCCCGAGGAATTTCGCCAAGATGATTTCGAGCAGGAAAGCTATGGGATCGTCCAGGCCGCCGATGGCAGCAGCCATTACCATTATGCCGCCCCGATCCTGTTCAGCGGCGTGAGCTGGGGTGCCATGCTGATCGACTTCGATGCCAGCGAGTACGAGGCCAACATCGACGAGATGTACCGCCAGTTGCTCTACATCTCCCTGATCTCCCTGGTGGTGATCTTGCCCATCGGCTACTTCTTTGCCCTTTGGTTGACCCGTCCCATCGCCACCATCAGTGCGGCTGCCTCCCGGGTGGCCCACGGTGACCTGGACGTGCGGGTGGACATTGCCCGCCGGGATGAAATCGGCGACCTGTCCCACAGCTTCAACCAGATGGTCACTGCCCTGGCAGACAACCGCCGGCAGTTGGAAAACGTCAACCTGGACCTGGAGATCAAGGTGCGCGAACGCACCCAGGCCCTGGATGATCTGAACCGCACCCTGGACCAGCGGGTGCGGGACGAAGTCGCCAAGCGAAAGGAACAGGAACAACTGCTCATCCATCAGTCCCGGCTGGCCGCCATGGGTGAAATGATCGGCGCCATCGCCCATCAGTGGCGGCAGCCCCTGAATGCCCTCAGTCTTGTGTTGCAGAACATCGGCCTGCAACACAAGATGGGACGCCTGACCGACGAGTCCATGGCCCGCTTGCTGGAAAAGGGGGAAGCCATGGTCAGTCGCATGTCCACCACCATCGACGACTTCAGGAATTTCTTCAAGCCTGCCAAGCACGCCGAACCCTTCAACCTGTCGGCAGCCATCCAGTCTGCCGTCGGCATCGTCGACGGCATGTTCAAGAACCACAGCATCCTGCTCCATGTGGATTGTCCGGAAGACATCCAGGTGACCGGCTACATGGGCGAATTTTCCCAGGTCGTCCTGAACATCCTGGGCAATGCCAAGGATGCCCTGCTGGATAGCGGTCAGGCTGCGCCTGTCATTCGCATCCTCACCCAGGCCGAAGGCGACAAGGTGCGCATCCGGTTCGTCGACAACGGTGGCGGCATTGCACCGGAGGTCCTGCCCAAGATATGGGAGCCCTACTTCACCACCAAGGACGAGGGCCAGGGCACGGGCATCGGGCTGTACATGTCCAAGATGATCATCGAGAACAACATGCACGGGCGACTGGAGGTGCAGAATGTTGCCGGCGGTGCCCAATTCACGGTGACCCTGGCCCGGTTTGCCTAGCCGGGCCCGCGACAGGCCAAGCCAGGGTTTCTATCCGGCGGGAAGTCGGGGAAAATGGCGGCTGGTTAGCTTATCCATGCCCCGGAGGGGGCCACCATGTTGCTGATGATCGACAACTACGACAGCTTCACCTACAACCTGGTCCAGTATTTCGGCGAACTGGGCGAGGATGTGCTGGTGAAGCGGAACGATGAAATCGGGTTGGATGAAATCGTGGCGCTGAAACCCGAGCGCATCGTCCTTTCGCCCGGGCCCTGTACCCCCAACGAGGCTGGGGTGTCGGTGCCCGTGATCCATCAGTTCGCCGGCAAGATCCCGATTCTGGGCGTGTGTCTCGGGCACCAGAGCATCGGCCAGGCCTTTGGTGGGCGCATCGTCCATGCCCGGCAGCTCATGCACGGCAAGACGTCCCCCATCCATCACCTGGACACGGGGGTCTTCCATGGGCTGCCCAATCCGTTTACCGCTACCCGCTACCATTCCCTGGTGATCGAACGGGACAGCCTGCCCGATTGCCTGGAGATCACCGCCTGGACCGAGGATGGCGAGATCATGGGGGTGCGCCACAAGACCCTGGCCGTGGAGGGAGTGCAGTTCCACCCCGAATCCGTGCTGACCGAGCATGGCCATGCCCTGTTGAAGAACTTTTTGACGGAGAAGCGCTGATGAACCCCCAAGAGGCCCTGGTCCGCCTGATCGAGCATCGGGAGATTTTCCACGACGAGATGCTGTCCCTGATGCGCCAGATCATGACTGGCGAGATGAGTCCGGTGATGATCGCCGCCCTGATCACCGGACTGCGGGTCAAGAAGGAGACCATCGGCGAGATCACCGCCGCCGCCATGGTGATGCGCGAGCTGTCCACCAAGGTGCCGGTGGCCGACAGCGCCCATCTGGTGGATACCTGCGGTACCGGGGGCGACACCGCCCACACCTTCAACATCTCCACCGCTGCCGCCTTCGTGGCAGCGGGGGCGGGGGCCCGGGTGGCCAAGCACGGCGGTCGCTCGGTGTCCTCCAAGTCCGGCAGCGCCGATGTGCTGGAGTCCCTGGGCATCAACATCAACCTGGCGCCGGACCAGGTGGCCCTGGCCATCGAGACAGTGGGCCTGGGCTTCATGTTCGCGCCCAATTTCCACAGTGCCATGAAGCACGCTGCGCCGGTACGCAAGGAGATGGGCATTCGGACCCTGTTCAACATCCTGGGGCCCCTGACCAATCCGGCCGGGGCGCCGAACCAGGTCATGGGGGTGTTCCACCAGGACCTGGTGGGCATCCAGGCCCGGGTGCTGCAGCGCCTGGGCAGCCAGCGTGCCATGATCGTGTTCGGGCGCGAGGGCCTGGACGAGATCTCCATTTCCGGCGAGACCCTGGTGGGTGAACTGCGCGACGGAGAGGTGCGGGAATACACCGTGCATCCGGGCCAGTTCGGCATGGTGGTCCATGACCTGGCCAGCTTGCGGGTGACCACGGTGGAGGAGTCCAAGGCCCGGGTGCTCAAGGCGCTGGACAACCAGCCGGGCCCGGAGCGGGACATCGTGGCCCTGAACGCCGGGGCCGCCATCTACGCGGCCGGTCTGGCCGACAGTCTGGCCATGGGGGTGGAGCGGGCCGTTAATCCATGGCCCCCGGCGCCGCCCGGGCCAAGCTGGAGCAGTTGGCCGCGTTCAAGCCCTGATCGGGATGGGCATGATCGACCTGCCCTGGATGACCGACGCTGCCGTGGTGCTGGCTGTGGTGGCCGGAGTGCATGCCCTGGTCTACATGCTGTTGCGCCAGGCGGAGCGCCTGGCCCGGCGCACCAGCCTGGTCTGGGATGATGCCGTCATCCAGGCGGCCAAGGCGCCTGCCCAGGTCCTGGTCTGGGTCATCGGCCTGGCCGTGGTGGGCGCCATGGCCCAACGCAACCTGACCCATCCCCTGCTGGAGTATGTGGACCCGGCCCGCAAGATCGGCATCATCGTCTGCCTGGCCTGGTTCCTGCTGGGCCTGATCGTGTGCATCACCGACAACATGGTGGCCCTGCGGGAGTCCCGGGGCGAGGAGGTGGACCGCACCACGGCAGATGCCGTCAGCAAGCTGGGGCGTATCTCGGTGGTCATCATCGCGGCCCTGATGATCCTGCAAACCCTGGGCTTCAGCATTTCGGGCGTGCTGGCCTTTGGCGGCATCGGCGGCATTGCGGTGGGTTTTGCCGCCAAGGACCTGCTGGCCAACTTCTTCGGCGGATTGACGGTCTACCTGGACCGGCCCTTTGCCGTGGGGGAGTGGATACGCTCGCCGGACAAGCAGATCGAGGGTACGGTGGAGTACATCAGTTGGCGCCATACCCGGATCCGGGCCTTCAACAAGAATCCCATCTATGTCCCCAACTCGGTGTTTACCCACATCGTGGTGGAGAATCCCTCCCGCATGAGCCACCGTCGCATCAAGGAAACCATCGGCCTGCGTTATCAGGACCTGGACAAGGTGGCGGCCATCGTGGCGGACATCCAGGCCATGCTGCGGAGCCATCCCGACATCGACCAGGACCAGACCCTGATCGTCAACTTCACCCAGTTTGCCGAGTCCTCCCTGGACATCATGATCTACACCTTCACCCGCACCACGGTCTGGGTGGCCTACCACGCCGTGAAGCAGGACGTGTTGCTCAAGATGGCCGCCATCATCGACGCCCACGGTGCCGAAATTGCCTTCCCCACCCGGACGGTGCACCTGGAAGGGGAACCAGTCCAGGAGGACACGGGTGTCCGCCCCGATTGAAATTCCGCAGGTTTAATCAAGACCCTGTTGGATCAGGGGGACGGCTTCGACCCCGTTTCGGCAATCTCACGTAGTACCCTGAAAAGCTCCCGGCTGGATTTGGGCGGCTTGCCCAGCTCGGCTTCCTTGCGGGCGTTTCGGATGAGCTGGCGCAGGTGTTGTGCGTCGGTCTCCGGGTGGCGGGCCACCCAGTCGGTGATGGCCGCGTCATCTTCCAGCAGGCGGGCTCGCCAGCGTTCCAGGGCGTGGAATTCGGCCTTGGCGGCATCGGATTCCCCCTTCAGGGCGCTGAGCTGGGCCTGGATGGGCTCGGGGTCCACGCTGCGCATGAGCTTGCCGATGTATTGCATCTGGCGCCGGATGGCGCCGTTGGAGGTGATGCGCTGGGCTTCCAGGATGGCTTCCCTCAGGGCATCGGGCAGGTCCATCTTCTTGATGCGGTCCCGGGACAGGGCCACCAGTTCGGCCCCCATGTCCTGGAGGGATTCCACCTCGCGCTTGCGCTGGCTTTTGCTTTTATGTTCCTCGAAGTGTTCTTCCAAGTGTTCTTCCATATCCTTGTGGGCGGGTTTGGCTTGTGAAGGTTGGTATCATAGCGCCTCTTGCCACCGACCCTGACCAACCAACGTGTCCGATAACGCCTTTTCCTATGACGAGTCCACCCTGCGCGACATTGCCGCCCAGGTCTTGCAACTGGCTGCGGCTGGGGGTGCCAGCGCGGCGGAATCCGAGGTGTCGGAAGGATTCGGCCAGACCGTCGGGGTGCGCAAGGGCGAACTGGAGACCATCGAGTTCAACAAGGACAAGGGGGTGGGGGTGACCGTGTACCTGGGTCATCGGCGGGGCCATGCCTCCACGTCGGATTTTTCCCGGGATGCCCTGGCCCGGACGGTGGACAAGGCCCTGGCCATCGCACGCTACACGGCCGAGGACGATTGCGCCGGCCTGGCCGAGGCCGATCGCCTGGCCACTGACTTTCCGGATCTGCAACTGCATCATCCCTGGCCGGTCTCGGTGGATGAGGCCAAGGCCCTGGCCCTGGCCTGCGAGGAGGCCGCCCTGGGCGTGGACCCGCGCATCCGGAACTCCGAGGGCGCCAGCACCAGCACCCAGCAGTCCCAGTTCGTGTACGCCAATTCCCACGGCTTCATGGGAGGGTATCCCACGTCCCGCCACTCGGTGTCCTGTGCGGTGATTGCCGAGGAGGAGGGCGCCATGCAGCGGGATTACTGGTATACCACCGCCCGGGCGGTGGCCGACCTGGATCCGGTGGAGCAGGTGGGACGGCGGGCCGGGGAACGGACGGTGCGGCGCCTGAATGCCCGCAAGCTGGATACCCGCCAGTGTCCGGTCCTGTTCGAGGCACCCATCGCCACGGGCTTGATCGCCAGTTATGTCTCGGCGGTTTCGGGTGGCCACTTGTATCGCAAGTCGTCGTTCCTGCTGGACAGCCTGGGCCAGCAGGTGTTTCCCTCCTTCGTGCAGATCCTGGAGCGGCCCTTCCTGCCCCGGGGCCTCGCCAGCGCGCCCTTTGACAGTGAAGGCGTGGCCGCCCGGGACCGGGAGCCGGTCAAGGACGGCGTGGTCCAGGGCTATTTCCTGTCCAGTTACACCGCACGCAAGCTGGGGATGGCCACCACGGGCAATTCCGGGGGTAATCACAACCTGATCGTGCCCAGTACCGGGGAGGATTTCGACGGCCTGCTCCGGAAGATGGGCAGCGGCCTGCTGGTGACCGAGCTGCTGGGCCACGGCACCAACATGGTGACCGGGGATTATTCCCGGGGCGCGGCAGGTTTCTGGGTGGAAGACGGGGTCATTGCCTATCCGGTGGAAGAGATCACCATTGCTGGCAACCTGAAGGACATGTTCCTGGGCATCACGGCCATCGGCACCGATGTGGAGGTTCGGGGCTCGCGCCAGGTGGGCTCCATCCTGATCGACCGCATGACCGTGGCGGGGAACTGAGCCTTGGTGCATCGTCTGCTGCCCTTGTCCCGGGCCATAGACCGCCTGAACGATGTGGTCGGGCGCGGCGTGATCTGGTTGGTGCTGGTGTCGGTGCTCATTTCGGCCGGCAACGCGGTGACCCGGTATGGGCTCAACATGAGTTCCAACGCCTGGCTGGAAGTGCAGTGGTATTTGTTCTCCTTCATCTTTCTGCTGGGGGCCGGGTATACCCTCAAGCACAACGGCCACATCAGGGTGGATGTGCTCTATTCCCGCTTTTCGCCCAGGGTGCAGGCCCTGGTGGACTTGGTCGGTGCCGTGCTGTTCCTGTTGCCCATGGCCATGTTGGTGGGGTGGTTGAGCTGGCGGGGCCTGGCGGATTCCTATGCCATCGGTGAAACCTCCCCCGATGCGGGGGGGCTGCTGCGCTGGCCGGTGCGCCTGGCCATTCCCCTGGGGTTCCTGTTGCTGGGCTTGCAGGCCGTGTCCGAGGCCATCAAACGGGGGGCCTTCCTGACCGGTGCCGACGTCAGGCCGGAGCCGACGGATAGCCGGGAGGTGCGCTGATGGCCTTCGAGTGGATGGCGCCCCTGATGTTCCTGGGCCTGGTGGTGTTCCTGCTGTTGGGCTACCCGGTGGCGTTTTCCCTGGCGGCCAACGGCTTGCTGTTTGCCTTCATCGGCATCCAGATGGGCTTTTTCGAGTTCAGCCTGCTCCAGGCCCTGCCGGACCGGATCTTCGGCATCATGTCCAACGCCACCCTGCTGGCCATCCCGTTCTTTACCTTCATGGGCTTGATCCTGGAACGCAGTGGCATGGCGGAGGAACTGCTGGACACCATGGGCCAGCTGTTCGGCGCCGTCCGGGGCGGTCTGGCCTATGCCGTCATTCTTGTGGGAGCCCTGCTGGCGGCCACCACGGGGGTGGTGGCCGCCACGGTCATCGCCATGGGGCTGATCTCCCTGCCCATCATGCTCCGTTATGGGTATGACAAGCGCCTGGCCACGGGCACCATCGCCGCCTCCGGCACCCTGGCCCAGATCGTGCCGCCGTCCCTGGTGTTGATTGTGCTGGCAGATCAGTTGGGGGTCTCCGTAGGCGACATGTACCGGGGTGCCCTGATTCCCGCCCTGGTGCTGGTGGGGCTCTATCTGCTCTATGTCCTGGTCATCACCCTGGTCCGGCCCCAGGCCGCCCCGGCCATGCCGCCGGAAGCCCGCACCCTGCGCGGCAGCGCATTGATGAAGCGGGCAGCGGTTACCATGCTGCCGCCCTTGATCCTGATTTTTCTGGTCCTGGGCACCATCTTCCTGGGCATTGCCACCCCCACGGAAGGGGGCGCCATGGGGGCCGTGGGGGCCCTGGCCCTGGCCGGCCTGAAGGGTCGTCTGGACCGGGTGCTGTTGAAGCAGGCCATGGATTCCACCACCCGCCTGACCAGCTTTGTCATGTTCATCCTGATCGGTTCCACCATCTTTTCCCTGGTCTTCCGGGGCGTGGATGGGGACGCCTGGGTCGAGGGGCTGCTGACCTCCCTGCCCGGGGGTGAAATGGGCTTCCTGATCGCGGTCAACATCCTCATCTTCCTGCTGGCGTTCTTCCTGGACTTCTTCGAGATCGCCTTCATCATCGTGCCCCTGCTGGCGCCGGTGGCCAGCGCCCTGGGCATCGACCTGGTCTGGTTTGGCGTGTTGCTGGGGATCAACATGCAGACCGCCTTCATGCATCCCCCCTTCGGCTTTGCCCTGTTCTATCTGCGCAGCGTGGCACCCCAGACGGTGAAGACCACGGACATCTATTGGGGGGCCCTGCCGTTCCTGTTCATCCAGCTCTTCATGGTGGCCCTGGTGCTGGCCTTCCCGGGCATGGTGTCACTACTGTCCCGCTAGGGCAGCCGGCCATCGGGTGTATAGCCATGGGCGTGCATGGATCGTTTAGAATATTGCCACTTCAATAATAGGGTCATTGCTATGAAATCCGGTTTGCCTGCCTTGGGCCTGTTGGCCGTCGTCGGACTCTCTTCCTGCGCCACCAAGGACTATGTCCATGAAGTTGTGGAGGGCCGCGTGGCCCCGGTGGACAGCCAGGTCAAGTCCCTGGACGCCCGGGTGGGCGGAACCGAGGCCGGGCTGCGGGATGCCGCCGGGAACATGGGATCCCTGGACAACCGCCTGGGCGGGCTCGATGGGCGTCTCAGCGCCGCCGAACGGGCCCTGCGCGATCAGGATGGGCGTTTGGGCGAGGCTTCCAGCACTGCCCGGGAGGCCCTGGACCGGGCCCTGGCCGCCGGCAAGCTGGCCCAGGGCAAGTTTGTCCATGAAGTGGTCATGTCCGGCACCACCCTGGCCTTCGAACTGGAGGGTAACCGACTGTCCGATGCGACGCGCAGCGCCCTGGATGATTTTGCCGCTGGCCTGAAGCGGGACAACCGGAATGTCTATGTCGAGATTCAGGGCCATACCGACACCACCGGCAGCGAGGCCTACAACCTGAGGCTGGGGCAGGAACGGGCCGAGGCCGTACGCCGCTATCTGAACATGCAGGCGGGCATCCCACTGCACCGCATGTCGGTGATTTCCTACGGGGAATCTGCCCCGGTGGCGGACAACAAGACACGGGAAGGCCGCATACAGAACCGGCGTGTGGTGCTGGTGGTGCTGGAATAAGCCGGTTATCCTTCCAAAGGGAGGCGCGCTGCCTCCCTTTTTTATTTTCTAGGAGTACACAATGCCTGAAACGACCACGGCCTCGGGCCTGATCATGGATGATGTGACGGTGGGCGAGGGTGCCACCGCGGCCAAGGGACAGACCGTCAGCGTTCATTACACGGGCTGGCTGACCAATGGCCAGAAATTCGATTCCAGCAAGGATCGCAACGAACCCTTCGATTTTCCCCTCGGGCGCGGCTACGTCATCGCCGGCTGGGATGAAGGAGTGGCCGGCATGCAGGTGGGTGGGGTGCGCAAGCTCACCATTCCGCCCCATCTGGGCTATGGCGAGCGGGGCGCGGGCGGTGTCATTCCGCCCAACGCCACCCTGGTGTTTGAAGTGGAACTGCTGGCCGTACGCTGAGCCCGGCCGGGAGTACGGGAGGCGACGACAGGACGGGGTGTCCCGTCCTGGCTCTCAGCGACCCGACTGCAGAAAATTGGAATACCCCGCCTCGGCCAGCTTGAACCACTGGATCTGGCTGTCCCGGAAGGCCTTCCACTCGGTGTAGATCTTCTTGAAGGCCGGGTTGCGGGCGGCCTCTTCCTCGTACAACTGGAATGACGCGGCTTCGGCCGCCCTCAGCACGTCGTCGGGATAGGCGTGGAGCTGGACGCCCTCCTTGAGCAGGCGTGCCATGGCCGGGGGATTCTTGGTGTCGTATTCCGCCAGCATGTTCAGATTGGCCTCGGCTGCCGCGGTTTCAAAGGCTTCCCGGTAGGGCTCCGGCAGGGCCGCCCATTTCTCGGCGTTGACGTAGAAGGACAATTGGGGGCCGCCCTCCCACCAGCCCGGGTAGTAGTAATGCCCGGCGATCTTGTGAAAACCCAGTTTCTCGTCGTCATAGGGGCCAACCCACTCGGCGGCGTCGATGGCACCGCGTTCCAGGGCCGGGTAGATGTCGCCACCGGCCAGGGTCTGGGGCACGGCGCCCAACTTGGCCATGATCTGGCCGCCGATGCCGGGGATGCGGATCTTGAGACCTTCCAGATCCGCCATGGACTGGATGGGCTTGCGGAACCAGCCGCCCATCTGGACCCCCGTGTTGCCGCCGGGAAAGTTGACGATGTTGGCGTCCTTGAACAGCTCACGGGTCAGTTCCAGGCCACCGCCAAAATACATCCAGGCATTCTGTTGCCGGGCCGTGAGGCCAAAGGGCAGGCAGGTGTCGAAGGCATAGGCCATGTTCTTGCCCACGTAGTAGTAGCTGGCCGTGTGGCCGCATTCCACGGTGCCCTGCTGGACTGCATCCATGACCTGCAGGCCGGGCACGATCTCGCCCCCGGCATGAACCTTGATCAGGAATTTTCCGCCGGTGATCTTGGCCACCCGCTCGGACAGCACTTCCGCCGCGCCATAGATGGTGTCCAGGCTCTTGGGAAAACTGGAGGCCAGGCGCCAGCGCAGAGTGGGCAGCTCGCCGCTCTGGGCGGCTTCTTCCTTCTTGCTGCAGGCGGACAGGGCCAGGGCCGTGGTGGCGGCCAGACCGGCCCCCGCGCCCTTCAGGAAATGGCGACGCTCCATGATGAGTGCTCTCCCCTTGAAAAAGAACGGATTATACGGGAGGGATCAGAGGCGCCTGAACACCAGATCCCACACCCCATGGCCCAGGCGCAATCCCCGCTGCTCGAACTTGGTCAGGGGACGGTAGGTGGGACGCGGCGCGAAATCCTGGGCGGTGTTGACCAGACCGGGTTCGGCGCTCAGCACCTCCAGCATCTGTTGCGCATAGTGCTCCCAGTCCGTGGCCAGGTGCAGATAGCCCCCCGGTTTCAGCTTGCGGGTCAGCAGGGCGACAAGGGGTGGCTGGATCAGACGCCGCTTGTGGTGGCGCTTCTTGTGCCAGGGGTCGGGGAAGAAGATATGGATGCCATCCAGGGTGCCGTCCGGAATCTGGTTTTCCAGTACTTCCACGGCATCGTGGTGGATGATGCGCAGGTTGCGCAGGCCGGCACCCCCAATGCGCTTGAGCAGGGCGCCCACGCCCGGGGTATGCACTTCCACGCCCAGGTAGTCGTTGTCCGGGTGGTTGGCGGCGATGCTGGCCGTGGATTCGCCCATGCCAAAGCCGATTTCCAGGATTTTTGGCGCGTTACGCCCGAACACGACGTCCAGGTCCAGGTGGGTCCTGGCATAGGGGATCAGGTAATCGGGGCCGAGCTCGTCCAGGGCCCGTTGCTGGCCGGAGCCCATGCGACCGGCACGCAGGACAAAGCTGCGGATGGTACGGGGATGCTTGCTGTCATGCATGGGTCGGGCCCCTGGGAAAGCAACGGGAAATCAGGTTCCGATCATCCCTGTGGTGGGCGAGGAGGGGCTGGCCTGGTAGATCTTTTTGGGCATGCGGCCGGCCAGGAACGCCTCGCGGCCTGCCTCCACCGCCTTCTTCATGGCCCTGGCCATGAGCACCGGGTCCTGGGCGCCGGCGATGGCGGTGTTCATCAGTACCGCGTCACACCCCAGCTCCATGGCGATGGCCGCATCCGAGGCCGTGCCCACGCCGGCATCCACCACCACCGGCACCGAGATGCGGTCGATGATGATCTGCAGGTTCCACGGATTGAGGATACCCATGCCGGAACCGATCAGGGAGGCCAGGGGCATGACCGCGACGCAGCCGATGTCCTCCAGTTGCTTGGCGATGATGGGGTCGTCCGAGGTATAGACCATGACCTTGAAGCCGTCCTTCACCAGCACTTCGGCTGCCTTCAGGGTTTCCACCACGTTGGGATAAAGGCTTTGGGGGTCCCCAAGCACTTCCAGTTTGACCAGATCATGGCCATCCAACAGTTCACGGGCCAGGCGCAAGGTGCGGATGGCATCGTCGGCCGTGTAACAGCCGGCCGTATTGGGCAGGTAGGTGTATTTCGACGGCGGTACCGCGTCCAGCAAGCTGGGCTGGTTCGGGTCCTGACCGATGTTGGTGCGGCGGATGGCCACGGTGACGATCTCGGCACCCGAGGCCTCGATGGCCTGGCGGGTCTGGTTGAAATCCTTGTATTTGCCGGTACCCACCAGCAAACGGGAGTTATAGGTCTTGCCTGCAATGACGAGAGGGTTCATGACGATCCAGGGTAAGGTAGGGCCAAATAGGGATTGATCTGCCGGGGACAAGCCCCAAGTCCGCGGGGGCTCAGCCGCCGCCCACGGCAACCACGATTTCCAGGGCATCACCGCTTTTCAGGGGTGTGTCTCGGTGCAGGCTCTTGGGCACGATTTCGCCATTCATTTCCACAGCCAGACGCTTTCCGGTCAATTCCAGCCGCTCCAGCAGGGTGGCAATGGTCAGGGGCGCTTCAAAGTGACGGCTTTCGCCGTTGATGGCAATTTCCAGCATGCGTGTTCAGCAGTCGTATTCAGCGGTCGTATTGCAGCGCTCATATTCCGTCACTGACGTTCCATCATTGACGTTCAATATTGCGCTGAAATCCAGTAATATGCGGGCCTGCAAGCTTACCATGCGGGTGTAGTTCAATGGTAGAACGGCAGCTTCCCAAGCGTGCGACGCGAGTCGCATAGGTTAGCACCTACTCGACGTGATTCGAGAAAAAGCCCAAGTCGTTCAGTCCCTGAAAACGATGTGCCTGCTTGCAGGTGGGACATGATGGGTAGCTAACAAGGTCGAGGAAACTCGATCTACTATGCAGCGAAGGCTGCACAAGTAATTGATCAGCTCCCGCAAGGGATGAATTGATCCAGGGGTTCAGCCCCCTGTAGTCTAGGAGCAGCGCGCCACTGGTAACGGTGGGGTGCCGAGCGCTCTGACAATGTAGCCACCTTACGGGGTACACCAAATCCCGTGAGGGGTCTGGTGTGATTTCGGGAGTTGCACCCGGATGAGGCGCTAGGCTGGGTTGGATGGTTAACGTAAGTGAACCGCTTATAAACGTCGTCAAGCTTGAAAGAGCCAAAGGCAACTTGCAGTATCGGGCTCTGGCCAAAATGGCATGTGATCGGTTGTTCGCTTGCTTGGTGCGAACACGCTGACATCAGATCACCGGCGAAATTGCGGAACCTTCCCAACCCTTGTTACTTGTGCGGAACGCGGTAAACCCAATGCGACGTCCGGCCAACATGGCGGACAAGGCAGCCCGCAAGGGTTTCTGATGTCGTAGTGGGCAGAGGATGATGGAAAAAGCGAATGCCTCGCTGTAATGGCGGGGATAGGGGATGAAACGATTGCCCCGACGCGAAAGCGTGCAGACTTCCATCTGGT
>DYHB01000176.1 GCA_020724415.1 Thiobacillus sp.
CCGACGTCCACCCAGGGCGCCGCTGAGTCAGCCCATGCCCCGGCCGGCGGGTTCCCAGCAGGCGGAATTCCTGACCCGGGACAACCTGCGCCACCGGCATGTCATTGAGGAGGCCTATCTGGACGCCATTGCCTCGGCCCGGGACGAGGTGCTGATCGCCAACGCCTACTTTTTGCCAGGGCGGCGCTTTCGCAAGGCCCTGGTCGAAGCCGCCAGGAGGGGCGTGAAAGTGGTCTTGCTGCTTCAGGGCCGGACGGATCACCGATTGTACAAATGGGCATCCCGGGCCTTGTACGGCCATTTCCTGGCACGCGGCGTCGAAATCCATGAATATACCGCCAGCGAGATGCATGCCAAGGTGGCCGTCATCGACCGGGCCTGGGCGACCGTGGGTTCGAGCAATATCGATCCCTTCAGCCTCATGCTGGCTCGGGAGGCAAACCTGGTCAGCACCGATCCCGAGTTTTGTTCACACCTGCATGCCAGCCTGGGTCGGGCCATGGTGACGGGCGCGACCGCCATCCCGGCGGCGGCCTGGGAACGACGATCCTGGCTGGCCCGGGGCTGGGCCTGGGTGCTCTACAGTGGCGTGCGCGCCAGTGTGGCGGTGCTGGGCTACGGCCATTTCGATTCGGCCTGAGGCCGTGCATGCCACGGACCGCCTCAGAGCTGGCTGGCCTTGAAGGTGTTGCAATATTCCAGTTGACCGTATCTGAAGCCCGCCTTGAACCAGCGGGCCCGCTGAATGGAGGAGCCATGGGTGAAGGACTCCGGCACCACATAGCCCCGGGCTTCCTGCTGCAGACGGTCGTCCCCCACGGCGGCTGCGGCGGCCAGGGCCTCCTCGATATCGCCTGACTCCAGGACCTGGCGCGAGCGCTGGGCATGATGGGCCCATACTCCGGCCAGGCAATCGGCCTGCAATTCCATTTTGACCTGGAGCAGGTTGCTTTCCTTTTCCCCCACCCGTTGCCGGGTGGCGTGGACCTTCTCGGCGATGCCCAGCAGGTTTTGCACGTGGTGGCCTACTTCATGGGCCACCACGTAGGCCTGGGCGAAATCCCCCGGGGCATCATGGCGTCGGGCCAGGTCCTGGAAAAAGCTCAGGTCCAGATAGACCTTGCTGTCCGCCGGACAATAGAAGGGGCCCATGGCCGCCTGGGCATGGCCACAGGCAGACTGGACGGCACCGGTGAAGAGGACGAGCTTGGGTTCCACATAGCGGGCGCCGGTCTGCTGGAAGAGGGCCGTCCAGGTATCTTCCGTATCCGCCAGCACCACGGATACGAAATCCGCCAGGCGATCCTCTTCCGCGGAGCGACCCTGGGCCGGGCCTGACTGTTCGGTGGGTGCCAGGTTGCCGGCCTGGTTCAGGACCACGCCCGGGTCCACGCCCAGGAACATGGCGATAAGGGCGATGACGACCACGCCGATGCCGCCTCCGGCCACGCCCCGCCCCACCCGCATGCCACGCCGGTCTTCCAAGTTGTCGCTTCTGCGGCCTGATTTCCAGCGCATGTCCTTCTCCTTCAGTCTCGTCTGGCCCGCATCATAAACACGGGATAGTTCCGGGTACCGTCGTTTCGTTCCTTGACAATCTCGAACACCGTTTCGAACTGGATGTCCCGGAAGCCTTGCCGGAGGCACAGGTCGGCCAGGGCTTCCCGGTCGAAGCCGGGATGCACCTCCAGACCCGGACCATGGAAGGATCCGTCCTCCAGGTCCAGATCCGCCACGCAGAGGGTGCCTCCTGGTGTGAGCAGATGATGGAAAACATCCAGGATGCGGCGTGTGTCGGGGATATGGTGCAAGGTCATGGCCGTGTAGATGATGTCGTAACGGCGCTCCGGTGCCGGGTCGGTCATGAGATCCATGCGCAACGCTTCCATGTGGCCGACTCCCTGGGCGGCAATTTTTTCCCTGAGTACCGCCAGCATTCCCTCGGAACTGTCGGCCAGGGTGATGTGCCCCAGGGTGTCCTTCAGGGGAAAGGACAGCAGGCCCGTGCCACAGCCATAGTCCAGTGCGGACATGCCCGGGTGGAGATGGACGCCGGACCGGATGGCACGGGCCATCTGGCGCCCCCGCTCCTGAAAGACGGGGTTTTCATCCCAGCGCCTGGCATTGGTATCGAAATGGCTGGCGGGCGTGGGTGCTGGTACTGGTCCTGGCGCCATGGTCACCGCTTGCCTCCCAGGATGGAGCCCAGCACCCCGCGCAGGATGGCGCGTCCCACCTGATTGCCGATGGTGCGGACGGTGCTCTTGGCCATGGCTTCGATCATGCCCTGGCGACGACCGTTGCCCAGCAGGATGTCCTTCATCATGCCGCCGCTGCCGGAACTGGAAGACTTGGCCTCCGCCTTGGCTGCCGTGTCTGCTTCTGCCTTGGCCAGGGCTGCTTCCGAACGGGCCTTGAGGATCTCGTAGGCCGATTCCCGGTCCACCTCCTTTTCATACACACCCGCCACCAGGGAAGACTGGATCAGGCGACGGCGCTGGCCATCCTCGATGGGCCCGATCTGGCCCTGGGGGGGGAGGATGTAGGCCCGCTCCACGATTCCGGGGCGGCCCTTTTCGTCCAGGAATGAGACCAGGGCCTCGCCCACGCCCAGTTCCGTGATCACCGATTCCTCATCCAGGTCCGCATTGTCCCGCATGGTCTGGGCGGCTGCCTTGACTGCCTTCTGGTCCCGGGGCGAGAAGGCGCGCAGAGCATGCTGGACCCGGTTGCCCAACTGGCCCAGCACCTTGTCCGGAACGTCAGCCGGGTTCTGGGTGACGAAGAACACGCCCACCCCCTTGGATCGGATCAGGCGCACCACCTGCTCGATCTTGTCCACCAGGGCTGCTGGTGCGTCGTTGAACAGCAGGTGGGCTTCGTCGAAGAAGAAGACCAGCTTGGGCTTGTCCAGGTCGCCCGCCTCGGGCAGGTTCTCGAACAGTTCGGCGAGCAGCCACAGCAGCA
>DYHB01000177.1 GCA_020724415.1 Thiobacillus sp.
GGGGGCAGGGGGGGTGATCAGTAATCGGTGATCAGTGACCGGGCGGGGATATCCTCGTCCTCGTCCTCGGGCTCGGTCAGGGGTCAGTGGGCAGGGGGCAGCAGGGGTAGTGGTCGGTGATCAGTGACCAGTGGTCGGTGGCCAGGGGGCAGGGGAAGCTTGCCACGCCGTGGGCGTGGTGCGGAGGGCGGAACTTGCCACGCCGTGGCGTGGTGCGAAACGCCGAGTGAGGGAATCGTCCTCGTCCTCGTCCTCGTCCTCGGTCCTCGGTCAGCGGTCAGCGGTTAGGGGCCAGTGGGCAGTGGGAAGCTTGCCACGCCGTGGCGTGGTGCGGAATGGGCAGCGGGGAGCGGGCTCCTACGCTGGGGCATAATCCCGGGTCTCGTGGCTGGGGGGCCGCCCCCGGCTTGCCCCGGCAGCGGGACGCTGCCGGCCACGTCCGTTTGGTCTGTTTGGTCTGTTCCACCTCCCTCCAAATGCAGCGGCGCAGCCGCCCGGGGGTGGTTTTCGGGAGACAGAGGTTCGCCCGTCCGCTAGCGGGCGGACGGGCTTCCGCGCTAGCCTGAATTATTCACGCGGCCAGTGGGGCGCAGATGCTAGGCGGCGAGGTGCCGCTGTGGTGACCACCGCAAGCTGAAGCCAATCCGCCGACAGGCGGACGCCCCAATGGCCGCGCCTCCGGTAAAAAAGCCGAGCCTGATTTCGTCTTGTAATTCCTTGTTTACCATTGATTTATCTGTTTTGCTCGCCTTTTTTATGAATAATTCAGGCTAGAACGCTTCCGCCAGGTCTTCAGTGTCCACTTCGTAGACCAGGATCGAATACCCGACCATGGCGACCGGGGATTTCTTGGTGGCGAGGTGGTTGCAGAGCTGGGCGCAGCGCCAGCGATGATAGAAAGGGTACAGATCGCCGAGGGTGATCTCGCCGGGGATGGTGGTGATTCCGGTGAGGGGCATGGCGGGGTCGGCGGGCGTCTCGGCCGCGAGCAAGGGGGCGAGGCGATCATGGCATTCCCGGAAGCGTTCGGGGGTGTAGCCGTCAAGGCCGAGAGGCCGATGCTGGAGCATGGTGGCAGAGACCGCATAGAGGCCAGGGCGCAGCGGGTAGAGGCGGGCCTCCCGGTTCTGGAAGCTTTCGACGGCCTGGGCCGGCACCCTGTAGTCATCCGGATGGGCATCGCCAAAATAGAGGAAGTAGGCCTGTTGTTCGCCACCGGGGTTGTTTTCATCCAGCCATTGCTTGAGCCCAAGGTAATCCTGGCCCCAGTCGAGGTTGCTGTCGACCAGATGGTGATAGCCGTTGGCCGGGCCGCCGCCGACCGGGCTGAAATAGGCGAGATAATGGGGATGGCTGCGGACGGCGTCGATCGCCAGCCAGCCCAGCAGGAGCGCCACGACCGTCGGCACGATGCGGCGCAAGCGGGGCCAGGCGCGGGGCATCCGGACCAGCACCCCGGTCAGCACGAACGCCTGGGCATACAGCGGCAGGAGATGCCGTTCGCCGATGTTCATCGGCGTGGTCAGCGAGAAGATCCCGTAGACGATGATGAACGCGACATGTGGGAAGGCGCGGTGCAGGGCTAGGCGGGCCGAAGGGGCAGACGAGGTTTTCCCATGAAGGACAGACCTTGTTTGAATGCGAAGCCCGCAGCCGGTACCGCCAAGCTCCTGCTCGGCTTTAAGGCGGCTCTCCCCTGCCGCAGGGCTTCTCTTGACGGCATTGATGGCCAGGCAGGTGGCCGTCGCCAGCAGCAGTAGCAGGGCCGGGATGGGCGTCTTGTAGAGGAAGCAACGCGGGAAGTAGTCCCAGCGTCCGCCCAGGTGCATCTCGCCATCCAGGAAGGACCAGCGCCGAAGCAGCGTCACCATGCGCATGAACCCGTGCAGGAAGGGGGCCGGCAGCAGGCGATGGCGGTCAGTGAAGCCAGCCAGTCGGGCCAGGGCGGGACTTCGCTCGGCGAGGGAGACGTGCGCCGCCGTCATTTCCGCCGCATGAATCGCCTGGTCGGTCGCGGTCATCTCGGCCAAGGGTGCGGAGCGGAAATGGTAGGCCGTCCAGATCGCCCCCCAGGTGAAGGCTCCGACCGCGAGCAGAAGCCCGGCCGCCTGCGCCAGCATGCGGCCTTGGGTGGTTGCCGGGGCAAGCCGGAGCGGCGGCAGGTGCGCCCGCCAAGAGCCGCCCCGGAGCAGGCGCGCCAGCAGGATCGCCCCCCACACCGGCAGGATCAGGGGCGATGATGTCTTGCCCAGGACCAGCCCGGCGGTCGCCAGGCACAGCCCGGCCAGCCGACGCCAAGTCAACCGCTCCACCGCAAGGGCGAAAAGGTGCGTCGTCAGCAGGAAGAACAGCGCGCTCCAGATGTCCACCGTGACCAGTCCGCCATGGGCCAGGACCACCGGGCTGAAGGCGCACAGGGTCAGCGAGACCAGGCCACCGCCGGCACCAAAGGCCCGCCGGGACATCAGGAACACCGCCAGGCACAATCCCGCCGACACCAGGGACATCATCAGCCGCGCCCGGGCCAGGATCCCCCGGTGGTCATTGCCCGCGCGGAAGGGGAAGTGACGGTCGAGGGCGGGCGTCGCGCCGGGATCCTCCGTCCAGGTTTTCAGGGAGATGTCGCGGTCGAATAGCAAGGGCAAGGTCGCCAGGCGCTGCGGCAGGCTGCCCCCCTCCGCCGAAAACCGAAAGTCCCCGTGCCAATACGACATCCCCTGCCAGATCCACAACGGCTCGTCCCAGGTGGCCGACTTCTCCCGCAGCGCATGGTTCACCATGCCCACATGCAGCAGCAGCAGCAGCGGTACGGCCAGGCGTGTTATGTGGCGCAGGTCAGGCATGGACGGAAATCCCAGGCAGGCAGGGGGCAGTGATCAGTGATCAGTGGTCGGTGATCGGTGGTCGGTGATCGGTGGTCGGTGATCGGTG
>DYHB01000037.1 GCA_020724415.1 Thiobacillus sp.
CTAAACGGGTCAATTTTTACGCTTTTCGGCAGCGCTCAGGATGCCGCGCCAGATCGCCACTTCCTCTTTTTCCAGGCCGGCGCGGGCGAAGAAACGACGCATTCTGGGCATCAGCCGCTTGGGATGGGCCGGGTCCAGGAATCCGATGGCCACGAGCACTCGTTCCATCTCGCTGAAAAGTGACTCCACCTCCTGATGACGGGCCGGCTGGAATGCTGGCAGGGGCAGAACACTGTCTGCCAAGGTGGAACGAAGTTCATAGGCGCACACTTGCACGGCGGCGGCGAGGTTCAGGGACATGTAGTCCGGATTGGCCGGGATATTCACCAGCCAGCGACATTTCATGAGGTCCTCATTCGCAAGGCCAAAGGTTTCCGACCCAAACACCAGCGCCACATCGCCCGCTCCAGCCTGACTCAGCAAGCCCGGCGCGGCCTGCCTGGGCGTGTAGGCCGGATGGGGCAAATCCCGGCGCCGGGAGGTGCAGGCGGCGGCCAGGACCGTCCCTTCCAGCGCTTGTTCCAGGCTATCGCACAGCACAACCCGTTCCAGAATATCCGCTGCTCCAGAGGCCAGGGCCCTGGATTGGTCATCGATCGCGCACTTGGGGGCGACCAGATACAAACGGCTCAGGCCCATGACCTTCATGGCCCGGGCGGCCGAGCCGATGTTGCCGGAATGACTGGTCTCCACCAGCACGATGCGCAGATTGTCCAAAGGGGTGAACGGGTTCACGGTAGAATGTCGGATTGATTGATCACGTGTTCTTTGAATCATGCATGCCATGCTCAACACGGCGGTAAAAGCCGCCCGGCGCGCCGGCGCCATCATCAACCGGGCCTCCAACGACCTGGAACTGCTCACCGTGCGCGCCAAGCGTGACAATGATTATGTCAGCGAAGTCGACCACAAGGCCGAGCAATCCATCATCGAGACCCTGCTGGGCGCCTATCCCAAGCATGCCATTCTAGCCGAAGAATCGGGCACCACCGGCGAATCGGAATACCAGTGGGTCATCGATCCCCTGGATGGCACCACCAACTTCCTGCATGGATTCCCCCAGTATGCGGTGTCCATCGCCCTGTTGCACAAGGGGCAACTGGACCAGGCCGTTGTCTACGATCCGGTGCGGAATGAGCTGTTTACGGCCAGCCGTGGGCGCGGCGCCTTCCTGAATGACCGACGCATCCGGGTCAGTCGACGGGACAAGTTGCAGGGCGCCCTGATTGGCACCGGCTTCCCCTACCGGGATTTCACCCATCTCGAGGCCTATACCGGCATGTTCCGGGATCTGGTCCAGAAGACCTCAGGCCTGCGTCGCCCGGGTTCGGCGGCCCTGGATCTGGCCTGGCTGGCGGCCGGTCGTACGGATGGTTTCTTCGAGATCGGCCTCAATATCTGGGACATTGCGGCGGGCTGCCTGCTTATCCAGGAGGCTGGCGGGCTGGTGTCCGATTTCACCGGCGAATCCGGCTTCCTGAAGTCCGGCCACGTGGTGGCGGGCACCCCCAAGGTATTCGCGCCCCTGCTGCAAACCCTGCAACCCCACCTCACGCCTGCCTTGAAGACCTGAATCCGGGCCCGGCACCGCATTGTGCCGGCATGGGCCCGGTCATCTAGGGCAGACTGGACAGGTACTCGGCCAGGGATTCGATCTGTTCATCGTTGAGCTTGGCGGCGATGGAGGACATCACGCGATCCGAACGCCCCTCGGCCCGGCTACGATATTTCTTCAACGAGTCCATCAGGTATGGCTTCTGCTGCCCGGCCAGGCGGGCAATGTCCCGCCCTCCCCTGGCTTGTTGGCCATGGCATCCCAGGCATGCGCGTCGGTAGTGCAACTGGCCTTCCCTGGCCAGGCGCGGGTTTTTCGCCGGCGTCGGGCGCACGTCCAGGGCACCGTAGTAGATGGCCATGTTCAAACGATCTTCCTCTTTCAGCACCTTGATGAGGCCACTCATGAAGTCATCCCGGCGTCTGCCATCGCCAAATTTCTGGATCTGGGTCATCAGATAGACCGGGTTTTGCCCCGCCAGGTTAGGCACATGCCCAAGGGTGCTGACGCCGGCCTCCCCATGACAGTTGGCACAGAAAAAAGCCGCCTTCTTGCCGTCCTGACGGGCTTTCTGCCAGGTTTCCGGTGACGAGAGCAGGGCGTTGACCCGGGCTTCATATCTGGAAACCTCGGATCGGGCAGCCTCAGGGCGGTTCGGCTCATTCGCTCCCGCCGGCGCCAGCCCGGCCAGCAGCCACACGCTCAACAGCATTCCTGCCCGACTCGATAGCGCCATGCTCCGCCTTTCCGTCAAGGGATTATCACTTCAGCAGTATAACCATGCCCCAATCCAGGCTGTTTGTGAAGCCATCATCGGGAGAACAGCACCAAGGTCACGGAAAACACATCCGGAGTTGCTATGATGATGCCATGCGCATCCGACTCCGCCTGCCGGCCCCTCTGACCACCTTGTTCCTGATCATGCCCCTGGGCCTCTGTCAGGCCGCCAGCCCGGTGGCACGCCCCTTGTCCGAGGCGGCTTTTTACCCCCAGCGTAGCGCCCAGGGCCAGGTGGTATCCCTTAATGAAAGCCGGATACCTGCCGAAATCAATGCCCGGATTCTGCGTATCGCCGTAGAGCCGGGGCAAGTCGTCAAGCGTGGGACACTGCTGGCCCTGCTGGATTGCCGGGATTATGATTTGGCCAGCGAGCGTGCGGCCTCCGCACTCCAGGCCAGTGAAGCCCGCTTGCGCCTGAACCGTCTCCAGGCCGAACGCAGCGACAAACTTGCCGCCCAGGGCTTCATCTCCCGGGAAGGTCAGGATGCCCGCCAGGCGGAACTCGAGGTCGCCAGGGCTGACGTGGCCGTCCAGCAGGCGCTTCTTCGCACCGCGCGCCACACCCAGGGAAAATGCACGCTGCGCTCGCCCTTTCCCGCCGTTGTTCTGTCACGTCCGGGCCAGGTGGGTGAAACTGCGAACCCTGGCAGCCCGGTCGTGGTCCTGTCCGACCTGTCATCCCTACAGGTGCAGGCAGACATCCAGTGGCGTGATGCCGAGGACCTGAAACGTGCTGAGAGCGTGGAATTCGAGACCCAGGGACGGCGCTATGCCGTCAAGCTGGTGCGGCTTTCCCCGGCCCTGGATCGCGCTACCCGCCTTATGGAAGGCCGTTTGACCTTTGCCAAGGACTCTGCGCCTCCCGGCAGTGTCGGGCGACTTGTCTGGACCAGCCGGGAGCCCCATATCCGGGCCGAGTGGCTGGTACGGCGCGGCGGGCGACTTGGCGTATATGTCATGGAAGCAGGCAAGGCCGTCTTCATGCCCCTGCCCGAGGCCCAGGAAGGCCGACCGGTTCCCACCCGTCTGCCACTGACCAGCCTGATCGTGGTCCAAGGCCAGCAGGCCCTGCCCTGATGTGCCCGATGCCATGGCCAGGCCACATCTGAGCCGATTTCCGATCACGCACCAGTCCGAGCCGGCCTGGGCCCTGCCCCGTTGTCGACCATGAAGGCCTACCGGCGCCTGATCCTCAACCATCCCCTGGCGAACATTGCCTTTGCCGTGGTCCTGATCATAGGCGCGCTGGCCTATCTCCAGATGCCAAGGGAACAGGATCCCGAGATCAACTTCAATTGGCTGGTCGTGACTGCCGCCCTGCCCGGCGCGGGGGCCGAGGACGTGGAGAGGAAGATCACGGACCCCCTGGAGGAGGCGATTGCCCGGATCCAGGACATCCGGTTCGTGTCCAGCACCAGCCGGGAGGGAATCGCCAGCATCCTGGTCCGTTTCCGGGACATTCCGGAGCGCCTGTTCGACAAACGCGTCACGGACCTGCGCCGGGAAGTACAGGCCACCGCAGACCGGGAGCTGCCCAAGGAGGCCATCCAGCCCACCGTTTGGGAAATCACCACGTCCAACGGTTTTCCCACCGCCATGGTCCTGGTTCAAGGCCTGGCATTCGATGAAACCCTGCGCAGTCAGGCACGCCGGGTCAAGCAGGACCTGGAGCGCATCGAAGGCGTGGACCAGGTGGTGGCCACGGGCCTGTCGGACCCGGAGCTCCACGTCCGCTTCCAGCCGGAGGCCCTGGCCGCCCGGGGGCTGAGCGCCGGCGACGTGGCGGATTCCGTCGCCCGATGGTTTCGGGACACCCCTGCAGGCCGGGCCCGTGTTGCCGACGACGAATGGCTGCTGAGGGTCATTGGCCAGAGCCCGGACCCCGAGCATCTGGCCCGGTTGACAGTATTCTCCAGCCAGCGTCCCGGGCTGCACATTCCCCTGGATGAGGTCGCCAGCGTAGCACTGGCGCGCGAGAAACCCGACCGGCTGGTAAGCCGCCAGGGCCAGCCCGGGGTGCTCCTGGCGATCAACAAGCGCAGCAAGGTGAACACCCTGGAGCTGGTGCAGCGCATCGACGCCTATCTGGCCCAGCAGAAGGCCTCCCTTGGGCCCACAGGTGTCCAGGTTACCCTTCTGGATGACCAGACCATACCCACCCGCCAGGCGATCGGCACCATGCAGACCAATGCCCTCCAGGGCCTGCTACTGGTTGCCCTGGCCGCCTGGCTCTTCCTGGGCAGCCGGATGGCGCTTCTGGTATCCCTGGGCATCCCCTTTTCCCTGGCCGGCACCTTCTGGGTCCTGCACAGTCTGGGCTTCACCCTGAACCTGACCGTGTTGCTGGGGGTCATCATCGCACTGGGGATGCTGGTGGACGATGCGGTCGTCATCCTTGAGGACATCTACTATCGAATGGCCCGAGGCGCCCAGGCCATCGATGCGGCTGCCGAGGCTGTGCGCACGGTTGGCTGGCCGGTGCTGGCGGCGGTCCTGACCACGGTGGCGGCCTTTCTGCCCCTGATGTTACTGCCTGGCATCGTAGGGGAGTTCATGTTGCTGGTGCCCCTGGTCGTCAGTCTGGCCTTGCTGATCAGCCTGGCCGAGGGCTTCTGGATGCTGCCGACCCACGTGGTGGCTTTGAAGATGGACTTTCGCAAGCCGTCCCGTTTCCAGCGGCGACGGAATCAGTTTCTGCATTTTCTGCGGGTCAAGTATTCCCGCGCCTTGATCCGGGTCATGCGGCACCCGGCCAAGGCCCTGGGGATGATGCTCCTCCTGCTCTGCGTGGCGATTTACGCCATGGCCGGCGGCTGGGTCAAACAGCAATTCTTTGCCTTCGACCCGCTCAGGATCTTCTACGTCAACCTGGACATGCCCCCGGGTACGGCCATTGACGTGACCCTGGACCATACCTCGGCACTCGAGCGACGGGTCCTGACCCATCTCGGCACTGATGAACTGCGCGCTTCAGCGGCCTATGCAGGGGTCAAATTCACCGATACGGAACCCTTGTATGGCGACACCTATGGCCAGGTAGTGGTGTCCCTGGCTCCACGTGTCAACGGAATGCGAGGCAGTGATGAAGTGGTGGCCGCCATGCGTCAGGACATCGAGTCCATGTCCCTGCCCGGCCAGGTGTCCTTTACCGTGCTTTCGGGTGGCCCCCCCACCGCCAAGCCCATCAAGATCCGCCTGCGCAGTGATGATTATCCTGCGCTGCGGCGTGCAGCGGACGAGCTCAAGGCCTCCCTGCAGGGTCTGGAAGGTACGCGGGATGTCACGGATGATGATCTGGCAGGGCGACTGGAATATCGCTTGAGGGTGAGCGCCGATGCCGTGAAGGCCTCCGGCATGGATCCGGCTGCCGTAGCCCGCCTGATGCAGCTTCATGGCGACGGGGAGATCGTGGCGGACTTGCGTCATCGGGGCGAGAAGATCGATGTCCGTGTCCTGGGGCCGGGCACACCCCTGGAGGATATTGAGCACTGGCTGTCGGCACCCACGGCGCTCCCGGCGGGCGGCAGCACCACCTTGGGGGCCTTGGTGGAAAAAGAGATCGTCACTGCCCGGGGCGTGATCAAGCATTATGACCTGCGTCGGGCCATTACCGTAGAGGCCGACCTGGACAAGAGCCGCATCGACACCCTGGAGGCCAACCGCCAGGCTCGAGCGGCATGGGAGACCATGGCGACCCGACACCCGGGTGTCAGCGTGGACTATTCCGGCGAACTGGATGACATCCAGGAGAGTCTGGACGCCATGGGTCGGCTGTTTCTGCTGGGGATAGGCCTGATCTACCTGATCCTGGCCACCCAGTTCCGTAGCTACTGGCAACCCTTCCTGATCCTGTCCACCGTCCCCATGGCTTTTATTGGCGTGGTGGCAGGCCTCCTCGTCAGCGGCAACCCGCTCAGCCTGTATACCCTCTATGGCATCATCGCCCTGACTGGCATCGCCGTGAATTCCGCCATCGTGCTCATTGACGCTGCCAATACCCGGCTGAACCTTGGCATGGGCGTATTGCACGCCGCCATTTACGCGGGTCGACGCCGCGTGATCCCCATCCTGATCACCACGACCACCACGATCGGCGGCTTGCTCGCCCTGGCCCTCGGCATCGGAGGCAAATCACTGCTTTGGGGACCAGTGGCCTCGGCCATTGTCTGGGGTCTCATGGTTTCCACACTGCTGACCCTGTTCCTGGTACCCCTGCTGTACAGGCTGTTCATGGGCCGTAGTCGTGGATCCCCAGCACACCCTCATTGACTCCTTCCGTGCGGCCGTGGCTGCGACATCGCCCGATCTGTGCGTTGCCAAGGCCCTGCCGCCGCCGCCCAGGAATGGACGCACCATCGTGATAGGTGCGGGCAAGGCGGCGGCGTCCATGGCAGCCGCTGTGGAGCGACATTGGCCAGAAGGGTTGGCCCTGACCGGACTGGTGATTACCCGTCACGGGCATGGGTGGCCCACAAAGAAGATCGAGGTGGTGGAAGCGGGCCACCCCTTGCCGGACAGACAGGGACTCCAGGCCAGCCAGCGCATCTTGGACATGGTGCGATCGGCGGGTGCACAAGACCTGGTCCTTGCCCTTGTTTCGGGCGGTGGCTCCAGCCTACTGACCCTGCCGGAGTCCGACTTGTCCTTGGCAGACATCCAGGGGCTGATCAAGGACCTGCTGGGTTCCGGCGCCACCATCCAGGAGATCAATACGGTGCGCAAACGCCTATCCAGGACATTGGGCGGCAAGCTCGCCCTGAATTGCCGGGCGGAGGTCCACGTGCTGGTCATGTCCGACGTGGTGGGTGACGATCCGGCCCATGTCGCCTCCGGACCGTTCCATCCCGATGCCAGCACGCACCAGGACGCCCTTGCCATTCTTCAACGCCATGGCATCACTCCCCGAGGGTCTGTTGCGGGCTACCTGGCCGGCTTGAGCCAGGGCATGCATCCGGAGACACCCAAGCCCGGCCATGCCTGTTTTGCACGCGTGACCCACAGGATCGTTGCCTCCAGTGATACGGCACTGACGGGGGCAGAAGCCTATTTCAAGCGTCACGGTATTACGTGCCTGCGCATCAGTGACACCATCATGGGCGATGCGGCTGACCAAGGACGCTACCACGCAGCACTAGCGCGTTGTTTGAGGATGTCCGGGCATCGGGGATTGGCACTGCTGTCCGGGGGTGAGACGACCGTCAAGGTGGAGGGCCCGGGGCGAGGCGGGCGCAACAGTCATTTTCTGCTCAGCCTGGCGGGCGCCCTGCAGGGATTGCCCGGTGTCCATGCCCTGGCAGCAGATACCGATGGCATCGATGGTACCGAGGACAACGCGGGGGCAGTGATGCATCCCGACACTCTTGCCCGAGCCATGGGCCTGGGCATGGATTGGCAGGTATCGCTGGCCCGGAATGATGCCTACGGTTATTTCCAGGCGCTGGATGCACTCCTGGTCACAGGTCCCACCCGCATCAATGTAAACGACTATCGGGTGCTATATCTGGCTTGACCAGATCACCGATGGAGAGTCCTAGCAATGCAGCGGCATTGGCACGGTTGGCGGCCACTTCCACAAGTCCCGAGCTGTTGATGTGCCAAAAGGCCTGCCCCTTGTCCGCCTCCATGAAGGTACGCCGGTAGTCCAGGCGTGTCTTGCCTGCCCAAAGCTTGGCATCCGGCTCCAGAAGCTGGCCCCGCAGCCCCGTCCAGGCGTTGCCAAAATGGTCCACATACAGGATGCGAGGCAAATCGGCCGCATCGAACTGGACCGCCAGATCATGTCCGCTGGCAGTCTTGTCGGGTGGCAACACCCCGGCCGCCAGTTCAGCGGCAACGACTGCCATCTGGTCCCGGCCATGGAAGGTGTGGGACATGGCCTCGGGGCGCCAAACGATGCGTCGTATGGATACTTGCCGGGCCCGGGCGGCCACAACCGACAACAGCCCATTATCCGGGCCAACGTAGTGACAGCCATCCGCCTCCATCAGCACGACTTCACGCCCGCCCCCCACACCGGGGTCCACCACACAGAGAAAGACCGTACCCAGGGGAAATGAGGTTCTCAAGGCATCCAGCAAATGTGCGCCTGCATGGGCGTTGTAGGCTGGCACCCCATGGAGCAGGTCGACCACGGGCACACCGGGGGCATGACCGTGCAGGACAGCCTTGACTTGGCCGACATAGGGGTCGGCCCATCCGTAATCGGTGAATAGCACTAGCATGGACATGACGTGAGGCCCCAAAAAAAAGGCCGGCAGTGCCGGCCTTTTCAGTGTATAGCGAAGTTACTCAGCCGCAGCCGTCGCTTCTGCAGAGCGGTCCACCAGCTCAACCAAGGCCATGGGCGCGTTGTCGTTCTGACGGAAGCCATATTTCAGGATACGGACGTAGCCACCCGGACGAGCCATGAAGCGGGGGCCCAGGTCGTCAAACAACTTGACGACCATGTCACGATCACGCAGACGATCAAAGGCCAGGCGGCGATTGGCTACGCTGGGTTTCTTGCCGAGGGTGATCAGGGGCTCTACAACCCGACGCAATTCCTTTGCTTTCGGCAATGTGGTCTTGATGACCTCGTGCTTCAGCAGGGCATTGGAGAGGTTGCGCAACATGGCCAGACGGTGGCTCGTTGTGCGGTTCAGTTTCCGGTTGGACTGGCGGTGACGCATTTCTAGGTACCTCTTGAGTTAAGGCTTGTCCAGACCCATGGGAGGCCAGTTCTCTAGCTTCATGCCGAGAGTCAAGCCACGGGCAGCCAGGACTTCCTTGATCTCGTTCAGGGATTTCCGGCCCAGGTTCGGGGTCTTCAACAGTTCGGTTTCGGTGCGCTGGATAAGATCACCGATGTAGTAAATATTTTCAGCCTTGAGGCAATTTGCCGAGCGTACGGTAAGCTCAAGCTCATCCACAGGGCGCATGAGGATGGGGTCGATCTGGGGTCCCATCTGCTTCGGCTGCTCGCTGGGCAGGGTCACACCCTTCAGGTCGGCAAACGGGCTCAGTTGTTCGATGAGCAAACGCGCTGCATTTCTGACCGCTTCCTCGGGTTCGATGACACCGTTGGTCTCGATTTCCAGGATGAGCTTGTCCAGGTCCGTGCGTTGCTCGACTCGGGCACTCTCGACGCTGAAGCTGACTTTCTTTACCGGGCTGTAAAGCGCATCCATCAGGATGGACCCCACGACCCGGGTTTCATCGGCCTGGGTATTCCTGTGGCTGGCCGGCACGTAGCCACGGCCTGTTTCCACCTTGATTTCCATGTCAAGCTTGCCGCCCTTGTTGACGTGGGCAATCACCTGATCCGGATTGAGGATTTCAACATCATGGCCAGCTTCGATGTCTGCTGCAGTCACCACGCCTTCGTCGTCACGGCGCACTTGGATCAGCGCTTCATGACGATTGTTCAGCTTGATGGCCAGACCCTTGAGGTTCAGCAGGATATCGACCACGTCTTCCTGTACGCCTTCAATGGCGGAGTATTCATGTACCACACCGGCAATCTTGACTTCCGTAGGGGCATAGCCCTGCATGGAGGACAGTAGGATGCGGCGCAAGGCATTGCCCAGCGTATGGCCATAACCGCGCTCGAACGGCTCGAGCGTGATGCGCGCCTGGCGCGGGGAAATGCTGTTGACCTCGACGATACGGGGTTTCAGCAGATCTCCGGTATTTGACATAGTGCAATCCTTCAAATGGCCAAGTGTTACTTGGAGTAGAGCTCGATCACCAGGGATTCATTGATGGTCGCCGGCAATTCAGCCCGCTGAGGACGTGCTTTGTACGTACCCTTCATGGCCTTGGCATCCACCTCGACCCATTCCGGGAATCCGCGTCCTTCTGCGGCTTCGACAGCTGCCTTGATGCGCAGATGGCTCTTGGCGTGGGCCGCAACTTCGACCACATCACCTGGCTTGACCTGATAGGAAGGAATGTTCACCCGCTTGCCATTGACCAGAATGCCGTTGTGGCGGACTACCTGGCGGGCCTCGGAACGTGATGCGCCAAAACCCATGCGGTAGGACACACTGTCCAGGCGACCTTCCAGCTGTTGTAGCAGGTTCTCACCCGTAACACCCTTGCGACGGGAAGCCGCCTTGTAGGTAAGGCGGAACTGGCCTTCCAGCACGCCATAGATCCGGCGGATCTTTTGCTTTTCCCGAAGCTGAACCCCGTAGTCGGAGATACGGCCTTGCTTGGCACCGTGCTGGCCTGGCTTCTGGTTTCGGCGCTCAATGGAGCACTTTTCGGTCAGGCACTTTTCACCCTTCAGGAAAAGCTTCTCACCTTCCCGACGGCATTGACGGCATTTCGGATCAGTATTGCGAGCCACAGTCCACTCCTAATGATCAAACGCGGCGCTTCTTCGGAGGACGGCAGCCGTTGTGCGGCACGGGCGTCACGTCCGAGATGCTGGTGATTTTAAAACCGAGGGCGTTCAAGGCACGCACTGTGGATTCCCGACCGGGGCCAGGCCCCTTGATGCGGACCTCGACATTCTTGACACCGTACTCCAGTGCCATCTTGCCCGCATTTTCGGCGGCCACCTGGGCGGCAAAAGGCGTACTTTTACGCGAACCCTTGAAGCCTGCGCCGCCAGCCGTAGCCCAGGACAGCGCGTTACCTTGCCGATCCGTGATCGTCACGATGGTGTTGTTGAAGGATGCGTGAATGTGCGCAATCGCATCGGCCACGCTCTTCTTGACTTTTTTCCGCGCACGCGCGGCTGCTGCCTTAGCCATATCGTTTACCTGTGATTACTTTTTAACTTGCATTTGTTTGCGCGGGCCCTTGCGGGTACGTGCATTCGTGCGAGTACGCTGACCGCGCACGGGGAGACCGCGACGATGGCGTTGACCGCGGTAGCAGCCCAGGTCCATCAAACGCTTGATGTTCATCGTAATTTCGCGCCGAAGATCACCCTCGACGGCGAATTTGGCGACGCCATCCCGCAGCTTGTCGATGGCCGCGTCATCCAGGTCCTTGATCTTGGTGGCTGGATTCACGCCGGCGACCTCACAAATGAGGCGAGCGCGGGTATTGCCGATGCCATATATCGCGGTCAACGCGATCACGGCATGCTTGTGATTCGGGATATTCACCCCTGCGATACGGGCCATCTAAAACTCCGTCGTGCAGTAAACAAAAAATTATAACAAGTTCAAGACCGTTGGTCAACGACCAACATCAGCCTTGACGCTGCTTGTGGCGGGCTTCACTGCAAATAACCCTGACCACACCCTTACGCTTGATGATCTTGCATTTGCGGCAGATCTTCTTTACCGATGCCTGAACTCGCATAGCCGGCTCCTTTTCAAAGCTTATTTAGCGCGGTAAACAATACGCGCGCGACTCAAATCATAAGGCGTCAGTTCCACCGTCACCTTGTCTCCAGGCAGGATGCGTATGTAGTGCATGCGCATCTTGCCGGAAATGTGGGACAACACCACATGTCCATTCTCCAACTTCACCTTGAAGTTGGCGTTGGGGAGCGTCTCCAGGACCTCGCCCTGCATCTGTATGACGTCTTCCTTGCTCATTCCGATCAACGACCGATGAAGTTACCGCCCTTGAAGTTGGTCTTCTTGAGAAGGCTTTCATATTGATGGGTCATGATGTAGGCCTGGACCTGCGCCATGAAGTCCATTGCGACGATCACGATGATCAATAATGAAGTGCCGCCAAAATAGAACGGGACATTCCATTTCACGATCAGGAATTCAGGCAACAGACATACCAATGTTATGTAGATCGCTCCAACCAGAGTCAGTCTGGTAAGTATCTTGTCAATGTACTTTGCTGTTTGCTCGCCTGGCCGTATACCGGGCACGAAGGCACCACTCTTCTTGAGATTGTCGGCGGTCTCCTTGGAGTTGAAGACAAGGGCCGTGTAGAAAAAGCAGAAGAAGATGATGGCGGCTGCGTACAACAGTACATATACCGGCTGTCCGGGTGACAGGGCAGCGCTGATGTCGCGCAACCATGTCATGTTCTGTGCCCCGCCGAACCAGCTGCCGAGTGTCGCCGGGAACAGGATGATTGAAGAAGCAAAGATGGGAGGTATGACCCCCGCCATGTTCAGCTTCAAGGGCAAATGGGATGCCTGACCACCATAGACCTTGTTGCCGACCTGGCGTTTGGCGTAGTTCACCAATATCTTCCGCTGGCCGCGCTCGACAAAGACCACAAGGGCGGTTACCAGCAGCGCGGCCACAAAAAGCAACAGCACCAGAGGAATCGAGAAGACACCGGTGCGGGTCAGTTCAAGCGTGCCACCGATGGCCGAGGGCAGACCGGCAGCAATACCCGCGAAAATGATGATCGAAATGCCGTTGCCCAACCCCCGTTCGGTAATCTGTTCGCCCAACCACATCAGGAACATGGTGCCCGCCACCAGCGTAATGATTGCCGTCAGCCTGAACATCATGCCGGGGTCCAGAACCAGTCCTGGCTGGGTCTCCAGCGCTATGGATATGCCGATGGCCTGGAACGTGGCCAGGAACACGGTGCCGTAGCGCGTGTACTGGGTAATTTTCCTGCGCCCGGCCTCGCCCTCTTTCTTCAAGGCCTCCAAGGTTGGCGATACCACAGTGGCCAACTGCATGATGATGGAAGCAGAAATGTAGGGCATGATGCCCAGGGCGAAGATCGAGAAGCGCGACAAGGCACCGCCCGAGAACATGTTGAACATGCCCAGGATGCCGCCTTGCTGAGACTTGAAGAGTTCTTCAAGCACACTGGAGTCAATGCCCGGCACCGGCACGAAGGAGCCGATCCGGAACACCACCAAGGCACCCAGCAAGAACCACAGGCGACGCTTGAGGTCGCCAAACTTGTTGGACATCTGGAACATGTTGCCGCCGAGCAGGGCCAAGGTCAGTCTCCTCAGGCCTCGGCCACGCTACCGCCAGCCGCCTCTATGGCGGCCTTGGCACCCTTGGTCGCCACCAGACCCACCAGCTTTATGGGCTTGTCGATGTCGCCCGCAAGGATGACACGCACGCGCTTGGCCAACTGGGGAACCATGCCCGCCTGCTTCAACACCAGGAGGTCAATCGTATCCACCGGCAACTGCTTGAGGTCACCCAGACGTACTTCGGCCTTGAAGGCACGGTCCAGCGAGATGAAGCCGCGCTTGGGCAGGCGCCTTTGGAGCGGCATCTGACCACCCTCGAAGCCCACCTTGTGGAAGCCGCCGGCACGGGACTTTTGTCCCTTGTGACCACGACCGCCGGTCTTGCCGAGGCCGGATCCAATACCCCGGCCAGGGCGCTTGCTGGCATGCTTGCTGCCCTCACCGGGCTTGAGTGAATTCAATTGCATTTAGACTACCTCGCTCTTTACCAGATAGCGCACGGCGTTGATCATGCCACGCACGGCCGCCGTATCCTCAACCAGCACGGAATGATGCATGCGTCGCAGGCCAAGTCCGCGTACAGACGCCCGATGACTCTGCTTCGTGCCGATCACGCTCTTGATCAGGGTGACCTTGATCTTGCCCTTGTTTTCGCTCATGGGTTACTCCAGTATTTCAGCCACGCTCTTGCCGCGCTTGGCAGCCACATCGGCAGGCGTGTTCATCTGCATCAATCCGTCGATGGTGGCACGTACGACGTTATAGGGATTGGTGGAGCCAAAACACTTTGCCAACACGTTGGTCACGCCCATCACCTCGAACACGGCACGCATGGCGCCGCCGGCAATGATCCCGGTACCCTCGGAAGCAGGCTGGATCAACACCTTGGACCCACCATGCCGGCCAATGACGGCGTGGTGGAAAGTGCCGTTCTTGAGGGACACCTTGGACATCCTGCGCCGGGCCTCTTCCATGGCCTTCTGCACAGCCACGGGCACTTCACGGGACTTGCCCTTGCCCATACCGATGCCGCCATCGCCATCTCCCACCACGGTAAGGGCAGCGAAACCCAGAATCCGGCCACCCTTCACCACTTTGGTGACACGGTTGACGGAGATCATTTTCTCCCGCAGGCCGTCGGAGCGATCATCCTGCTGCTGTTGTTCAAATTTAGCCATTCCTAGACCTCGCGTTAGAACTGGAGGCCGCCCTCACGGGCGGCATCTGCCAGGGCCTTGACCCGGCCGTGATAGGCAAACCCGGAGCGATCGAACGCAACGCGCTCGATGCCGGCCTCTTTAGCCTTTGCCGCAATCCTCGCGCCAATCAGTTTGGCTGCCTCGGCATTGCCGCCATGCTTGATCTGGGCGCTGACATCCTTCTCCAGGGTGGAGGCACTGGTCAGCACACGCCCTTGGCTGGCATCAATGATCTGAGCATAAATGTGGCTGTTGCTGCGATGCACACACAGGCGCGCCACACCCAGTTCCGCGATCTTGGCGCGGGATTTGCGCGCCCTGCGCAGACGCCGGATTTTCTTGTCCATGGTCGTGACTCCAGATTATTTCTTCTTGGTCTCTTTCAAGACCACCACTTCGTCGACATAGCGAATGCCCTTGCCCTTGTAAGGCTCGGGGGGACGATAGGCACGCACATCGGCGGCCACCTGTCCGACCTTCTGCTTGTCGGCACCCTTGATGATGACCTCGGTCTGGGACGGCGTCTCCACCTTCACCCCTTCCGGCATCTCATGTTCCACGGGATGGGAGAAACCCAGGCTCAGATTCAGCTTGGCGCCCTGGGCTTGAGCACGGTAACCCACGCCAACCAGGGTAAGTTTCTTCTCAAAACCCTTGGAGACCCCCACGACCATGTTCGACAGCAATGCCCGCATCGTTCCAGACATCGCATGAGCCTGGCGGGTTTCATTCGTCATCTGAACCTGCAGCTTTCCATCCTCATGGGAGACCTTGACACCGCCAGGCAGATCCTGACTCAGCACGCCCATGGGCCCCTTGATGGTAATGGCGGCCGGATCAATCTTGACCTCCACACCCGCCGGCACGTCGACCGGATTCTTGGCAACTCGAGACATAACTACCTCACGAAACCACGCACAAGACTTCGCCACCCACTCCCATGGAGCGAGCCTTGCGGTCTGTCATCACGCCCTTGGACGTGGACACGATGGCCACACCCAACCCATTCATTACACGGGGAAGATCATCGCGGCCCTTGTAAATACGCAGACCCGGGCGACTGATGCGCTCAATCTTCTCGATAACCGGACGTCCCGCGTAATACTTCAGCGCGATTTCGATTTCAGGCAAGCCCTCGGCAGTATGCTCGGCAAAACCTTCAATGTACCCTTCGTCCTGCAACACCTGCGCGATGGCCTTCTTCAGCTTGGAGGCCGGCATGCGCACCGATATCTTTTCCGACATCTGACCATTTCGAATACGGGTCAGCATGTCGGCAATGGGATCACTCATGCTCATCAGGTCTACTCCTTACCAGCTCGCCTTGGTCACGCCGGGAATCTCTCCCTGCATGGCCAGCTCACGAATCTTGTTCCGGCACAGCCCGAACTTACGAAACACACCGCGCGGACGCCCGGTCAGGTTGCAACGGTTGCGCAGACGCGAGGGGCTGGAATCGCGCGGCAAAGCCTGCAATTTCTGTCTCGCCGCCTGGCGCTCTTCATCGGAACGATTGACATCGTTGATCACGACCATGATTTCGACACGCTTGGCGGCGTACTTCTTGACCATGGCACGACGCTTTTCTTCTCGGTTGATCAATGCTTGCTTCGCCATGGCGACCTCAATTCTTGAACGGAAACTTGAACGCGGAAAGAAGCGCCTTGGCCTCCGCATCCGTCTTGGCAGTGGTCGTGATCGTGATGTTCAGACCACGCAGGGCATCGATCTTTTCGTACTCGATCTCCGGGAACATGATCTGCTCCTTGACACCCATGCTGTAGTTGCCGCGACCATCGAACCCCTTGCCACCAATACCGCGAAAGTCCCGGATACGCGGAATGGAGACCGAAATCAGCCGGTCTAGGAACTCGTACATGCGCTCGCGACGCAAGGTAACCTTGCATCCCACCGGATAGCCATCACGGATCTTGTAGGTTGCAATGGATTTGCGGGCCTTGGTGACCACGGGCTTCTGACCGGCGATCTTGGCCATATCACCCACCGCATGCTCCATGACCTTCTTGTCGCCCACGGCCTCGCCCACGCCCATGTTCAGCGTGATTTTCTCGATGCGCGGCACTTCCATAACCGACTTGTAGCCGAACTGTTTGGTCAGTTCAGGCATCACGGCATCCTTGTAGTAGTCATACAGTCGACTCATAGCCACCTCACGCGTCCACGACTTCGCCGTTGGACTTGAAGAAGCGCACCTTGCGCCCATCTTCCAACGTCTTGATGCCCACACGATCTCCCTTGCCGGCGCCGTGATTGAATAGCGCAACATTCGAGACATCGATCGGCATGTCCTTGTCCATAAAACCACCCGTCGTACCCTTCATCGGGTTGGGCTTGGTGGCACGCTTGACGCGATTCACGCCTTCCACGACCACCTGACCCTCCAGGACACGCAGCACCGTGCCACGCTTGCCCTTGTCCTTGCCGGCAAGCACGACCACTTCGTCACCTTTGCGAATCTTGTTCACACACCCTCCTTACAGCACTTCAGGAGCCAACGAAACGATCTTCATGAACCGTTCCGTCCGCAACTCCCGGGTTACGGGCCCAAATATACGGGTGCCAATCGGCTCCAGCTTGTTGTTGAGCAGGACAGCCGCATTGCCATCGAACTTGACCAGGGAACCGTCCGGACGACGAACTCCCTTGGCGGTACGCACGACGACGGCGTTGTACACGTCACCCTTTTTGACACGACCACGCGGGGCCGCATCCTTGATGCTGACTTTGATGATGTCGCCAATGCTGGCGTAGCGACGCTTTGAGCCACCCAACACCTTGATGCACATAACGGAACGCGCACCCGTGTTGTCAGCCACGTCGAGTATGGACTGCATTTGAATCATGATTTCATCTCCAACTTGCAACACCGGATTCGGTGGGGCAGTTTTGGATCCCGATGGGTTGACCCTGCAAGCAGGGAAGGAAATAAGAGGCGGGATTATAGCCCAGCCTCTTGACCTGCGCAAGCGTTATTAAACTATCCTGGCCTGCTCAACGACACGCACCACTTTCCAGGCCTTGGACTTGGAAATGGGGCGACATTCCTCGATTTGCACCGTATCGCCTTCATGGCAATCGTTGTTCTCGTCATGGGCGTGGTATTTTTTGGAGAGCCGAATGACTTTCCCGTAAAGGGGATGCTTGACACGTCGTTCAACCAGCACCGTCACGGTCTTGTTCATCTTGTCGCTCACAACCCTGCCTGTAAGGGAACGTGCGATTTTGCTTTTAGCCTGTTCAGTCATGATCTACCTCGTCAATTACCGGCCTGGGTACGGGCTTCATGCATCAGTGTGCGGACGCGTGCGATATCACGCCGCACCTTACGCAGCTCATGGGTCTTGTTGGTCTGCTGGGTAGACAGCTGCATGCGCAGGCTGAACTGGGCGCGCAACAGTTCCATCAACTCTTTCTTCATTTCATCCGCGCTCTTGGCACGAAGTTCACTGGCTTTCATGATCAAATCCCAAAATGACGGGTGACGAAAGTTGTGGGGATGGGCAGCTTGGCCGCTGCCAGGCGGAATGCCTCGCGAGCCAGCACCTCATCCACACCGTCCATCTCGTACAACACCTTGCCCGGCTGGATTTCGGCGACCCAGTACTCGGGGTTACCCTTGCCGTTACCCATACGGACTTCAGCGGGCTTCTTGGAAATCGGCTTGTCCGGGAAGATGCGGATCCAGATACGGCCACCCCGCTTGATGTGACGCGTCATGGCACGACGGGCCGCTTCGATCTGACGTGCCGTCAGCCGACCGCGTCCGATGGCTTTCAGACCGTATTCGCCAAAACTGACGCTGGCACCGCGGGTCGCCAGACCGGTGTTCCGGCCCTTCTGCTCCTTGCGATATTTTCTTCTGTTAGGCTGCAACATGATTCTTACTCCTTTCCAGCCCGGGGACGACGCGGTTTGCGCTCAGGCTCGGGGGCGGCCGTAGGCTTGTCACCACGCCCCAGGTTCTCACCTTTGTACACCCACACCTTGATGCCGATGACGCCATAGGTGGTGTTGGCTTCGGAGAACCCGTAGTCGATGTCGGCACGCAACGTATGCAGGGGCACGCGGCCTTCCCGGTACCATTCGGTGCGGGCTATCTCAGCGCCGTTCAAGCGGCCCGAACTCATGATCTTGATACCCTGGGCACCAAAGCGCATGGCACTTTGCATGGATCGCTTCATGGCACGACGGAACATGATGCGCTTTTCCAGCTGGGTGGCAATGGAATCCGCAATGATCTGGGCATCGAGTTCGGGCTTGCGCACTTCTTCGATATTCAGGGTCACTGGCACGGACATCATGGAGGACAACTGCTTGCGCAGGTTCTCGATATCCTCGCCTTTCTTGCCGATGACGACACCGGGCCGGGCCGACATCAACGTGATGCGTGCATTTTTCGCAGGGCGCTCGATGGTGATGCGGCTCAGCGATGCATGCGCCAGCTTCTTTTTGAGGAACTCGCGCACCTTGAGGTCTTCACTCAGGGTGGTGGCGTAGGTCTTGCTGTTGGCAAACCACTTCGAAGACCAGTTGCGGTTCACGGCGAGCCGAAACCCGGTCGGATGAATTTTCTGTCCCATACGTTTACCTCAGTCGCCAACCGTCACAGTAATGTGACAGGTAGGTTTGGAAATGCGGTTGCCACGGCCCTTGGCACGTGCGGTGAATCGCTTCAGCACGGGCCCTTGATCCACGAAGATGCGCTTGACCGACAGGGAGTCGATGTCAGCCCCTTCGTTATGTTCAGCGTTGGCGATGGCGGACTCGAGCACCTTCTTGATCACCACGGCGGACTTCTGCGGGGAGAAGGTGAGGATGTTCAGGGCCTTGTCCACGGACTGGCCGCGAATCAGATCGGCCATCAGACGTGCTTTCTGCGCCGAAAGACGGGTTCCGCGCAATATGGCATTAACTTCCATGATGAGCTCCTTACCTCTTCGCTTTCTTGTCGGCCGCGTGGCCTTTGAAGGTACGGGTCAGCGCGAACTCACCCAGCTTGTGGCCAACCATGTTTTCCGTCACGTAGACAGGAATATGCTGCTTGCCGTTATGTACGGCGATGGTCAGGCCGATGAAGTCCGGCAATACGGTGGAACGACGCGACCAGGTCTTGATCGGCTTCTTGTCACCGGCAGATACGGCCTTGCTGATCTTGCTCAGCAGGTGACCGTCAACGAACGGGCCTTTTTTAACAGAACGAGCCATAGTGCTTACCCCTTACGCTTTGTGACGGCTGCGGACGATCATGCCATCCGTACGCTTGTTGTTACGGGTCCGATAACCCTTGGTGGGCACGCCCCACGGGGTTACGGGCACACGACCCTCGCCAGTACGCCCTTCGCCACCACCATGGGGGTGGTCGATGGGGTTCATGGCAACACCGCGCACGGTAGGACGGATGCCCAGCCAACGCTTGGCACCGGCCTTGCCGTAGGAGCGCAGGCTGTTTTCCTCATTACCCACTTCGCCAACCGTTGCCCGGCAATCCACATGTACGCGACGGATCTCGCCAGAACGCAGACGGAGCTGCACATAAGACCCTTCCCGGGCTAGCAGCTGCACGGATGCACCTGCGGAACGGGCGATCTGGGCCCCTTTCCCGGGCATCATCTCGATGCAGTGAATGGTGGTACCCACCGGAATGTTACGCAGAGGCAGGGCATTGCCCGACTTGATGGGCGCCTGGGAACCGCTCATGAGCGTGGCGCCGATTTCGACCCCACGGGGAGCGATGATGTAGCGCCGTTCGCCATCGGCATAACACAGCAGTGCAAGGTGGGCAGTACGGTTCGGATCGTATTCAATACGCTCCACTTTGGCCGGAATGCCGTCCTTGTTACGCTTGAAATCCACCAGGCGGTAATGCCGCTTGTGACCGCCGCCCTTGTGACGCGTCGTGATATGGCCATTGTTGTTGCGGCCGGAGCTGCGGTTTTTCTTCTCCACCAGCGCCGCCAGGGGCTTGCCCTTGTGCAAGCCCGGGGTGACGACCTTGACGACGGCACGCCGGCCTGCGGATGTCGGTTTGACTTTGATCAGTGCCATGACTTATTCCCCTGCCATGAAGTTGAGCTCTTGACCGGGCATCAGGCACACGTAGGCCTTTTTCCAATTGTCCCGGCGACCCATGGTGCGACCGAAACGCTTGCTCTTGCCCTTGATGTTGGCCACCTTCACGTCAGCCACCTGAACCTTGAACAGCAGCTCTACCGCCGCCTTGATCTCGGGCTTGGTGGCATCCGTTGCGACACGGAACGCCACTTGTTCATTCTTGTCCGCAATCATGGTGGCCTTTTCGGAAATCACTGGCGCCAGGATGACCTGCATCAGGCGCTCTTCATTCATTTTGACGGCGCTCATGCGAACATCTCCTCAAACGACTTGACCGCATCACGGGTCATGACCACTTGATCGAAGCGGATCAGGGTCACGGGGTCCGCCTCTTTGGGCTCCAGGACCAGGACATTTTCGAGGTTGCGTGAAGAAAGCCAGAGGTTTTCATCCATCTCGGGGGTAATGATCAGCACCCGCTTGCTGAAGCCCAGATCTTTGACCTTGGACGCCAGGAGCTTGGTCCTGGGGGCATCGACACCAATGCCATCGATCACGCTCAGGCGACCATCGCGCACCAGCTGGGACAGAATCGTCGCCATGCCCGCCCGGTACATCTTCCGGTTCACCTTCTGGGCAAAATTCTCTTCCGGCTTGTTGGGAAATGCACGACCACCGCCACGCCAGATGGGGCTCGAGGTCATACCGGCCCGGGCACGGCCCGTACCCTTTTGCCTGAAAGGCTTCTTGGTGCTGTGCCGGACTTCGGCGCGGGTCAACTGGGCGCGATTGCCGCTGCGGCCATTCGCCATGTAGGCCGTCACCAGCTGATGCACCAAAGCCTCGTTGTATTCACGGGCAAACAGGGCATCGGCAGCAGAAACCGCACCGGACTCCACACCTTTGTCATTGATGAGCTTCAGTTCCATCACGCACCCCCTTTCACGGCGGGACGCACGACGACATCACCACCCTTGGGGCCCGGCACTGCGCCCTTGATCAACAGCAACTGGCGGCCAGCATCGACGCGGACCACTTCCAGGTTCTGTATGGTGCGATTGACCGCGCCCATATGACCCGACATGCGCTTGCCCGGGAAAATGCGACCCGGATCCTGGGCCTGACCAATGGAACCCGGCACATTGTGCGAACGGGAGTTGCCGTGGCTGGCACGCTGGGAGCCGAAGTTATGGCGCTTGATGGTGCCCGCGAAGCCTTTGCCCTGAGTCACACCGGAGACGTCCACCATCTGCCCGGCCTGGAACAGCTCCACCGACAGGGCAGCACCCGGCTGGTATTGGCCAGCCTGATCGGCTGCAACACGGAATTCGGACATGCCACGAGCACCCTCGATGCCCGCCTTGGCATAGTGACCCGCCTCGGGCTTGACGATACGGCTGGCTTTCCTGCTTCCATAAGCTACCTGGAGCGCATCATAGCCATCGACTTCCGTCGACTTCACTTGGCTGATGCGGTTATTCGACATATCCAGCACCGTGACGGGGATGGACGTGCCATCCTCCGAAAAAATGCGGGTCATGCCGATCTTGCGACCGACTAGGCCTAGACTCATTTCTAGTTCCCTTAACAAAGGCGCCGACTTCAATTGGTCGGCAGTTACAAACCAGTGACCGGATCAGTTCTGGCAAGGAGCGACTGCACCCTTGCCAGCCTCACCTGTCACTGCAGTTTAATCTCGACATCCACGCCCGCAGGCAAATCCAGCTTCATCAGCGCATCCACGGTCTTGTCTGTGGGATCGATGATGTCCATGAGACGCTTGTGGGTACGAATTTCCAACTGGTCGCGCGAGGTCTTGTTGACGTGGGGCGAACGCAGGATATCGAAGCGCTCAATGGAGGTGGGCAGCGGTACCGGGCCCTTGACCACGGCACCGGTACGCTTGGCGGTGTCCACGATTTCCATGGCCGACTGATCAATCAGCTTGTAATCGTAGCCTTTGAGACGGATGCGAATTTTTTGACTTTGCATTGCAAGTCCTTAAAAGAGCGGGACGCGTGTGCGTCGAAAAAAGGAAAGGGCGGGATTATGCCGCCCTTTCCACTAAATTACAAGCGCTTACTCTACGACCTTGGCCACCACGCCGGCGCCCACGGTACGGCCACCTTCACGAATGGCGAAGCGAAGTCCTTCTTCCATGGCAATCGGGGCGATCAGGCTGGCCGTGATCGACACGTTGTCGCCAGGCATCACCATCTCGGTGCCGGCAGGCAGCTCGATGGAGCCCGTCACGTCCGTGGTCCGGAAGTAGAACTGCGGACGGTAGCCGTTGAAGAACGGGGTGTGACGACCGCCTTCTTCCTTGCTCAGCACGTAGATCTCAGCCGTGAACTTGGTGTGGGGGGTGATGGAGCCCGGCTTGGCCAGCACCTGGCCACGCTCGACTTCTTCACGCTTGGTGCCGCGCAGCAGCACGCCAACGTTGTCGCCGGCCTGACCCTGGTCCAGCAGCTTGCGGAACATTTCCACGCCGGTGCAGGTGGTCTTGACGGTGGGCTTGATGCCGACGATCTCGACTTCTTCTCCCACCTTGACGATGCCGCGCTCGACCCGACCGGTCACCACGGTGCCACGACCGGAGATGGAGAACACGTCTTCGATGGGCAGCAGGAAGGGCTTGTCCACGGCGCGCTCGGGCGTCGGGATGTAGCTGTCCAGGGCTTCGGCCAGCTTGAAGATGCTGGGTTCGCCGATGTCGGACTGGTCGCCTTCCAGGGCCTTCAGGGCAGAGCCAATGACGATGGGGATGTCGTCGCCGGGGAAGTCGTACTTGGACAGGAGCTCACGGACTTCCATTTCGACCAGCTCGAGCAGCTCGGCGTCGTCGACCATGTCGGCCTTGTTCATGTACACGATGATGAAGGGCACGCCCACCTGACGGGCCAGCAGGATGTGCTCCCGGGTCTGGGGCATGGGGCCGTCGGCGGCGGATACGACCAGAATGGCGCCGTCCATCTGGGCGGCACCCGTAATCATGTTCTTCACGTAGTCGGCGTGACCGGGGCAGTCCACGTGGGCGTAGTGACGGGTTTCCGTCTCGTATTCCACGTGTGCGGTGTTGATGGTGATGCCTCGGGCCTTCTCTTCCGGCGCAGAGTCAATGTCGGCGTAGTTCTTGGCCGCGCCGCCAAACTTCTTCGACAGAATCGTCGTGATCGCCGCCGTCAGCGTGGTCTTGCCATGGTCAACGTGACCAATCGTCCCTACGTTTACGTGCGGCTTCGTACGCTCAAATTTTTCCTTGGCCAT
>DYHB01000038.1 GCA_020724415.1 Thiobacillus sp.
ACCGTGGTCACGATCCAGTTGCCCCGGTCACGCTCCAACACGTAGCCATACCATTTGGGAAACGCACCGAAATACTGTATCTGGCCGGTGACCATGCGGGGCGGCAGGTCCCTGGCAAATCGCCTGTCTGACTCAGATCTTCCATCCAGATGACGGCCGGCCGCCTTGTGGACCATGGGCACGTCATTGATGGGCCCCACCTTGAAGGGCTGGACATCCCGCTTGCGATTGCAGGCAATCACCTGGGCGTTGTAGTCGCGTACGCCGACATAGCAGGTATCACTGCCCGAGGTACAACTGCTTTCGGCAGAATAGGCTTGGCTCTCCAATTCCCTGGCCTCTTGCCTATGTACATCCTCAACTGAATCCTCGGCGCAGAGATTGGCTTGAGCCACTGAGGAAACGGCCATCATCAGAAACCCGCTCAACAGCGGTCCCAGCCGGCGCAGACGTGAATGGATCGTCATCGGTCTCTCCTCCATTTGGTTTTTTGAGTGTCCAGTGTATACCCAAGCAATCTGGTCATCTATCGCCGCCCTGAAAACGTGACCCAGCCATGAACTTGACAAAAACACTCCACAATGGCCCATTCTGGACTACCATGTGCCTGAGGATCACAGCCGGAATCCCGTCCCAGAGGGACACCAATAATCAAAAGCCGGCCTGGACCCCCGCCATTTCCCAGGAGAGGAGACCCCCCATGTACGCCATCATCCGTCTATGCATCACCCTGGCCATGTTCGCCCTGGCCAGCCACGCCCAGGCCAATGTCTGCGCCGCCAACACCAATGGCAAGACCGCCCAGTGCGGTGCCCAAGCCGGGCAGTGTTTTTATCAGGCCGCCTGGGGCGCCGATGCCCTGGGTCCCTTCCCCAACACCAATGCCGGCAGCTGCTGCTACGATCCCGCCACCCAGGAATGCGGCGCCGGGGCCTTTGTCGGCACGGACACCGTCGCCACCCCTGTGGTCACGGCAAAGAAGGAGTTCATGACCAGCAGGCTCGGGCGCGACCTCAAGGCCTGCGGCGTGGTGGCCATTCCCCAGTCCAGTACCTGCAGGACCTCCGAATCCTGCACGGTGATCGGTTATACGGGCATGTGTCCATTGAGTTTCATCTGCACCAACGACATCGGGCTATGCCCGGAAAGCAGTTCGTCCAACTGCCCCAGCGGCCATAGCTGCGCCGGCCAATGCTACGACGATCAAAGCCACTTCTGCTTTGAAGGCCAGATCTACAGCAAGACCACCCACAGCAAATGCAACGACGGCCGCACGCTCATCGAGCTGTCCCCCACCCAGGCCTGCTGTGGCAACCGGACCATCTACAACCCCCGGCAGCAAAGCTGCGTCAACGGCATCGTTCACGACCCGGCAACCGAGGGCGTCTGTGGCTCCAGGATCTACCAGCGCGCCAGCCAAGGCTGCTGTAGCGACACCATTTATGACCTGGCCACCCAGGATTGCGACAAATCCCACGTCGTGGCCCTGGGCAACAAATGGAGCACGGAATGCAACCGGGAATACAACCCCGACACCCACGCCTGCAAAAAAGGGCGTCCGCCGTTCGCCAGCCATGAACTGTGCAGGATAGGCGAGGAATTCGCGCTGAACCGTTGCTATGTCCCGGGCTCGGCAGCCATCGGGGACGCGTGTGCCTCGGATGACCAATGCGCCAAGGGCAAATGCAACGGCATCGAAGGCCTGAGCCGGGGCACCTGCGTCTGCAAGACCGACAGCGACTGCGGCCTCAATGGCCGCTGCAAGCTGGGCCCATTGGGCATCGGCCAAAACAAGTGCCTGGCCACCAGCCAGCCCACCTGCCCCAACGGCTGGACCTATGAAACCCGCAATCCCCTCAACAAGGACCGCTGCAACCGCACCACCACCCGAACCGCCCAGCTCCAGTGCAAGCTGCTCATCACGGACAAGGCCGCCAACTGGACCGGGCCCCACGCCCAGGCCGGCGAGGACGAATGCCGATCCACCAAAGGGAAATCCCCCAAGGGCGTGAAGTGTCCCGGCGGCTACCGGCACAACATCCGTGCCGGAGCGGATACCTGCACCAAGGAGGAGACCGAGCACCAGACACCCTCCTGCCCGGACGGATGGGACTACAAGAGCCAGTCCGGACAGGACATCTGCCAGGAGAAATAGTCCGGAGGGATCAGGCTCTTGAAGGGCCTGATCTGCACCTTTTCACCCATCGCCGAGGGAATTCCAGCCCAGGCAGGCATTGCCCCTGCCACTTGGGGCTTTGGCCGCCCCATTCACTACAGGTGTAGCGGGCCTTGTCCCTGGCCATGGTTCCTGGGGTGTTATCGTCCGATACCGAACATTGACTGCGTCCATTATCTGCGTCACCCGTATCGTCCGTGTCACCTGCGTCATGATGAGCGGCCCGTGACAGCATGCCAGGATACTTATGCTATGTTGTCCCCTCGCCGCACCTGAACCCAACTGACTCACGAGGGCGTGATGCCAACTACTGGCCGCAACTGGCTGCAAATAAAAGTCATGATCGCCCTGGCCATGCTGCTGTTGGGCACCGCAGCGGTATTTGGCTATCTCAGCATGCTGGGTGCGGAAAACCAGGCCAGCCAGGAATTGCTCAGTCGCGTCCGGCAACTCGACACCCTGGGCCAGGCCATCCAGCGGCGCAGCGCCACTTACGCCGAGCACGCCCCACGCGATTACGGCCCCTATGACCGGGATCTGATCATTTTCTTCCCGGACTACATGCGTGATCTTCAAGCCTATGAAGCCCAGGTCCGTGGGGTCCATGAAACGGCCACCCACAGCGGCAATCCCCTCGCCGGGGATCCCCGCATCACCACCCCGGTGACCCAGTTGCTGGAAGGCTGGCAAGGCTTCATGACCGGGTTTCGGGACAAGATTGGCGACAACCCCGCCGAACCCCGCCTGGAATGGGCCGCCGAGTACGTCCGGGACAACAAGGCCATGATCGCCCAACTCACCGTCAACCTGATTCAAGCCGTGGAAGACGCCATACAACAGCGCCAGGCCCGCAACGAGCTGGTGACCGTAAGCGTCTTCCTGGCCGCCGGAGCCGGCCTGCTGCTGGGAATCATCTGGTTCTACTACCGCGTGGTCCGGCGCATCGGCCTCACGGTGCGTGGTTGCCAGCGCGTCGCCCAAGGCGACTTCGGCTATCAGTTGCCCATCACCGGCGAAGACGAACTGGCCAGGCTGGGCCAAGCCTTCAACACCCTGTCGGCCCGCACCCGCCTGGTGGTCAACATGCTCAGCAAGATGCACCGTCCCAGCAGTCACGATGACAAGCTCGCCATGCTCCTGGCCGAGGCCACCGGCTATCTGGACATCCAGACATTGAGCCTCTGGCAGTTGGAGCCCGATGGCGTCCACACCCGCCTGTTGAGTCTCAAAAGTGCCACCAGCCTCGACGACACCACCCAGAACACCCTGCGCAACCTGGGCCGGGCCGACACCCACCTGGCCCAGCTTTGCCAGACTCGCCAAGCCATCAAGATCGACCATCTCTCCGATTACGTGCTGGCCACCCCCCATGCGCGCCTGTTGCGGGAGCTGACGGTGAACCGCGGCCAGAATGCCGCCCTGCTGGTGCCCCTGGCCACCGAAGACGGCTGGCGTGGCCTGCTGCTCTTCAGTGCCGATGCCCCGGCGGCCTACACCGACGAACAAGCCGAACTGCTGGGCAACATGTCCGGATACATGGCCCACGGCTTCGCCCAAACAGAGGTCGTCCACCCAGCTTGACCAGTGGTCCTCGCCAATTTCTGGTGCTTGGTTCCCTAGCCGTGAATATCAGCGCCCCACCCGCCGGACCGGATCGGGCCAGCCCGGTGCCATTGGCAGCCCATTGCCTCCTGACTCGCCCCAATGCCCCACGATCCTTGGGGTCTGTAGACGCAGCACCTGCAGCAAACATCTGGCGGAAGTCGCGGCGGAAGTAGCTGGGGAAGCCGCAGGGGATGTTGCGGGAGCGCTCGCCCTGCCAACAGGTCAAGCTTTCGCCAGCATGCACCGTCACTCTTGAGCCTGCCAGCCAGATGCGGGCCCAAACCGGCATTGACGCGCAAGCTGTCGGACGCAGTATACTTGCCGAACGCTCCACACAAGACCCGGGCCAGTGGCTGTACTGGTCACGTACGGCGGCGGAATTGGTTTGTTCGTCGGTCGCTCGTTGGCACAGTGACACTGCCTTCAACCTTGTTGCAGCGGGGTTGGCATCACATCAAGCACGCCTGTCTAGGGCTGGACAGCGTTCTACTATTTTCATGGCCCAGGATAGATGGAGACGAGCATGAAAAAATCCTTGCAAGTGCTGGTTGCATTTTTTGTCGGGGCGACATTGCTCGCCAGTAGCGCGATGGCCCAGCAGGACCGCAAGGGCTGGCCGCGCAGCCTGACCATCGGCACGGCAAGTCAGGGGGGCGTGTATTTCGTTTACGGCAATGGTCTTGCCGGTTTCATCAGCGAAGCCCTGAAGATCAACTCCAGCGGCGAAGTGACCGGCGGACCGGTACAGAACGCCACGCTGGTACAGACCAAGGAACACGGCATCGGCCTGGTCACCATGGGCCCGATGTATGAGGCCTGGACGGGCAAGAGCAAGCTGGCCCCCGGCTTGCCCCATCGCGACGTGCGCGCCCTGTTCCCGATGTACGAGACCCCCCTGCACGCCATCACCATGCGCAAGTCGAACATCAAGACCATGGCCGATCTGAATGGCAAGCGGGTCAGCGTCGGCCCGGCCGGTGGCACCGCCGACACCTACTGGCCCCGCTTCCTCAAAGAGCTGGGCATCAATGCACGCATCACCAACAGCGGCGCCGCCGATGCCGCCAGCCAGCTCAAGGATGGCCTGATCGACGCCTTCCTGTTCGCCGCCGGGCTGCCCATCGGTGCATTCTCCCAGTTGGCGGCTGAAGCCGACGTGATCACCTTCACCTTCACGCCCGCCGAGCACGCCCGCATCGCCAAGGCCTTCCCGGAAATGTCGGCGTTCACCATCCCGGCCAATACCTATCGGGTGCAGAAGGACGACCAGAAATCCTTCGCCCTGTGGAATTTCGCGGTTGCTCACAAGGACATGCCCGAAAGCCTGGCCTACGAGATCACCAAGCTGGTGATGGAGAACAACCCCCGCATGGTGCAGATTCACGCTGCCGCCAAGAATACGCTGGTGAAAAACTGGGACCAGAACACCTTCCTGCCCTACCACAAGGGCGCGGTGCGCTATTTCCGCGAGAAGGGCATCAACATCCCCGCCAACCTTAGGGATTGAGGCCCAGGGCATGATTGCCCGATCGACAAGCCGGAGTCCGCGTGAATAGCGGGCTCCGGCTTTTTTGTCCGCAAACAGCCAGAAAGAAGCGCCATGACTAGCGAAGCCCAGAACACATCGCACCCGGACGCGTCGATGACCGCCAGCGAACACAGTCGCGAGATGGAACGAAAAAGCCTTGCCGCCGGCGTTGATGCCGAAGTGGTGGTCTCCAATCAGCGGGTATTCTATGGCTGGCTGGGCGTGGGGCTGGCCTCGGCCTGTGTACTCTACACGCTGTTTCATCTCCTGGTGATGAACCTGTATCCGCTGGAAACCTGGGTGTATCGCCTGAGCCATGTGGCCGGCGGCCTCGCCCTGGGCTTCCTCTATTTTTCGGCCCGCGCCTTTCCGGCTGAAACCGGTCCGCGACAGCCCCTGAAGCCCCTGGAATGGCTATTGCTGATACCGGCCTCGGTGGCGATCTTCACGGCCCTGGTGCAGATCACCTATGCCATCGTCACCGACCAGCGCGTCGCCACCGGCTCGGAGCCGGACATGATGCTCACCACCTTCGGCTATCCGCTCCTGGCCGGCACGGTACTCACCATCGTCGCCTCCTGGCTGGCGCCGGTCCGCGATCGCGGCCGGCTGGGCCATGCCGACACGCTGCTGGCCATTACCGCCCTGGTGGTAGGCGCCTACATCATTTCCCACGCCGAATTCCTGCGCATGCGTGCCCAAGTGTTCCCACACCCGAACGACATGTATGCGGCGATCGCCGGCATCCTGTTGATCCTGGAGCTGACCCGGCGCCTGGCCGGCCTGGCCCTGGTGATCATCGTCGCGCTGTTCATCGCCTATGGTTTCGCCGGCCCCTATCTGCCGGGTGTGCTGGAACATCGCGGCTACGCACCGGCGCGCTTCTTCACCTTCCTGTACACCGATAATGGCGTGCTCGGCCCGACCACCGCCATCTCATCCACCTACATCATCCTGTTCATCACCTTCGCCGCCTTCCTGCAAGCCAGCCGGGTGGGTGAATATTTCGTCAACTTCGCCTTCGCCGGCGCGGGGGGCGCACGAGGCGGACCGGCCAAGGTGGCGGTGTTCTCTTCGGCACTGATGGGCACCATCAACGGCACCTCGGCCGGCAACGTGGTATCCACCGGCTCCCTGACCATCCCGCTGATGAAGAAGGTGGGCTACAAGCCCCAGACCGCCGCGTCGATCGAGGCCGCAGCCTCGTCCGGCGGGCAGATCCTGCCGCCCATCATGGGCGCGGGCGCCTTCATCATGGCCGAGATCACCGGCATCTCCTACACCGACATCGTCATCGCCGCGATCATCCCGGCCGTGCTGTACTTCCTGTCGGTCTATTTCATGGTCGACAAGGAAGCGCTGAAGAAAGGCATGCGCGGCCTGCCGCGCGAGGAGTTGCCGGAATTCGCCAAACTGGCGCGGCAGGCCTTCCTGTTCATCCCCATCGTCATCCTCATCGGTGCCTTGTTCATGGGCTACTCGGTGATCCGCGCCGGCACCCTGGCGATGGTCGCTGCCGCCGTGGTGAGCTGGTTCACGCCGTTCCGCATGGGGATCAAGGAAATCCTCTACGCCTTCCAGATCGCCGCGCGCATGTCGCTGCAACTGGTGGCGGTCTGCGCGGCGGCCGGGGTCATCGTCGGGGTCATCGCCCTGACCGGCATCGGCACGCGTTTTTCCTCGATGCTGCTGGACCTGGCCGGGCAGAGCCAGTTGATCGCCCTGTTCTTCGCCATGTGCGTGTCCATCATCCTCGGCATGGGCATGCCCACCACCGCCGCCTACGCGGTGGCGGCCAGCGTCATCGCGCCCGGCCTCATCCAGCTCGGCATCGAGCCCCTCACCGCCCACTTCTTCATCTTCTACTACGCGGTGATGTCGGCCATCACCCCGCCGGTGGCGCTCGCCGCCTACGCCGGCGCGGCCATCGCCCAGTCCGACCCGATGAAGACGAGTGTGGAGAGCTTCAAGTTCGGCCTGGCGGCCTTCGTGGTGCCCTTCATGTTCTTCTACTCGGCACCGATGCTGATGCAGGGCGCCTGGCACGAGAACCTGCATGCCTTCGTTTCTGCCGCCTTCGGCATCTTCCTGCTCGCCTCCGCCATACAGGGCTGGTACTTCGGCGTGGTCGGCTGGATCTTGCGCGCCATCCTGTTGGTCGCGGCGCTGGGCATGATCCACGGCGGCCTGACCTCCGACCTGTTCGGCCTGGGCGGGGCGGTGCTGGTGTACGTGATCCAGAAGAAATTCCTTTCGCCCAGGAACGCGGCGTGCGGCCTGGATTGAACCTCACAGTCAGGAGATCCCACCATGTATCGCCACATCATCGTCGCCATCGACAACAGCCTGACTGCCCGCAAGGCGCTGGACGAAGCCATCACCCTGGCCAGCGCTCACGGTGCCAGGCTGGACATCGTCCATGCCATCGACGAGCAACTGGTGCACGTGTTCCACGCGGGTGGCGTGACCACCAGCAAGGCCAATGAACTCAAGCATGTGCTGGTCACCAACGGAGAAGAACTGGTCGATCATGCCGTCGACCGGGCCCGGGCCGGCGGGGTCGAGGCACATCCGGTCGTGCTGCACGGGCACGGCGAACATGCCGACGACCTGATAGCGCAAGCGATTATCGACAGTGGCGCCGATCTGCTCGTGATCGGCTCCCACGGTCGCCGTGGCGTGCGCCGGTTGTTGCTGGGCAGCATCGCTGAAAATCTGGTGCGCAAAGCCGACATCTCGGTATTGATCGTCCGGGGTTTGTCGGAAGCTTCCTGAACGACCGCCACCCACCGAATAGCCGTTCAATAGCCGTTCAATAGCCGTTCGCCACCGCCCGGAGACCTCCGGGCGTCCTCGGGGCATTGCCGGATGCCCACCCGGGCATCGATCACACTCGGCATCACACCAGACCGAACCAGATTCAGCGCCACCGCCGGTACAGGGCGTCCATGAGCATCACCCCATAGACCCCGGCGAGCAGGAAGAAACCTGAAAGCAGTACCATGTCGATGCTGCCGGAAACCAACGCCACAAGCTGAAACGCCGTAAAGCCAAGCCCGATACAGGCCAACAGCGCGGCCAGCATCCAATATCGGTCCCGGATGGTGCGTGGAAGAAACGCAAACCCCAGGAGTGCCATCACAGACACCACACCCGCCCCAAAGGAGACGTCCACAGGCGCGGACGACTGCAAACGGATGGCGATACCGCCCACTCCCACCAGGCCCAGCATGCCGGCCAGGAGCCTGAACGGCTTGACCAGGCTCTGCAGCACCGTGTCCCCCAGTGCCATCACGGATCACTGCATGGAATGCAGGCCAATCATGTTGCCTTCGGTATCCACCACCATGGCAATGAAGCCGTACTCGCCAATGGACATCTTGTCCTTGAACACCTTGCCGCCGTTCCGGGCGGCGCGTTCCGCCTCCACGGCACAATCATCACAGGTGAAGTAGACCAAGGTGCTCCCGCCCGAAGGGCAACCCGCCATCTTGACCAAGGCCCCCGCCGCCCCGGGCCCCTCCATGGACATGGGAAACGCCCACATCTCCATATCCGGAAACCCCTCCGGGTCGGGATTGTTCAAGGCCTCCAGGCTGCCCTGAAACACCGCCTCGTAAAACGCTTTCGCACGGGGCATGTCCTGAACATAGATTTCAAACCAACCTACCGGATTGCTGTTCATCCTGCTTCTCCTGGGTCCATACATCCATCCACTGTGATTCGGCATAACGTGCCGCCAAGGGTGGCGCGCCCCAGCGCACACACCCGGAACCTCATTGTAGGGCGGATATCTTGCAAACAGCCGCTCGCCGAAAACCCGTCAGTCACCCTGCCCCCAGGGGCCGGATTCACATGGATGAAACCGTGGCAGGCCTGAGAACACGGCCCTGAACATCTCCAATACGAAATTGGGTTTTTTCTTGTTCAATGTGGCTGGCGATCGTGTCGTAGGCAATGTGTTTGAATATTTCTCCCTCACGGGCCTCGCCGGCTTGGAACCGATCGGCCATCTCATGGCAACTGGCCAGCAATTTCTTGTGCTCTGCGCGGAAGGCGGCGAACCTGGGGTGGCCAATCCTGTTCAGGAAAGCCTCTTCCACCAGGAAATGGCGTTCAATCTCCCGGATCAAATCGGCAAGTTGCAACTCGATGTCCAGCTTGGGCCGGTCTTCCTGGATGGCTTCCAGAAGCGCGTTGCAATGATCGAAAAGCTTGCGATGCTGGCTATCGATCCGGGGGGAACCGGATTCCAGGTCCGATGACCACTTCAGCGGCTCCAAACCTCCCGCGGCCCGTGCAGCCCGGATTTCCGACGCCAACGCCGCGCTGATCTCGCTGTTCTGGCGGGCGGCCTGCCGGTAGCGTCGCCTCGTCCAACCGACGAGAAAACCGGCTGCAATCAATAGCAGCCCGCTGAAAACGGCCATCGTATTCTGAAACAGATACATGACCACGGCGCCAACGCCCATGTACATGAACGGCAGCAGCTCATACAGCAACCTGGGTTTGCGTTTGAGATTAAAGAGCATGAAGGCCTCCGCTCTGGATATCTGAAACGGAAAAACAAGTTTGGTGACACACGATGACGGGGCAGGAAACCCCATACCCCATGGTCGACCGCGCATCAGCCGGCAACTCTTCTCGTCGCCTGCGTTGTATGACAGAAATCTGTTGGATAGATGTATTCAACGTGCTACCTCGCTGTAATTATCTGGGGGCCATCTGGTACTCCCCTCCTGTGTGTTTCGGGGTCGTGCCGCCCCGTTCAATTTCATTGCATGATGCCCCAATTTGTGGGTGTTGTGAACCGGCGAATCGCACTTCCGTTGCCCGTCCACCTTTGTCCGTCCACTCTGCGGTGCGCCCGCCCAGGGTGATGCGGCCCGGCTATCGGCTGAGCACGGCCAGGTCGTAGTCCCGTGGCACCCTCGTAGTCGTTCTTGTAGCGGGCGAGGAAGGAGGCGAGGTCCAATTCCCGATCCACGAGATAACAGAGGGCGTATACGAAACTGCCCGCTGGATCGGCTTTTCGAAGTCCACCGGGAAAAGTATCAGCCCGTGGTGAACCGGCGTGTAACGTGGCATTCGGCGGCCTCCCCAGCGACGATGCGTTGGGATGAAATGAGGCTGGAATGCCGGGTTTGGTAGGTTTTTCTACAGCGTCAACGTGGAGGTCACCGGCGCTGCGCGGCATTTTTTTGTGCAGCGTCCTTATGGGCTGCCGGGTTGGGCTATAGATTTGCATTTAATTCGGCCCAGTCCTCTTTACTTGAAGAGGGGCCAATATGTTTATTTAGTAAACTGTCACCGTAATTGCGTAATTGCATTTCTAGACAGCTAGCACTGATGGCCGATTGGACAATTCTCTTTTAAAGTTTGTTGATTGTTGGGCTTCTTGTCAACCACAACTGACTCTCCCATCTTTACCGGCAATTGATCTGGATAGTCATACCCCGTACCTTTGTTATGATCGATCAGCGCTCCAATACCACCCCCAAAGAGTATGTTTCCAAACATCGATCCGGCAGCACGAGAAATGGCTTTGAGCAAACCGTCAGGCATACCCTCCTTCTTGCACGTAACCTCAAGATCCTCATTTGACTTGCGAACATTTACATTAGCAGGCGCCTTCGCTTCCACACTGCCCTTGTCATTTTTAATCTGGCAGATCGGATCAACCGGCTGGCCTTGGTAGGTAGCAGTTAAGGCCAATGACTGACTTTCGCTCTGTGTTATAGTAGAACACCCTGCACCTGTAGTGGCCACCACACACAAAATGAAAATACTCTTTGCTTTCATGAGAACTCCTATGTTAATTTCATATACATATATATATTAATATCAAAGATCATTGGTAGAGTTAGACGCCGACTAACACATGCATTTTTCTTATTACAAGAATCGTTTCAAAAATAACCATTCCCCCCGACTTATTCATGGCAACTAGGCATTATGCCGAACCAGGCATCAGGAATGGACTTATGAACTCCTTGGATAGCGCTTACTCAATCTCTTCCCAACGCGCCCCGTCACTTCAGCTCATTGATGTTGTGGGGACAGTAGAAGCCTTAAAAAGGTGATATGTGAATAAATCATAGCGTCCCCACAGGACGCTCATAGAATCCAACAGATCAGGAATTGACAATCCGTTCTATTTCTTTCCTTAGAGCTTCAGCAACGCTTACAAAATCAATCGTATTACCTACAACAGCCCCACCAAGTACCGCATAGACCACAACCTTGCTCCCATTTCGGTATGGGTAAGTCTCCACCCTGACGGGGATTTCTGTATTTTCTACACGAACCCAGAAGTCACCCTCCGACAGCTTACCAGATACTGAATTCCTGCTCGCACTTCCACCAAACACTTCCCTTCTTGCCATTCTAGAAAAATTAGCAAAGGTCGAATCGGAATTGAACTCTGAGTCCACATGAAACTTCCACGCAATTTTTGCGTTTGCCAGGTTCTCAAGCACCTCAGAAGGGGGAAAGCCGATTGCATATTTTACTTTACCACTAAGCGCATCGGGTTGAGCAGTATAAACTTTGTTTTCGATATCAAAAGCCAACTGATAGTTGGCGCCAAATCTTGCCATACTAATGGCACCATCATAATCGATCGACACCTTGTTCATCACACTTCCAGTACCCCGAGAAAGCAGTGCCCTATATTTCTCAACACCGAAGCGAGCTCCATTAATCCGCCACTTAAGAGACTCAATCGTCGCATAAGACCCCTCACCACCAATTCGGTAATTATTGAAACGGATAGTGGATGCGAGAGCTTCTGGACTCACTGGCACATCACCATCTGTTATCTCAGGTGAAGGAATGAGCAATATAGCAACAGGTGCTACAGAGGCAACCGATTCTGTTTTTGAAATTAGTGGGGGGAGAGATACGGCACAACCAAACAAAACTGATAAAATTGCAAATACTATGAAAAACCTTGATAACATCAAAAGACCCCGCAACCAAATTTAGCAGAGAACAAAAGAAAATTTCAGCAATTACCTAAGCGCACGTTGCGATTAAATTTTCATAGCCATATCAATTGCCTCTTTAATAATATTTCCTGGCTCTAGGACAGGCTCATAGGACACGACACCCACAGTCCGTTCCCGCCCCTGATAGTGCATCATGAAGATGGCTGCCTGGGTGGGCTGACGCAATGCGGCTTTTTCCCCTTCGCAGCCGAACATGCAAAATTTGTACGGGTCCTTGTCCGTGCCAAGAAAGCTGTTCAGACGACGGTCTACGGCATCCGTCAGGCCGGTGGCGCTCATCAAGCTGCTCAAGCCGGTGGCCAAGAGGGAGGTGGCGGCCGTGGCCTGCAGACTTGGTTGAGGGGCGATGTAAACATTGGTCCCGGACTTGGCAACCTTGACTTGCTCATGGGCCCGGTCCACCAGGGCTTCTTCCACCAGGGTTCCGATGCTCAAGTCACCGGTGTTGATTAGTCCCTTGTCGCCATAGATACCGTTGGTACGGAAAACGCCACGTATGGTCAGTTTGTCCGCGCCGTCCTGTATGGTGTAGCCCTGACCGGTGAGGCGTTGTTTCCAGTCACGGGTCAGGGCCGGACTATCCACAAATTCCACATCGAGGGGCGTGGACTTGGTGAGGTGAAGTTGTCCCTCGTTCAATGTCTTCTTCCCAGACTTGGGGGCCATCAATGCCGCCTGGCGTGCCCGCTCAGCATCCGAGAAAGTCGTCCTACCCAACAGAATCCCACGATGTCCTGATGGTGATGCACAACCTGAAATGGTCGTGATGACCAGCAAGTATGCGATTGTCTTTATCCACATATCTACCTCTCTGGTTTTCTTTGGCCTAATATTTTTTAATTTTGCGCTCAATATTGTTTTACGGCCCCATGCTCATTTCGCTCCGGACATGCTGAACAAGGCATTACCAAACGTGCGTACTTGAGGACAGACCATTATTGAGTGCAATACTTCTACCAATCTCCCAACAGCGTCAGAATATTTCCTCGCTGCACATCCATGGCGATTGGTCAGTATGCAAAACTGGATTCTAGATAGGACTATCCGACTTCGCTATTTGGCAAAGGTTATATTTATAAAGTCCGAAGTAGTGATACCGCGATACGCTCAGAGACCGCCCTGCAGGTCCGCCTTCAGGTCGTCCACCGATTCCAGCCCCACGGCAATGCGCACCAGGCCGTCGCTGATGCCGGCGGCGGCGCGTTGTTCCGGGGTCATGCGGCTGTGGGTGGTGGTGGCGGGATGGGTGATGGTGGTGCGCACGTCGCCCAGGTTGGCGGTGATGGACATCAGCCGGGTCTGGTCGATGAGGCGCCAGGCGGCGTCTTTGCCGCCCTGGAGTTCGAAGGCGACGATGCCGCCGCCGCTTTTTTGCTGGGCCAGGGCCAGGACATGCTGGGGATGGGAGGGCAGTCCGGGGTAGAGCACCCGGGCGACTCCGGGCTGGCTTTCCAGCCATTGGGCCAGGGCCAGGGCGTTGCGGGCGTGGGCGTCCATGCGGATGGGCAGGGTTTCCAGGCCTTTGTAGAGCACCCAGGCGTTGAAGGCGGACAGGGTGGGCCCGGCGGTGCGCAGGAAAGTGTAGACGCCTTCCATGAGGGTTTGGCTGCCCAGGACGGCACCCCCCAGCACCCTGCCCTGCCCGTCCAGATATTTGGTGGCGGAGTGGATGACGATGTCGGCGCCCAGGTCTAGGGGGCGTTGCAGGATGGGGGTGCAGAAGCAGTTGTCCACCGCCAGCCAGGCCCGGGCCTCGTGGGCGATGGCTGCCAGGGCGCGGATGTCACTGATTTCGGTGAGGGGATTGGAGGGGGATTCGACGAAGAACAGCCGGGTGTTGGGGCGGACGGCCTGGCGCCATTCTTCGGGGTCGGTGGGGGACACGAAGGTGGTCTCGACGCCGAACTTGGCCAGGATGTTGTTGAAGAGTTGCACCGTGGAGCCGAAGATGGACCGGGAGGCCACCACGTGTTCGCCCGCTTTCATGAGGCCCATGACGGTGGCCAGGATGGCGGCCATGCCGGAGGCGAAGGCGACGCAACGCTCGGCGCCTTCCAGGGCGGCCAGACGTTGCTCGAACATGGTGACGCTGGGGTTGGTGAAGCGGGCGTAGATGTTGCCCGGCTCGGCCCCGGAGAAGCGGGCGGCGGCCTCGGCGGCATTCTGGAACACGAAGCTGGAGGTGAGGTAGACCGCTTCGGAATGTTCCTGGAATTCGCTGCGCAGGGAACCGGCCCTGACCGCCAGGGTGTCGTCGTCGTAAGGCCGGGTCATCGCGCGGTGGAGAGGTTCAGGTCCATCTGCCGGGTGGGCAGGGACGGCGCCATGGGCTTGACGCCGTTGCGCTGGTTTTCCAGGTCGGTCAGGTAGTCTTCGGAGACGTCGCCGGTGATGTAGCAGCCGTTGAAGCAGGAGGCATCGAAGCGGGTCAGCTTGGGATTGACCGATTGCACCGCCTTGATCAGGTCGTCCAGGTCCTGATAGATGACGGCGTCGGCACCGATCTCCCGGGCGATTTCGTCATCGGTGCGACCGTTGGCCAGCAGTTCCTGGCGGGTGGGCATGTCGATGCCGTAGACGTTGGGGTAGCGCACCGGCGGGCTGGCGGAGGCAAAGTAGACCGCCCGGGCGCCGGAATCCCGGGCCATCTGGATGATTTCCCGGCTGGTGGTGCCGCGCACGATGGAGTCGTCCACCAGCAGCACGTTCTTGCCCCGGAATTCCATGGCCATGGCGTTGAGTTTCTGGCGCACCGACTTCTTGCGGGTGGACTGGCCGGGCATGATGAAGGTGCGGCCGATGTAGCGGTTCTTGATGAAGCCTTCCCGGTAGGACAGGTTGAGCTGGTTGGCCAGTTGCATGGCGCTGGGCCGGCTGGTGTCGGGGATGGGGATGACCACGTCGATCTTCAGGTGGCTGAACTGGCGGCGGATCTTTTCAGCCAGGAACTCACCCATGCGCAGGCGGGTTTCGTAGATGGAGGTGCCTTCCATGACCGAATCGGGCCGGGCGAAATAGACGTATTCGAAAATGCAGGGGTTCAGGCTGGGGTTTTCGGCGCACTGGCGGGTGTGGACCTGGCCGTCCAGGGTGACCAGGATGGCCTCGCCCGGGGCCACGTCGCCCTGGACCCGGAAGCCCATGGCATCCAGTGCCACGCTTTCCGAGGCCACCATCCAGTCTTCGCCCAGGTCGGTGGGCAAGGTGCCGAACACCAGGGGCCGGATGCCCTGGGGATCGCGGAAGGCGAGCAGGCCGAAGCCGGCGATCATGGCCACCACGGCATAGGCGCCCTTGCAGCGCCGGTGCACGCCCTTGACCGCGGTGAACACGTCATCCACCGTCAGGCGATGGCCGTGCACGGCTTCTTGCAGTTCGTGGGCAAAGACATTCAGCAGCACCTCGGAATCCGAGCCGGTGTTCACGTGGCGCAGGTCCTGGAGGTACAAGTCGGTGAGCAGCTTGTCGGTGTTGGTGAGGTTGCCGTTGTGGCTGAGGACGATGCCGAAGGGGGAATTGACGTAGAAGGGCTGGGCCTCGGCCGGACTGGCAGCCGAACCGGCGGTGGGATAGCGCACGTGGGCGATGCCCGCGTTGCCCACCAGATTGCGCATGTCCCGGGTGCGGAACACGTCCCGTACCATGCCCATGCCCTTGTGCATGTGGAACATGCCGCCGTCCGCGGTGACGATGCCCGCCGCGTCCTGGCCGCGGTGCTGGAGCAGTTGCAGGCCGTCATACAGGATCTGGTTGACGGGCTGGTTGGACACTACGCCGATGATGCCGCACATAACCGTACCCTACTCAAGAACAGTGTTCGGAGCTTCCGTCCGGAGGGGATGGAAGCGGATAAGACGTGTCATGGTCCCACCACGATGGGGGACAGGCCCTTGGCCTTGAGCTGCGCCTGGACTTCCACAGCCTTGTCCCGACTGTCGAAGGCGCCGTGGCGCACCTTGTACTGGCTGCCATCCTTGAGGATGCGCGCCGAATACCCGGCCTTGCCCAGACGCTCCACCAATTGTTTGGCGTTGGTCTCGGTGCTGAAGGCACCCAGTTGCAGGCTGTAGCTGGCCTTGGCTTCGGGCTTGGGTTCAGGCTTGGGTTCAGGCTTGGGTTCTGGTTTAGGTTCTGGTTTAGGTTCTGGCTTGGGTTCGGATTTAGGCTCAGCCTTGGCCGGCGTCTCGACGACAGGCTTGGTACTGGCCTTGGGCGGCTCCGGGGCCTTGGTCACCGGTGCCTTGGCGGCGGGCGGCTCGGCTACCTTGGGTTTGGCAGTGGGTGCGGCAACCGGCTTGGGTGCTACCTTGACCGGCTCCGGCAGGGGTTTGGCTGCCGGCTGGACGGGCGCGGAGGGCTCGGGATTCGCCCGGGCCGGCGCTGGAACAGAGGTCACTTCCGGGGATTCCTGCACCAAGCCGGAATGGGCTGGAGTTTCCGGTGCCTCCGGCGCTGCCAGCGGGCCATCCTGGGGCATGGGATCGGGCTGGGGTTCAGGGGGTGGCGCAGGTTCAAAGGGCGTGTCTTGGCCAGGGATGACCAGTTCCACCTCTTCGCTGAGGGGCTTGGGTTCGGGATCGAATACCATGGGCAGCACCACCACCGCCACCAGGGCAATGGCCACGGCGCCCACCAGGCGGCGTCGCGCCCGCCGGCGCAGGGCCAGTTCTTCAGGATTCGGATTTGGCTCTGCCATGTCGCCCTAACCTCGCTGCAGGGTCGCCAGAATTTCGGCGACGGTCATAAATGAACCGAAGGCGATGATTGTATCAGCCGGACCGGCCATGTTGCAGGCTTCCTGCCATGCCGCCGTGACATGGGGATGACGGCGGAAGTCGCAGCCCTCCCCTTCCAGCACGGCGGCCAGGGCATCGACACCGGCGCCGCGCGGTCCTTCCAGGGGTGCCACGTGCCAGAAATCCACCCGGGACTTGAGGCTGCGCACCACCCCGGCCACATCCTTGTCGGCATACATGGCGAATACCGCCAGGGTACGCCCCAAGGGCGGCCTATCCGCCAGCACCTCGGCCAGGGCCTGGGCGGCATGGGGGTTGTGGGCCACATCCAGAATCCGCAAGGGCTGCTGGCCCACCACCTGGAACCGGCCCGGTACCGTGGCGGCGGCCAGTCCGGCCCGAATGGCAGCCAGGGGCACGGGCAGGCGATCGTGCAACAGCCTCAGGGCCGCCAGGGCCCCGGCGGCATTGGCCAACTGATGCCGTCCCTTCAGGGCAGGCAGGGGCAAGGCCGGCATGACCGCATCACCCACCCGGCATTCCCAGGTGGCGTCGGTGAGGCGGTAGCGGATATCCCGGCCGACCAGGAAGAGCCTGGCGCCGATCTGCCGGGCATGGGCCAGCAGGCTTTCGGGAGGCTCCGGGTCCAGGCAGAGGGCGGGGGTGTCGGGTCGATAAATCCCGGCCTTTTCATAACCGATGGCCTCCCGGGTATCGCCCAGGTATTCCTGATGGTCCAACCCGATGCTGGTGACCACGGCGCAATCCGGGTCCAGGGCATTGACCGCATCCAGGCGGCCGCCCAGGCCCACTTCCAGCACCATCACGTCCAGTCCGGCCCGGGAAAACAACCAGAAGGCGGCCAGGGTGGTATGTTCGAAATAGGTCAGATGAATGTCGCCCCGGGCGGCTTCCACCTGCTCCAGGGCCTCGACCAGTTCGGCGTCCGCCACCGGCCGGCCGTCGATGACGATGCGCTCGTTGAAGCGCAGCAGGTGGGGTGAGGTGTAAACCCCGGTTTTCAGGCCGGCCATGACCAGGATGGTGCCCAGATAGGCACAGACGGAGCCCTTGCCGTTGGTGCCGCCCACCGTGATGACCGGGCAGGACGGGGTCGCGAGTCCGAGCCGGTCCCGGACCTGGACCACCCGGTCCAGACCCAGCTGGATGGTCTGGTGATGCCGGGTTTCCAGGCGGGACAGCCAGGTGGCCAGGCTGTCCCGGCCAGGGGTGATGGCCGTCACGTCAGGCCGCTGGCGCGTCCTTGTGGGTCATCTGGGCGCACAACTGGGCAATGACCGTGCGCAGCTCGCGCCGGTCCACGATCATGTCCACGGCACCGTGCTCCAGCAGGAATTCGGAGCGCTGGAAACCCTCGGGAAGCTTTTCGCGCACGGTCTGCTCGATCACCCGGGGGCCGGCGAAGCCGATCAGGGCGTTGGGTTCGGCGATGATGACGTCGCCCAGCATAGCGAAGCTGGCCGATACCCCGCCCATGGTGGGATCGGTCAGGACCGAGATGAAGGGCAGGCGATAGGCGGAAAGATGGGTCAGGGCCGCGCTGGTCTTGGCCATCTGCATGAGGGACATGAGGCCCTCCTGCATGCGGGCACCGCCGCTGGCGGCAAAGCACACGAAGGGCGCCCGGGCCTCCATGGCGGCCGATACGCCCCGGGCGAAGCGCTCGCCCACCACGGACCCCATGGAACCACCCATGAAGCGGAACTCGAAGGCGGCCGCCACCATGGCCTGGCCCTTCAGGGTGCCCTGCATGACCAGCAAGGCATCCGATTCTTCCACCTCCTTGGTGGCTTCGGTCAGGCGCTCGGAATACTTCCGGCTGTCCTTGAACTTGAGGGTGTCCACCGGCAGCACGTTGGCCCCCACCTCCTGGGCGCTGCCCGCGTCCAGGAACAGCTCCAGCCGCTGGCGGGCACCGATGCGGTTGTGGTGACCGCACTTGGGGCACACGTTCAGGTTCTTCTCCAGTTCGGCCCGGTACAGGACCTCTTCGCAGGAGTCGCACTTGCTCCACAGGCCCTCGGGCACCACTTTCTTGGCGGCCTGGACCCGACGCTGGATCTTGGGCGGGATGATCTTCTGGAACCAGCTCATGGTCGTATCCTTACGTGTCCAGGGCCGTGCGTACGCCGGCCACGAAATTCCTGACGTTGTCCTGCATGGTCTCGGGCGTGGAGTTTTCGATCTCCTGCACGATCCGGCTGCCGATGACCACGGCATCGGCCACCTGGGCCACCTGGCGTGCGGTCTCGGCATCCCGGATGCCGAAACCCACCCCCACCGGCAGTCCGGCGCCGGCCCGGATCATGGCCACCCGCTGGGCCACCTCGACCAGGTCCAGGTTGGCCGCGCCGGTCACGCCCTTCAGGGAAACGTAGTAGACGAAGCCCCGGGCCAGGCGGGTGATGGCCGCCACCCGGACTTCGGGCGTGGTAGGGGCCAGCAGGTAGATGTTGTCCAGACCGGCCGCCTCGCACTGGGCGGCGAAATCGGCCGATTCCTCGGGGGGATAGTCCACCGTCAGCACCCCGTCCACTCCGGCGGCCTTGGCGGCTGCGCAGAACCCGGGCCAACCCATGGCCTCGATAGGATTGGCATAGCCCATCAGGACCACCGGCGTGGTGGCGTTGGTCTTGCGGAATTCGGCGGTCATGGCCAGGACATCCTTGAGCCCGACCCCGAACTTGAGGGCCCGCTCGGAACTGCGCTGGATGGTGGGACCGTCCGCCATGGGGTCGGAGAACGGCACCCCGAGCTCGATGATGTCGGCACCGCCCGCCACCAGCGCATGCATGAGGGGCACGGTCCGGTCCGGTCCGGGGTCGCCGGCAGTGATGAACGGAATCAGCGCCTTCCGGTCGGCGGCGTGAAGCTGGGAAAAGGTGGTGGCAATGCGTGACATGTCAGTTCCTCACGGCCGTTCCGAAGGAACCGACCTCCGCCAGGGGAATAAACGTGGGTAGGGCGTCAGGGGCGCGTTTCATTTCAGAGTTCGATTCCGGAGAGACGGGCGACGGTGTTGATGTCCTTGTCGCCCCGACCGGACAGATTCACCAGCAGAATCCGGTCCTTGCCCATGGTCGGGGCCATCTTGGCCGCGTGGGCCAGGGCATGGCTGGATTCCAGGGCCGGGATGATGCCCTCGTAGCGACACAGGTCGTGGAATGCCGCCAGGGCCTCGTCATCATTGACGCTCACGTACTCGGCCCGTCCGGAGTCCTTCAGATAGCTGTGTTCCGGGCCCACGCCTGGGTAGTCCAGGCCCGCCGACACCGAATGGGTTTCGATCACCTGGCCGTTGGCGTCCTGCATCAGGTAGCTGCGGAATCCGTGCAGCACCCCGGGCGTGCCGGCCGACAGGGGCGCGGCATGACGCCCGCTGGCGATGCCGTCACCGCCGGCTTCGACTCCGATCAGCCGGACGCCGTCGATGGCAATGTAGGGATGGAAGATGCCGATGGCGTTGGAACCCCCGCCCACGCAGGCGATGACGGCATCCGGCTGGCGACCCAGCATTTCCGCCATCTGCACCTTGCACTCCTCGCCGATGACGCACTGAAAATCCCGTACCAGCATGGGATACGGGTGGGGGCCGGCGGCCGTGCCCAGGATGTAGAAGGTGGATTCCACATTGGTCACCCAGTCGCGCATGGCCTCATTCAGGGCGTCCTTCAGGGTCTTGGAACCGGATTCCACACCCACCACCGTGGCGCCCAGGAGTTTCATGCGGTAGACGTTGGGAGACTGGCGCTTGATGTCCTCGGCGCCCATGTACACCACGCATTCCATCCCGTAGCGGGCCGCCACCGTGGCGGAGGCCACGCCATGCTGGCCGGCACCGGTCTCGGCGATGACTCGCTTCTTGCCCATGCGGCGGGCCAGCAGGGCCTGGCCGATGGTGTTGTTGATCTTGTGGGCGCCGGTGTGATTGAGGTCTTCCCGCTTCAGGTAGATCTGGGCACCGCCCAGTTTTTCCGACCAGCGCCGGGCATGGTAGATGGGGCTGGGGCGTCCGACATAGTGCCGGAGCTCGTGACGGAATTCGGCCTGGAAATCGGGATCGGTCCGGGCGGCTTCGTATTCCTGGCGCAATTCGTCCAGGGCCGCCATGAGGGTCTCGGCGACAAACACGCCACCGTAGGGGCCAAAGTGCCCTCGGGTATCGGGCAGGTCATACATTTGCATTTCTAACCTCTTGAATGAAGGCGTGCATCTTGCCGGCGTCCTTGATGCCCTTGGCGGCCTCCACGCCGCTGGAGACATCCACCGCCCAGGGCGCCACCGACCGAATTGCGTCAGCCACGTTGCCGGGCTCCAGGCCGCCCGCCAGTATCACGGGCAGGCGCAGGTCCGGCGGGATGAGTGACCAGTCGAAACGGTGGCCGGTGCCCCCGTGGGCGTCCGGCGTCCAGGCATCCAGCAACAGGCCCCGAGCCCGGGCATGCCGGGCCGCATATTCTACCAAATCCAGGCCGGGCCGGACCCGGGCCGCCTTGATATAGGGACGTCCAAAGGCCTGACAGAAATCCGGGGATTCCTCGCCATGGAACTGAAGCAGGTCGGGTTGTACCGTCTCCAGCACCGCGTCCACTTCAGCCTCCGTGGGATTGACGAACAGGGCCACGCTGGTCACGAAGGGCGGCACGGCAGCGGCGATGATCCTGGCCTGGTCAGGCGCTACCCGACGGGGACTGGGGGCAAACACCAGGCCGATGGCATCGACGCCCAGTTGCGCGGCCAGCAGGGCATCCTCCAGTCGGGTGATGCCGCATATCTTGATACGTGTCGTCATGGCAATCCAGGCAATCGTTGTTCCACTTCGGGCAGACCCCATTCGCAGCCGTAGCGCACGCCCGTGAGGTAGAGCCCATCCGGGGCGAAGGTGGCGGCGGCCTGGCGCCGATCCCGGGATTCCAGCACCTCGGCCACCCAATCGGGGGACCGACGTCCCAATCCAACCCAGACCAGGGCCCCGACCATGTTGCGTACCTGATGATGCAGGAAGGCATTGGCCCGGAAATCGAAGGTGACATAGTGCCCGTGTTTTTCCACCCGAGCCAGACGGATATCCCTGAAAGGCGATCTGGCCTGGCATTCCGCCGCCCTGAAAGCGGTGAAGTCATGCAAGCCCACCAAGTGGGTCGCCCCTTGCGCCATGGCGCCCAGGTCCAGCTTGCCATGGGTCCAACCTACCTTTCCCGCCATCAAGGCAGGACGAATGGGATGATTGAGCAGGTAATACCGATAGCTGCGCTCCACCGCGCCATACCGGGCGTGGAAATCCGGCCCCACCTCCCGCGCCCAAAGCACGGCCACGCCGGGCGGCAAGAGGGCATTGGCCCCTTTGACCCAGGCCGTGAGCGGGCGGTCATGCTGAGCATCGAAATGAATCACTTGTGCCGAGGCGTGGACGCCGGCATCGGTGCGACCAGCCACGATGGTCTTGATGGGCGCGGCATGGATTTCGGACAGGGCGGCATCCACCCGGTCCTGAATGGCACAGCCACCCGGCTGGGTCTGCCAGCCGCAGAACCGGCTGCCATCGTATTCCAGACCCAGGGCTAAGCGAGTTGCCATAGCATCAGGACCAGGGCGATGGCGGACACCAGCAAGGCGGTGTCCCGGGGCTGCCAGGGAGGCACCGGCAACAGGTAGTGGTCCGGCGTTTCACGGATCGGCAAGTCATCGGACATGAGTTGTCTGAGACTGAGACGATGCTCCTTGGGCTGTTCCATGTAGTCCAGGGTAAGCCCAAGGCGGACGGCGGCCATTTCGGGTACCAGGCCCACGTGCCTGAAGGGTTGCATGAGCAGATACAGGCCGGCCAGTTGCGGCTCGCGCGGCAGGGCCAGTACCAGACTGTCCAGCAGCAGCAACATGACCAGCAACCGCAACATGTGCTCTGCCCCCAAGAACAGGCCTTCGCGGGTTGGCGAATACTCGCCCATCCAGACCAGAGCCGGCTCGCCGGGCAGGCTGTAGGCGTCGCCGAGGAAGATCAGCAGGAACAGCCAGCGGGTACGCCAGAGCAGGCGTGCCACGGGTCCCGGGCGGCGGAACGCGGCCACCAGCGCCAGACCCAGGAACACCCCCAGGGCAAGATGACCCAGCCCCGGGATGGCCAGGGCCATGATCAGGTAAAGCACGACACGCACGGCTGGATGCATCCGGATACCTGGGGGTGTGATGAGGTACGGATTTGGGACGGGACGGGGAATCCAGACCGGCTCGGGCGACTGAGGGGCTC
>DYHB01000001.1:0-17499 GCA_020724415.1 Thiobacillus sp.
CAGTTTGTCTTCCTGGGCGTCGGCCGCCAGGGCAGGGTTGGCAATGAAGGCCAGTAACAGCAGCGCCAGCCATCGGTTCATGTGGGCCATGTTGAATCCTTTCAGGTCTATGGATGATCAGGCCAGACTGGGATAGTCGGTGTAGCCCTTCTCACCGCCGATATAGAAGGTGGCCGGGTCGGGGGTGTTCAGCGGGGTGTTCTGGGCCAGACGGCGGTCCAGGTCGGGGTTGGCGATGTAGAGGGCGCCGAAGGCCACCAGATCGGCCTTGCCCTCGGCCACGGTGGCCAGGGCCGTGTCCCGGGTATAGGCGTGGTTGGTCATGTAGACGCCTTTCCACAACTGTCGCAGGCCGTGCAGGTCGAACATTGGGCCGGCCGCGCCCGGGTTGTCCATGCCCAGCCGGGTCACGTGCAGGTAGGCCAGGCCGAAGGCGTTGAGCCACTCCACCACCCGGCTGAAGGTGGTTTCCGGGTCACTGTCCTGCATGTCGTTGAAGGGCTGGATGGGGGACAGGCGCACCCCCACCCGACCCGGCCCCACGGCCTGGCAGACGGCTTCCACCACTTCCAGCAGCAGCCGGGCCCGGTTTTCCACCGAGCCGCCATAGCGGTCATTGCGATGGTTGCTGCCGTCACGCAGGAATTCGTCCAGCAGGTAGCCGTTGGCGCCGTGGACCTCCACGCCGTCGAAGCCGGCGGCGATGGCGTTGAGGGCCGCCACCCGGTACTGGTGGACGATGTCCGGCAGTTCCGACGTGTCCAGGGCCCGGGGGGTGACGTAGGGCTTGGGGCCCGTATAGGTGTGGACCTCGCCCGTGGGCTTGAGGGCCGAGGGGGCCACCGGTAGGGCGCCGCCCGGTTGCAGGTCCGGGTGGGAAATGCGGCCCACGTGCCAGAGCTGGCAGAAGATGCGGCCGCCCCGGTCGTGCACCGTCCGGGTCACCCGTTCCCAGCCCGCCACCTGCTCGCCGTTCCAGATGCCCGGCGTCATGGGATAACCCAGGCCCTGGGGCGAGATGCAGGTGGCCTCGGACAGGATCAATCCGGCCCCGGCGCGCTGGCCGTAGTAGTCCGCCATGAGGGCGGTGGGGACGGCATCCCGGGTGGCGCGGCAACGGGTCAGAGGGGCCATGACGATGCGGTTCTTCAACGTATGGGCACCCAGGGGAAGGGGGGAAAACAGGTCGGACATGGCGGTTTGTCGGGGTTGCAATGTCTGATAGCCTAGCCCCTATTTGCTGCAATTCCAATCGTCATGCCCGTCCAGACCATCCTTGCCGAGACCGCCGCCCCCGATGCCACCCTGGCCCTTACCCGCGAGTGCCCCCACTGCCCGGCCATGTTGCAGATCCTGTCCGATCTCGTGAAACAGGGTCGCCTGGGGCGGCTGGAAGTGGTCAACCTGAATCAGCATCCCGATTGGGCCGCCGAGCGGGGCATACGCTCCGTACCCTGGCTGCGCATCGGACCCTTCGAGTTGACCGGGGTGCGGGACCGGGCCGAGGTGGAACACTGGATCGCCCGGGCCGGATCGGCAGAGGGCATGGCGGATTATTTCCACACCCTGCTCAAGGAAGGCGAACTGGCCAAGGTGGAAGCCACGCTTCGGGACCACCCGGAATGGCTGGGGAGCCTGCTGCCCATCGTGGCCAATCCCGAGGCCAGTTTGAACGTGCGCATCGGCGCCGGGGCGGTGATGGAGGGATGGTCGGGGGCGGCGGCCCTGGCGGCGCTTATCCCTGAACTTGGCGAACTGTCCCGGCATGCCGATGCCCGGGTGCGCGCAGACGCCAGTTATTACCTGGGTTTGACCCGGGATGCCAGGGCCGGGGCGTTGTTGCAGAAAGGACTGGATGACCCGGACCCGGATGTGCGGGAAATCGCCCGGGAGGGCCTGGACAGTCTGGGCTCGCCGGAGTCTTGACGACCGCCAAGGAACGCCCCCCGGACCCGCGCCGGGGGGCGTGAAGCCGGGCCGGGCTATGTGCCGGTCGGCTTATTTTTCCTGCCGATCCTCACGCAGCTTGGACAGCCAGTACTCCATCTGACGACCGGCGGCCTCCCGACCGCCCAGACCGAAGGAGAGGGCCACGGCCACGGCCACGGCACCAAATACCAGGGCGAAGGCGGTATTGACGATGCTGTCGGCAATGCCCATGGCGGACAGGCCCATGGCCAGCACCAGGCCCAGGATGGCATAGCGGGCAATGCCGGCCATGGCCGAGGCCTTGTCCGCGCTGGCACGCAGCATGGCCGAGTGGGTCAGGTTCGCCAGCCAGAATCCCACCAGCAGGATGGCCGCGCCCAGCAATACCTTGGCGCCGAATTCGATGAACATGCCCACCAAGTGCTGCACCTGGCCGAAATCCATGCGATGGGCCGCCTCGACCGTGGCGAACAGCATGGCGAAGAACACCATCACCTTGGGCACGAATCCCGACAGCTTGAACTCATCATCGAAGACATGCTCCAGGCCCATCTTGGCAGGCAGGCTGTCAACGCCCAGGTTGGCCAGCAGCTTGCCCAGCAAGGAGGCGGCAAAGGAAGCCACATACCAGGTGATGAACAGGATCAGTACCGCGGCGAAGATATTGGGCAGGGCGGCCAGCATCAGACCCAGCATTTCCGTGGCGGGCTGGGAGATGGCCTCGATCTTCAGGGTGTCCAGGGCGGCAATCAGCGCCGGGATCAGGATGAGGATGAACACGATCATGCCCACCAGCTTGGAGAGCTCCAGGCTTTCCTTCATGCCGGCGGCGGTCCCCAGCTTGTCGGCACCCACGGCGCCCAGCAGGTTCACCACCAGCCCGCGCAGGATCTTGGCCACGAGCCAACCGGCCAGGAGGATGATGCCGGCGGCGAATATGTTGGGCAGCATGGCCAGGGTCTGATCCACCATGTTGCGGATGGGGTCCAGCATGCCTTCCAGCTGGAATACCCCCAGGATGGCGGGCAGGAACATCAGCATGACTAGCCAGAACAGCACCTGTCCCACATTGTCGCCCATGGGGGCCATGCCTGCCTGTTCGGTCAGCTTTTCATCCCATTGGGTGGCCTGGAGGGCACGGGTGGCCACGGTACGCACCAGGGTGGCCGCCAGCCAGGCCACCAGGGTCAGCACCAGGCCGGCCAGAAGGTGGGGCAGGTAGTTCATGACCTGACTCACCATGGCCGCGAAGGGTCCGGACAATTGATCCAGCTCCAAGGTGTTGAAGACGCCGATCAGGGTGACCAGCAGCACAAACCAGAAGACGGCGGTGGCGATGCCCTGTTCCACCTTGAGGGGCTTTTCCAGGGACTGGCCGAGTCGTTCATTCAGTTTCAGCAGGGAGAGCAGCTTGCGTACGACGGCCCGGGCCAATACGGCGATCAGGTAACCAATGACGAGAATGCCGACCGCGCCGAGGATGGCGGGGATCTGGGCGCCTAGAGCCGTCTGAACGGCATTGGACAACACACTAAAGTCCATCATGACCTCTCCTTTCGGTGATGTGAGGGGTACTTCCCTTGCGTAGTTATAGGCTTCTCAGGCCTATTATTACTGTGCAAAAACATATTGTCCAATAACAAAAGCCATGCTAGCACCCGCCTGGGTGACCGGCCTCGGTGGTCATTGGCGCAACACCGGGCCCCCTGGGTGCCGCGGGATGTCTGAGCCGAATTGACCATATAAGAAAATTGCTACATGCTTATGAAGGTCCCGAAACAAACCCACCCAGAGGAGTACATCGTGAAACAGTGGCTTTCCCTTGCCCTTATCTCCACGGCGGTCCTGTCCGCCTCCGTACATGCTGCCGGCGATCCCGTCGCGGGCAAGGAAAAGGCCACGGCCTGCATGACCTGCCATGGCAATGAGAGCTTTGGCGGCATCTTCTACACCCTGCAACTGGCCGGCCGGGATGCGGACAAACTGACGGTGAAGACCAACAAGTACAAGTCCGGCAAGATTCTGCATCCCATGATGAACCTGGCGGTGGCCTTCTTCAGCGAGAAGGAGATCGAAGACATCAGCGCTTATTATCAATCCCTGGGCAAGCCGGCTTTCGTGCCCCCCTTCCTGCAGATCAAGGGGGATGACGACGTGGATGGCCCCGGTCAGGTGGCCTACGCCAAGTAAGCGGCCGGCTCGCTCCCCATGCAGTCCAAGCGCCTGCGGGCGCACTATGTCTATGACCCCTTCCTGCGGGTATTGCATGCCTGGAACGGGTTGATGATCCTGCTCCTGCTGGTCACCGCCCAGGGGGCCGACTGGCTCGCCTGGGAATGGCCCGGTGCCGCCCTGTGGGTGGTGCACATGTGGCTGGGCTATGGCTTGGTGGCCGGCTTGCTCCTGCGGCTGGTGTGGGGGCTGGCCGGCCCGGTCCATGCCCGCTGGCGCGCCATGTGGCGGCCCCGGGCCTGGCTGGATGGCCTGCGATCCCGTCGGTTGTTCCAGGCGCCGGCGGATTTCGGCCACCACCCAATGGCCAGTGGGGCCTACCTCCTGGTCTATCTGCTGTTGCTGGTCATGGCGGCCACGGGCCTGGCCCTGGCCGCCATCGACCAGGGTGCCGGTCCCCTGTTCGACTGGCTGGGCTATCGGGTGATGTGGAAACCCTGGTTCCGCCTGCCCCACGACTGGCTGCAATATGTATTCATGGTGTTCATCGTCGTGCATCTGGCCATGCTGGTCCTGCACGAGCGCCGCCACGGGGTGCCCGTGGCCCAGGCCATGGTGAGCGGCTATCAATATCTGAAGGATGAAAAGCGCAAATGAAGATATCCATCTTGGCAATGACCCTTGCCCTGGCGTATTCCGGGTTGACCAGCGCCGCCACGCCCCAGCAAATCCTCGCGGAACTGAACGCCAAGGCCGGCGGATCATCGGTCGCCCGGGGTGAAAAGCTCTACCGGGGCCAATTCGGGGGCGAGATCAAGTCCTGCATGGGTTGCCACACCGAGGATGCCCGGGCATCCGGACGCCATGTGAAGACCCACAAGGCCATCGAGCCCCTGGCGCCGGTCGCCAACAAGGAGCGCTTCACCGACATGGCCAAGGTGGAAAAGTGGTTCAGGCGCAACTGCAAGGAAGTGCTGGCCCGGGAATGCACGGCCCAGGAAAAGGCGGATTTCACCGCCTACATGCTGTCGCTGAAGTGAGTTGACCATGACCCGACACGTCACCCTTGCCGGTTTGACCCTTGCCGCAGGCCTTGCCCTGGCTGCTCTCCCGGCGGCAGCGGACGACGGTGCCGCTTTCCCCATGCCGGAGGGCAAGCTGTATCTGGAGGAATGCGGCGGCTGCCATACGGCCTATGCACCCGGACTGCTGCCGGCCCGCTCCTGGAAGAAGATGATGGCCGAACTGGAGCATCACTTCGGCGAGGACGCCACTTTTGGTGCCGAGGCCGAAAAGGCGGTCAGTGCACTCCTGACGGAGCTGGCTGCCGATGGCCGACGCGCCAACACGCTCATGCGCCGCATCGCTGGTTCCATCCCAGCGGCCGATGCCCCCCAGCGCATCAGTGGCACGCCCTTCTTCAAGTTCATGCATGACGAAGTGCCCAACAGCTTCTGGAAACGTACCAAGATCGGCACGGCGGCCAATTGCGTGGCCTGCCATACCCGGGCCAACCTGGGCCGCTACTACGAGCGGGAAGTCAGCATCCCCAAATAAGCCTAGCCGAACAGGTCGTCCAGGGCCTTGCGGGTCCCGGCGGCATTCCCGGTCGATGCCTCGCTGTTGCCGCCGAAGAGATCGTCCAGGGCACGGCGGTTGTCGGTTGGCCCTTGGGTCGCCCGGCCTTGGGGGCCGGGTTGGAACCAGTCGCAGAAGTTGGCCCGGGTCTTGTCCTGGACCGGCTCGGCCACCGGCTCCCGGCAATGCTTGGCCTTGGCCGTGTCATAGTGGCGGCACATGCGGCAGACGTGCAGTTCGGCATGGCAGCTCAGGCATTCCGAACGGCGTCCGAAGGGCTGGGGCACGTCTTTGAGATCAGCGCCACATTTCCAGCAGGTCAGGCTGTCGCTCATGTCCTGCTCCCGGAATCCTGTTCATCTCCGGCAGCCACGATGCCCAGTTCGCCATAAAGCGTGCTGACCTGGCGCTGGAGGGTGGCCACCTGGGTTTCCAGGCTCACGATGCGGGCCTTGAGGGCGGCGATTTCGCCCAACCCGACATCTCCACGGTCCCCATGGGAAACCGGTGCCATGGCTGCCTCGATGTCCGGCGGACCCGAGAGCAGATGGGCCCAGCGGTTTTCCCGGGCGCCCGGCTGGCGTGGCAGTTCCATGGCCAGGGCACCTTCCGGGCGTTCCGCCAGGTCTTCCAGAAACCCTTCCAGGGCCGAAGTATCTGCGAACTTGTGCAGGCGTTCGCTGTTGATGCGCAATTCGCCCAGGGTCTGGGGGCCGCGCAGCATCAGGGTGACCAGCAGGGCGATGGCCTGGGCGGGCAGGCGCAGCACCCGGTCGATATTGTGACCGTAGCGGGTCACCCGGCCGCCACTGGATTCCACGATCAGACTGGCATGTCTCAGACTGTCCAGGGCGGCCAGGACTTCCGCCTCGCTGGCTTCCAGCACCGGATGCCGGCTGGTCTTCTGGTTGCAGCCCGCCACCAGGGCATTCAGGGAGAGGGGATAGGTGTCGGGCACCGTGTGCTGCTTTTCGTACAGGACACCCAGGACACGGGTCTCCAGAAGGGATAGCACGGGCAGTGGCGTCATGGTCATGGACAGGCCTCTCAGGCAGGGTAGGGTTTGCGGGCCAGTTCTTCCAGAAGGGTCCGGTAGTTTTGCCAGCGTTCCTTGAGTATGGACCCGTTGGCCACAGCGTCCAGGATGGCGCAGCCGGGCTCCTGGAGGTGCTTGCAGTTGTAGAAACGGCACTGGCCGATCAGGGGCTTGAATTCTGGAAAGGCCGCCGTGAGCCGGGCGGGATCCACATGCATCAGGCCGAACTCCTGCATGCCCGGGGAATCGATCAGGGCGCCGCCGCCGGGCAGGTGATAGAGGCGGGTGTGGGTGGTGGTATGGCGCCCCGAATCCAGGGCCTGGGAGATCTCCTGGGTGGCGATCTCGGCCTCCGGCACCAGGCCGTTGATCAGGGTGCTCTTGCCCACGCCCGAGGCACCGATGAAGATGGCGGTATCGCCCGCCAGCCGGGCCTTCAACGGACTGATGTCCACCCGGGCGGCCAGGCTGATCAGGGGGTAGCCCAGGCGGGCATAGGCCGACAGCCTGGCCAGAAGGGCTTCGGTTTGCGGCAGGTCGGACTTGTTGACCAGGAGGGTGGCGGGGATACCGGCCATTTCACAGGCGATCAGGCAGCGGTTGAGCAGGTTGAAATCAGGGCTGGGCGTGGCCGCCAGGACCACGAAGACCCGGTCCACGTTGGCGGCCAGGAGCTTGCTTTTGAAGGCGTCCGAACGATAGAGCAGATTGCGCCGGGGCAAGGTGCGTTCGATGACGCCGGTCTCCTGACCGGTAGCCGTGAACTCCACATGATCCCCGCAGGCAATGCCGCCTTTCTTGCCCCGGGTGACGCAGTCGTGGATGCCTGTGCCAGATTCCACCCGGAAATGCCGGCCGTGCACGGCCGTGACCCGGCCGGACAACCGGGCATCGGTGCCTGGGCCCTGACGGCTCATAGATCGGCCAGGCGGTCGATCTTGGCAGCGCAGATGAAATCGGACTCGGACAGGCCGTTGATGGCGTGGGTGACGTACTCCACCCGGCAGGTGTTGTAGCCCACGGCCAGATCGGGATGGTGGCCCTGCTGGTGGGAAATCCAGGCAATGGCGTTGACGAAGGTCATGGTGACGTAGTGGTCCGGGAACTTGAAGTCCTTGCGCAGCTTGCCGTCCACGACTGACCAGTCGCTCAGCTGGGGCATCAGGCGGGCAATGTCAGCGTCACCCAGGGGTGGAACGCCGCCTTCGCAGGGCTTGCATTTGCCCTGGGCCAGGTCGCAGAAGGTATCGGTCATGGTCGTGTGCTCACTTGAACTTGTAGAAGGTCTTGTTGAGGTGGGCGCCCAGGTTGGCCTCGTCTTCAGGGAACAGGTCCAGACCCAGCATGGCATTGCAACTGCCGATGCGCTGGGCCAGTTGGTCGGCGGATTTCACCTTGCGATCGGGACGGGTGTAGATGCGGTCCGCATCGCCGCCGAATCGTCCGGCTTGGCAACCGTCGCACATCTGGGCATGCATCTTCTTGCCGGCGGCGGCATCGGCTCCGGCGAAGGGAGTGGCCTGGGCCAGGCCAGGCAGGCACAGGGCGGGAAGGGAAATGGCAGCGGTGAACAGGATGTGTTTCATGGTGGTCTCCTCGTGGTCATGCCGTCTGGGTGCGGGGTAGGTCCCCGGGTGCCTGGGCTTCCAACCGCCCGATGCGCTCGGTGGCCTTGGGGTGGCTGTCGTAGAACAGGGAGTGGATCGGGTCCGGGGTCAGGGTGGAGGCGTTGTCCCGGTACAACTTCACCAGGGCGGTGATCAGGTGGGTCGGGTCGGCCTGCTGGGCAGCAAACGCGTCGGCCTCGAACTCGTGCTTGCGGGAATACAGGCTCATGACCGGCGTCAGCGGGAAGGTGAATACCGGCAGCACCAGGAAGAACAGGGCCAGGGCCAGGGCATCGTTCATGCCGGTCACGCCCAGGTCCTGGTAGAACCAGGGCATGCCCTTGAGCCAGGCCAGGACGTAGAGCAAGACCAGGCTGACACCGAACATGAAGACGATGCGCTTGGCGATGTGCCTGCGCTTGTAATGCCCCAACTCGTGGGCCAGCACGGCCTCGGTCTGTTCGGGGCTGAGCTGTTCCAACAGGGTGTCGAAGAAGACGATGCGCTTGGACTTGCCCAGGCCGGTGAAATAGGCGTTGCCGTGGGCAGTGCGGCGGGAGCCGTCCATGACGAAGACCCCCTGGCTCTTGAAGCCGGTGCGGGCCAGGAGCGCTTCGATGCGATGCTTGAGGCTGGCGTCTTCCAAAGGACTGAAGCGGTTGAACAGGGGGGCGATGAAGGTGGGGTACACCGCCAGCACCAGCAGGTTGAAGGCCATCCAGGCCAGCCAGACCCAGAGCCACCAGAGTTCGCCCATGCCGGCCATGAGCCAGAGGGTGAGCAGGATCAGGGGGGCACCCAGGATCACCCCCAGGGCGGATTCCTTGGCCAGGTCGGCGAAGAAACCGGGCAGGGTCTGGCGGTTGAAACCAAAACGGGCCTCCACCTTGAACTGGCGGTACAGGGAGAGGGGAATTTCCGCCAGGCCGGCCACGGCCATCAAACCCAACAGGGTGAGCATGCCGGAGAGCAGGGGCGAGGCGGTCAGGCCGGTCGCGGCATCGTGCAGCAGCTGGAGGCCGCCTCCCAGGGTGAAGGCCAGCAACAAGGCCGCTTCCAGGGCCAGGTGCAGGAGACCGACCCGGGTCTTGGCCAGGGTGTAATCGGCGGCCTTGCGGTGCTGGTCCGGGCTGATGCTGTCGGCAAAGGCGGGCGGGGGGGCATCCCGGTGCAGCCATACGTGGCGCATCTGGCGCAGGGCCAGCCAAAGCTTGAGCCCGTAGGTCAGGATGACCGCGGCGAGGAAAATCTGGGTGAAGGAAACCATGGGATGCGGAATATGTTCAGGAACAGTGATGGGACCGATGTGACCCGAAAATGTTCACAAAAAACCCTTTTAAATGAAATGGTTAGTTGGGGTAACTGACGCTGTCCGGTCGATTATGCCACAATCGGAACACGGCAACGGACCTCGGTCCCCCCGCCCTTCACCTGACCCAAGGAACCCGCATGGCGCTAAACGACACCCACCTGGTCTGGCTGGACATGGAGATGTCCGGACTGGAACCCGACACCGACCGTATTCTCGAGATTGCCCTGGTGGTGACCGACAAGGATCTGGAACTGGTGGCCGAGGGCCCCGTGCTGGTGGTGCATCAGACCGATGCGGTCCTGGATGCCATGGATGCCTGGAACAAGGGCACGCACGGCAAATCCGGCCTGATCGACAAAGTGCGCGCATCTCCCCTCACCGAGGCCGAGGTGGAAGACCAGGTGCTGGCCTTCATGCAGCAGCATGTACCGGCCCGGACAACCCCCATGTGCGGCAATTCCATCTGCCAGGACCGGCGATTCCTGGCCCGCTACATGCCCCGCCTGGAGGCCTATTTCCATTACCGGAACCTGGACGTATCCACGCTGAAGGAACTGGCCAAACGCTGGCGTCCGGGCCTGGCTGAGGGGTTCAAGAAGGAAAACAAGCACACTGCCCTGTCGGACATCCTGGAATCCGTGGCCGAAATGCGCTACTACCGGGAACATTTCATCCGACTGTCCTGAGCCCCTTCAATTTCTGACATCCGGCCATGGCAGCATGGCCCGAGACACATACCCATGGGAGTACAGTCATGAAACCCGGCACTCACTTCACGGTGGAGGTCAACCCCCGCATTCCCAGGCGCCTGGTGCGTCTTCAGGAGCTGGCGGAAAACCTGTTCTACAGTTGGGACCGTCCCACCCGTACCCTGTTTGCCCGTCTGCATCCCGGCTTGTGGGATGCCGTCGGCCACAATCCCAAGGCCTTCCTGAAACGGGTGGACGAGGAGCGCCTGACCGAAGCGGCGGAAGACCACATCTTCGTCGGCAACTACAACCGGGTCCTGTCCGCTTTCGACACCTACATGAGCGAGCCCCTGCGCCGGGATGCGGTGGCCGATGTCCAGGACGGCGATCTGATCGCCTATTTCTGTGCCGAATTCGGCTTCCATGAGAGTTTTCCCATCTATTCCGGCGGCCTGGGCATCCTGGCCGGGGACCATTGCAAGGCCGCTTCCGATCTGCGCCTGCCCTTCGTGGGCGTGGGTCTGCTCTACCGCCAGGGTTACTTCTACCAGCGCATCGACAACGATGGACACCAGATCGCCACCTACACCGATTCGGATTTCGATGATCTGCCCATCCATCCTGCCCATCGAAGCGACGGCAGCGAGGTCCACGTTCGTATCGAGATGCCCGGCCGGGTGGTGGAAGCCAAGGTCTGGGAGGCGCGCATCGGCCATGTGAAGCTCTATCTGCTGGATACCGACCTGCCGGTGAACTCGGCGGCAGACCGGGACATCACCCACCAGCTCTACGGGGGCGACCGGCGCACCCGCATCCAGCAGGAGATCGTGCTGGGCATCGGCGGTGCCCGGGCCCTGCGGGAACTGGGCATCCAGCCCAGCGTGTACCACATCAACGAAGGCCACGCGGCCTTCATGGTGTTGGAACGGGTCCGGCGCAAGGTCCATGAAGGCTTGCCTTACCACGCCGCCCTGGAGGCCGTGGCCTCCAATACCGTGTTCACCACCCATACCCCGGTGCCCGCCGGTCATGACCATTTCAGCGAGGAGATGATCTGGGAGTATTTCTCGAAATGCTGCCTTGACCTGGGCATCGCCCGGGACGAATTCATGCGTCTGGGCGGCGCCGTGAACGGTCAGGAATTCAACATGACCAAGCTGGCCCTGCACGGGTCGCGCCACCACAATGGAGTATCCCGCATCCACGGTGGCGTTTCGTCGCACATCCTGGCGGACATGTGGCCCGAGATCGAGCCCGAGGAATCCCCCATGGACTACATTACCAACGGTGTCCACATCTCCAGCTTCCTGGCCCAGGAATGGGTCGACCTGTTCGACAACAAGCTGGGCTATGAGTGGCGCCGCCGGCTCACCGATGCCGAGTTCTGGCAGAAGGTGGAGGGCATTCCGGACCATCATTTCTGGGCCGTGCACCAGGCCCTCAAGACCCAGATGCTGCACACCCTGCGCCACCGGGTGACCCACCAGCACCTGCGCAACCACGGCGCCGAGGCCCATCTGGAGCGGATGCTCAAGAATGCCAACGCCCTGGACCCGAATACACTGATCATCGGCTTCGCACGACGATTTGCCACCTACAAGCGCGCCACCCTGCTGTTCGACAACATGGACTGGCTGCGCCAGATCCTGGACGATGCCGACCGCCCGGTATTGTTCGTCTTCGCCGGCAAGGCCCACCCGGCCGACCAGCCCGGTCAGGAGCTGATCAAACGCATCCATGACATCTCGCGGCAACCGGAATTCGAGGGCAAGATCCTGATGGTGGAAGGCTACGACCTGGGGCTGGCCCGCCGTCTGGTATCCGGCTGCGATGTCTGGCTGAACAATCCCATTTATCCCCTGGAAGCCTCAGGCACCTCGGGCATGAAGGCCGCCATGAACGGTGTGATCAACCTGTCCGTGACGGACGGCTGGTGGGACGAGGGCTACGATGCAACCAACGGTTGGGCCATCAAGCCCGCCCCGGGCTACTACGATGATGCCCGGCGCAACCGGGAGGATGGCCAGACCCTGTATGAACTGCTCCAGGATCAGGTCATCCCCATGTACTACCGGCGCAACGAACTGGGTCTCTCCCCCGACTGGGTGCGCATGGCGAAGCGTTCCATCTCCACCCTGTTGCCCCAGTTCAACTCCCTGCGCATGGTGAGCCAGTACGTGGACAAGTTCTATGCTCCCGCGAGCCGAAATTGGCCCCGCTTTTCCGATGATGATTATGCCGGTGCCCGAGCCCTGGCCGACTGGAAGGCCCGGGTACGGCAGGCTTGGGCTGGCGTGTCGATCCGCAGGCTGGATAACCCGGTCAAGCGCATGAGCTACGGCCACAGCATGGATATCCAGGTGGCGGTGAACCTGAACGGATTGGCGCCGGAAGATGTCCGGGTGGAAATGATTGTGGGCCGGGCCTCAAAACAGGGCCAGGAGAGGGAGCTGAGGGCCTTCCGCTTCGATCCGGTCGGCAGCCAGGGTCACGAACAGGTGTTTGGCCTCAATCTGGTGCCGGACCTGTGCGGCAAGCTCATGTACCGGATACGGGTCTACCCCTGTCATGAACGTCAGACCCATCCTTTCGAGACCGGTCTGTTGCGCTGGCTCTGACGGGCCAAGCCGTCAGCGACCGGCGGCCAGGATTTCGTAAAGGGCACGATAGGCCTGGGCGCTGCCTTCCCAACTGTAGTCCTTGGCCATGGCGGCGCTGATCATGCGCCGCATGGCCTTCTTGTCCGCATAGAGGGCGAAGGCCCGCTGGATGGCCTGGCCAAGGCCGAAGGGCGAGGGCTCCGTGAAGACGAAACCGGTTTCGCCGTCCTGCACCGTATCCTTGAGGCCACCGGTGGCATGCACGATGGGCAGGGCGCCATAGCGCTGGCTGTACATCTGGTTCAGGCCGCAGGGTTCGAAGCGGGAGGGCATGAGGAAAAAATCCGATGCAGCCTCGATGCGGTGGGAAAGCCCCTCGTCATAGCCGATCACGGCCGCCACCTTGCCTGGCTGGCTGGCCGCCAGATCCCGGAAGGCCGTTTCCAGGGCCGGATCGCCGGTGCCCAGCAGGACGATCTGGCCGCCTTGCTCTACGATCTGTCTGGCATTCAGCAAGGTCCAGTCCAGGCCCTTCTGGTGCGTCAGGCGGGAGATGATGCCGAACAGGGGGGCGTCGGCCAGGGGTTCCAGGCCCAGCTCCTTCTGGAGGGCTTGCTTGCAGCGCTTCTTGCCGGACGGCGCCTTCTGGGAAAACTCGCAGGGCAGATGCAGGTCGCTGGAGGGGTTCCAGTCTGCCGTATCGATGCCGTTCAGGATGCCCGTCAGCTGGCCATTGCGCTGGGCCAGCAGGCCCTGCATCCCCATGCCCATGGGATCTTGCTGGATCTCCAGGGCGTAGGACGGGCTGACGGTGGTGATCCAGTCAGCATAAAAGAGCCCCGCTTTCAGGAATGAGAAATTACCGTAGTACTCCACGCCCTCAACGCTGAAACTGGAAGCGGGCAGGCCCAGGGGCTCCACCATGTCGGGCGGGAAAATGCCCTGATAGGCCAGGTTGTGGATGGTCATCACGCTGGGGGCGCCGCCCCCGTTGAAACGCAGGTAGGCTGGGGCCAGGCCGGTCTGCCAGTCGTGGCAATGCAGGATGTCGGGGGGCCAGTCCAGGGGGGAGTTGGGGCCGGCCAGCAGGGCTGCCACCCGGGACAACAGGGCGAAGCGCCAGGCGCTGTCGGGGTAATCCTTCCCAGTGGCGTCCTGGTAGGGGCCGCCTTCCCGCAGGTAGTGCCAGGGATAGTCCAGCACGTACACGGTGATTCCGGAATCCGGCATGGCGGCTTCCAGCAGGCGAACCTCGCCGTAGCCGGGCAACTGACTGAAACGGGCGACTTCGCGCGGATTTGCCACGCCGCTCAAAACACTACGGTAACCCGGAACCAGCAGGCGGCAGTCAAGGCCGATGTCCCGCAAGGCGGGAGGAAGTGCGCCGGAGACGTCAGCCAGGCCGCCTGTCTTGACCAGAGGGCGGGCTTCCGAGCTGGCAAAAAGTATGGAGAGGGGGCGTTTCATAGGTCCTCCGGAGGCAATGGACCGATTATAGCGCCCCCTGTATTAGCAAATGCTTACTAAGCCGTCGTGACAGGCCCGCCGATTCAGGGTTTGATGTATACGTATCCTTCACGCGACTGCAATTTTCCGAGTTCGGCGACGCCTGAAGGCACCACGGAGGCCTCGAAGATCACCGCGTTGTCGTTCAGTTTGCGGCCCTTCAGGGTGTTGCGGCAGACCCTGAACTCCACGCCGCGATTCTTCAGGCCGGCCACTTGCGCCTGATACGCGCCCTTGTCGTCCGTCGCTTCATTGAGCAGGAAATCGATCCCCTTGCCGTGGGTCACCACCACGATTTTGGCATCCGGAGCGGCGCCCAGGTGATTTTCGATATTGCGCATGGCCACCCGGGCCACGCTGCTGTCATTGACGTGGTAGACCACCTTTTCCTGATCTTCAGCCATGGCTGCTGAGGCAGTATTCGGGGTCAGCACGGTAGTGCCCAGAGCCATGCATGTGGTCAGGGCGGTGGCGAGTACAAGGGTTCGCATGATCTACTCCATTTCCGTTGGTGGTTGTGATGGCGCCCCACGCTTGCCTTGACCGGTTGACCGGGCCGAGGGAGTGGTTCGCCTGGGTAAGACGCACCAGCCCATCGGAGTATTCCACCGGGGCCAAGCGTCTAATCACTGAATGCACAGGAGACGGACTTGGGCTTACTGGATCAACTGTTGGAACGCAAGGCATGCCGGCGCCTCACCGAGCTGAGGCCCCGCCTTTATCGCCTGGCCTACGCCTGGTGTCATGATGCCCATTTGGCCGAGGATCTGGTCCAGGATACCTTGGCCAAGGCCTGCCGCCACGCCGGCCAGCTCAAGGATGATGCAGCCCTCGAAGGCTGGCTTTTCGCCATTCTCAACAACTGCTGGCGGGATAGCCTGCGCCGGCGCCGGGAACTGGTGAACGTGGAGGACCTGGACGAGGCCATCCTGTCCCATGAGGTCACCCCCGAGACCACCCTGGACCGACGCCAGACTGCCGGGCGGGTGCGCCAGGCCATCGCCGGTCTGCCCCTCGGCCAGCGCCAGGTCATCACCCTGGTGGATATCGAGGAGTGCAGTTATGCCCAGGTTGCAGGTATATTGGGCATCCCGGTCGGGACGGTCATGAGCCGCCTGTCCCGGGCCCGCCAGGCCTTGCGGTCGAACCTGGCGCTGGAAGCCCGGGACAGGGTGATACCCATAAACAGGAGGTCCAAATGAAAGAACCCTTGAAAGAGCCATTTTCTCAGGAATATCTGAATGCCTTTGTCGATGACGAACTGGTCGATGAGGAGCGGCGCCGGGCCCTGGCCCGTCTGGAAACCGATCATGATTTCAAGGAGGCCGTCTGTGAGCGGCGCACGCTGAAGGAATTGGTGCGCGGTGCCTATGCCGACGTGCCGGTCCGGCTCGGGGCATCCGGTCGGTCATGGCAGCCCGCCTGGCGTCATGCCGTGGCCGCGGCACTCCTGGTGGTGCTGGGGGCAGCCGGGGGCTGGCTGGCCAGGGACAATGCTGAGAACGGTCGCCTGGAGCTGGCCGGGTTGCCTTCCGGTTATCAGGCCGTGGCCCTGACAGGACGCCCTGATCCCGACAAGATTCTGCTGCACCTGGATTCCAGCGAGCCGGAACGGCTGGCTGCCGTCCTGGATCTGGCGGAAACCCTGCTTGATCGGCGCGGCGCCCAGGCACGCCTGAACGTGGTCGTGAACAGCTACGGGGTCAACCTCCTGCGCCGGGACATGTCCCCCTACATGGATCGGATACGAAGCCTGGAGCAACGCCACGCCAATCTGGCCTTTGTGGCCTGCGGCCAGACCGTGGCCCGGCTCAAGCGGGAAGGGGATAGGGTGGAACTGTTGCCCGAGGCCCGGCTGGCCCCTTCGGCGATCCAGGAGATCACCAGCCGCATGGGCGAGGGCTGGGTCTACATCAAGGTCTAGGAGTCCCGGACAGCCCGCTTTCGGCCAGCAGAGCAGCCAGGTCGCCCCGATGGTGAATGGCCAGAAGGGCTTCCACGACCTGGGGATCGTAACGGGTTCCGGATTCCCGGCGGATTTCGGCGACGGCCTCGTCCAGGGGCCAGGGCTCCTTGTAGGGACGCGGGCTGATCAGGGCGTCCAGCACATCGGCAACGCTGGTGATCCGGGCCGGCAGGGGAATGGCCTCCCCGGCCAGGCCTTCGGGGTAGCCCTGGCCATCCCAGCGTTCGTGGTGGTACAGGGCGATGGTGCGTGCCAGGGCCAGGGAAGGATCGTGATTCAGGATGGCGGCCCCCATGGCGGAATGGGTCTTGATCACTTCGTATTCTGCCTCGTTCAGCCTGCCGGGCTTGCCCAGGATGGCATCGGGGATGCCCACCTTGCCGACATCGTGGAGCCGGCTGGCCTTGCCCCAGGCTTCGGACGTTTCCGGGTCGTAGCCGAGTTCCCCGGCAATGCGCCGGGTATATTCCGAGATGCGGCGGATGTGGGCACCGGTGGCCTTGTCCTTGAATTCGGCGACCCCGGCCAGCATCTCCAGCACGTGCTCGTAGGATTCCTGCAGGCTGACGTTCAAGCGCATGTTTTCCAGGGCGGAAGCACATTGGTCGGCCAGGATCTGGATCAGCTCACGGTCGGCATCGGTCAGGCGGGTGGCCGATTCCAGGTACACGAACCCGAGAATGTTCTGGCCCACGCGCAGGGGGGCGATCATGGCGTCCGCACGCAGGCCCGAGGGCGGTTCATTGCCGAAAACGGTGTGCTTGCATAGCTCGATCACATCATGGATCCTCGCCTGGCCCGGATCCAGGGGATCGAACTCGCCGATACCGGCCTGCATCCTGATTTCCTCGCCTTCCTGGGTCAGGACCACGCCGTCGATGGTGGAAATGAAGCCGCTGTGGCCCAGGCGGCAGAGGTCGATGATCTGGGTCAGCACGCCCCGGAAGAACTCGGTCATGGTTTCGCTCTTCATCTGGTAGAGCAGGGGCGTCACCTCCAGTACCCGGGCCAGACCGACCCGGTTCAGCTCGATGCGTTGCAGGTCCCGGAAGGCTTTCAGGGCGGACCGCACCGTGGTGTAAAGCTTCTGGGCGGTAAGTTCGG
>DYHB01000001.1:17509-91658 GCA_020724415.1 Thiobacillus sp.
CCTTGTAATCGTCGATGTCAAAGTGGTCGATGCCGAAGCGCTCCGGCGCCACGCCCGGCTGACCGGTTCGGATGATGAGCCGCATCATGGGGTTGGCGCGAGCCTGGCGGATGTGCTGCACCAGTTGAAGCCCGGCATCATCGGTTTCCATGACCACGTCGATCAGTGCCACGGCGATGTCGTCGTGTTGCTCCAGCAGTGCCCTGGCCTCGGCGGCGGAGGAGGCCTCGATGAATTGCAGGCGCCGGTTTTCGAAACTGAAGTCACGCAGGTTCAGGGAGGTCAGGGCACGCACATCAGGTTCGTCGTCCACCACCAGGATCTTCCAGGGGGGTTCCCGGGGGGAATCCTGGGCCTGGGAGGAGGGTTCGGACTTGCGGATGAGTTTCATGCTGTGGCCTCAGTGGTGACCGCCCCATGGGATGGGTCAGTGGGATGGAATGCCAGTCGGAAAACCGTGCCTTGGCCAGGCGTGCTCTCGCAGGTGATGTGGCCGCCCAGCTTTGCCGTAGCCAGATTGTAGACGATGTACATGCCCAGGCCGGTGCCGCCCCTGGCCCGTCGTGTCGTGTAGAAGGGCTCGAAGACCTGGGCCCGGGACTCTGCATTCATGCCTGCGCCATCGTCCCGGTAGGTGAGGCAGATTCCCTGGTCGGGTGTCATCTCGGTCCGGATATGGATGTTGCCGGCCTGGCTGCCGTCGGCATAGGCATGGTGAAAACTATTCATGAGCAGGTTGGTCAGGATCTGTTCCAATGCGCCGGCGGGGCCGTGCAGCAGAGGATCGTCCGGGCAATCCACCCGGATCTGGATGGACGTGCGCTTGAAGACGTTGTGCAGGCTGCGCAGGACATCGTCCACCAGTTCCGAGAGCCTGTAGTCACGGTCATGTTCAGAGATCTGGTCCACCGAGGTGCGCTTGAAGCTTTGCACCAGGGCGGCGGCCCGTTTCAGGTTGGACAGGGTCAGTTGGGCGGACTCGTCGATGGCGTCCAGGTGCCGACGCAACTCCTCCTCGCTCACTTCATCGCTGGCCAGCAGCTGGTCGATGGCCTTGATGGCTTCCTGGGCGTGGGAGGCCGCCCCCACGGCCACCCCCACCGGCGTGTTCACCTCATGGGCGAAGCCCGCCACCATGCGCCCCAGGGAGGCCTGTTTTTCGCTGGTCAGGAGCTCGTCCTGGGTCTGTTTCAATTCATCCATGCGCCGGGCCAGTTCTTCTGCCATCAGACGACGCTGGTCCCGTTCCATTTCCAGGGCGGTGATATGGCGCCGGATCAGGCTCAGGCTGAACCAGGTGATGGTGGCCAGGGCCAGGAATCCAGCCAGGTGCAGCAGGCGCAGGTTGTCCAACTGGCTTGCGACATGGCGAGTGATTCCGGCCGCGCTTTGGGTGATGCTCATGGCGCCGCGCACGTCGCCCGTGCGATAGCCCTGGGCAGCATGGCAGGGCAGGCAGGACTCCAGGGTAGGCAAGGGAGCCATGTAGCGGAACTGGGGACCGGCAGGCGTACGCGCCTTGTCGACGAATTCCCGGTCTCCCTGCTCGAAGCGGATCAGGGCCATGCGTTCCCAGGGCAGGGGGGCATTGCCGGGATTCAATGGATGCAGGCTGGTCAGTCGCAGCCGCATGTCCGTTTCCCGAGCCAGCAGTTCGTCCAGTTGACGGGCCATGACGGCGGGGTTGAAGCCTTCGTAGTCCGGCGCGGGTGATGCAGGCTTTCCCGCCAGGGGGTGTCCGCCATGGCCATCTTCCCAAAGCCGGGTGGCCTGGATGATCTGGAAAACCAGGCGGCCACGGAATACCGCCAGGTTTTCGGCGTAGGCCTCCACGGTGCGCACATTCCAGGCATAGGAAAGCAGGGTGAGCAGGGCCCACATGACCACGAGGGCCACCCAGTAGACCCGGTTTTTCAGTACCCGGGAACCCAACGCTGACCAGTTCATGAACCGACCGTCCTTGCATGATGGTTTTTGGTCACCCCCCTCCTGAAGGCATAATCGGCATATTGGCAACAAACTTGAGGATCAGCATGCCTTCTTTCGACATCGTGTCCGAGGTGGACAAGCCCGAATTGCGCAACGCCGTGGAGCAGGCCAACAAGGAAATCACGGGCCGATTCGATTTCAAGGGCTCGGACGCCCGGGTGGAACAGACCGAGTTTGCCCTTTCCGTCTATGCCGACGATGATTTCAAGCTGGATCAGGTGCTGGATATTCTGCGCAGCAAGCTCACCAAGCGGAACATCGACATCCGCAGCATGGAAGTGGCCGACAAGAGCGAAAAGGTGTCCGGCAACAAGGTGAAACGCTCTGTGACCATCAAGAACGGTCTGGACAGCGATACCTGCAAGAAGATCGTGAAGCTGATCAAGGACAGCAAGCTCAAGGTGACCGCCAGCATCCAGGGAGACAGCGTGCGGGTTTCCGGGGCCAAAAGGGACATCCTGCAGGAGTGCATTGCCCTGATGCGCAAATCCGTGGACGAGGTGCCCCTGCAGTTCCAGAACTTCCGGGACTGACCGCGCCCGGGGAATGCTCAAGGCCTGGCTTGCGCCCGCCAGAACTGGGCCAGGCGGTCATCCCTGGCCACACCGTCGCCGCGCTCGAACATGCCCGCCAGCAGTTCCATGGCCGAGGTTTCACCCTGGCCAGCGGCCAGGGCCAGCCAATGTCCCGCCTGGGCAGGGTCCCGGGCCAGGTCCGGCGCTCCTTCCAGCCACAATCGTCCCAGGCGGGCCTGGGCGTTGCGGTCCCCCGACTGGGCGGCCAGTTCGAGCCACCTGGCGGCTTCCACTGCATTGATCTCAACACCCCGGCCCACAAGGTGGCGTTCGGCCAATCGGGTCTGGGCACCTGTGTCCCCGAGTTCTGCTGCCCGCCGCAACCAGAACGCTGCTGCCGTCTGGCTGGCAGGCAGATGCTCGCCCAACTCCAGCATGTTGGCCAACTGGACTTGAGCGGCGGCGACATTGAGTTCGGCAGCCAGGGACATCAATTGCAGGCCGCGTCCACTGTCGCCCGGGATGCCCTTGCCTTCCAGCATCAACCTGCCCAGATGATAGAGCGCATCCGGTTCCAGGCGGCTCGCGGCCAGGGCATACCAGTGGCCTGCGGCCTGGGGTTGACTGGGCATGCCGATGCCCTGTTCCAGCATGGCGCCGAGGCGGATCTGGGCCTGGGGATCGCCCCATTGCGCCTGTTGCAGGGTATGCAGGATCAGTCCGGGCAGCTGCGTGGGGTCCGGCATCTGGGCACGGCAAGGGGCGGAGAGCGTGGCCAAGGCCGTCAGGGTCACCCCCAGGGTCAGGGTCAGGGTCCGTCTGGGGTGTCGGGGCATGGGAAATCCTCCTGCTGTGGGCGTGGGTATGCCCGAATTCTAGACCTGAAGCGGGCTCAGGGGAGCTCCAGATGGTCCAGGCTGTAACGGCCCTGGTTGTCCTTGCCGAGTCGGCTCGCCAGGTAGGGCAGACATTCCTCCAGCGTGGCTTTCAGGGGCCAGGGCGGATTGATGATGAACATGCCGCTTCCATGCATGCCGAACCCATCCGGGCTGGGCGCCTGCACGGAGAGGGTGGCATGCAGCCAGTGCTTGATGGGCAATTGCTTGAGGCGGTTCGGCAACTGCGCGGCTTCAGGACGCTGCAGGAGAGGATGCCAAATGGCATAGGTGCCGGTGGCAAACCGCTTCAGACCCTCCCTGAGGGCGTCCGGAACTTTCCTGTAATCCTCTTTCAACTCATAGGAAGGATCGATCAGCACCAGGCCACGGCGCGGCTGGGGGGGCAACAGGGCGCTGAGGGCGCCGAAGCCATCCCTGGCGTCCACATGGACCTGCCGGCCGGCATGCTGGAACAGGTCCCGCAGGTGGGGATGGTCCGAGCTGTGCAATTCATGCAGCCAGAGTTTGTCCTCGTCACGGGCCAGCTGCCGGGCCAGGTAAGGAGAACCGGGGTACAGGGCCAGCCGGTCATCCGGATTCAGGCTGCGGATCATTCCGACCAGTGAGGCCAGGGCAGGAGGCAGGTCGCTGCGGTCCCAGAGGCGGCCGATGCCGGTGTCGTATTCGCCCGTCTTGCGGGCATGCTCACTGTCCAGTTGGTACAGGCCAGCGCCCGCGTGAGTGTCGATATACCACCAGGGTTTGTCCTTGCGGTTCAGGTGGGCCAGGATGGCCACCAGGGTGAGATGCTTCAGGATATCGGCATGGTTGCCGGCATGGAAGCTGTGGCGATAGCTGAGCATCGTGTCCTCAGGGCCTGGACCGTGCAGCCAGGGACTCCAGTCCGCTGGCTTCTTCCGGGCTGAGGATGCGTCCGGGCAGGGGGGTCAGGGAGGCCACGCGCTTGCGATAGACGCGATAGGCATCACCGAAGGTGGCGATCAGTTTCTTCTCCTCGAGATGGATGCCGACGAGCATGTACAGGGTGATTGCACAGTAGGTGATCAGCCAGGCCGCGTTGGCATCCCGGGTCCACATGAAAAGGAGACCCAGGGCATACCAGGGGTGCCGAACGTAACGATGCATGGGGGAAATGCGCAGGCTGGACTGCTCGCGCCCGGTCATGATCTGGCGCAGTCCCATGAAATCCATGCCGTCGTACCATTTCATGCTCCAGACGAAGCCGGCTACGGTGGCCAGGGCTATCGGCAGGGAGAACCACTGGGGCCATTCCAGGATCATGGGTCCGGAGTAGCGCCAGGTGAGCCACAGGGGTGGCAACAGCAACAGCACGGCCTGCAGGTTGAACAGCAGGCGATAGGCGCGCATGGCGCCCGGCCAGCGGTTGCTCAGTGCATCCTTCACGTGGGTGGCGGCCAGCCAGGAGTGAATGAAGCCGTAGGCCGCCCATGCCACGGCAATGTAGAACAGGTCTGCCACGCCAGACAGGTTCGCCGAGTCAACCTCGCTCATGCCCCGCCTGCGCCCTCGTCGCCCAGGCGGAGGAGGGCGTATTCCATGCTGTCGGACAAGGCTCGCCAACTGGCATCGATGATGTTGGTGCCTGCACCCACCGTGGTCCACCCCTCGCTGCCGCTCTGGAAGTCGATCAGTACCCGGGTGGAGGCTGCCGTGCCCGTGGCACTGTTCAGGATGCGCACCTTGTAGTCGGTCAGGCGCACGGTGCGCAAGACGGGGTACAGCCCCACCAGGGATTCCTGCAAGGCCGTGGCCAGGGCGTTCACCGGACCATTGCCCTCGGCGGCGGTGAACTTCATGTCTTCCCCTACCTTGACCTTGACCGTGGCTTCGGAAAGCAGGCCGCGCCCGTGTCGGCGTTCGGTGATCACAAAGTAGTCCACCAGTTCGAAGGGGCGGGCGTAACCTGGCCTGAGACGATGCAGCAGCAGTTCCACGCTGGCATCGGCCGCTTCGAAGGTGAAGCCCTCATGTTCCAGATGCTTGATCTGGGCCAGTACCTTCTTGGCTTCCTCCTGGTCCAGGTCGATGCCCAGGCGTTGCGCTTGGAACAGGATGTTGCCGCGCCCGGACAGCTCGGAAATGACCGAACGCATCTCATTGCCGATCAGGGCGGGGTCCAGGTGCTGGTAGGTGTCTGCCGCCTTGAGGATGGCCGCCACATGGATGCCACCCTTGTGGGCGAAGGCGCTGTGGCCGGTATAGGGGTGGTGGTCGTCATGCTTGAGGTTGGCCACCTCTGCCACGAATCGGGAGAGCAGGGTCAGTTCGCGCAGCTTGTCGGCCGGGACGACATCGAGCCCCATTTTCAGCTGCAGATTGGGCAGGATGGTCACCAGATCGGCATTGCCCACGCGTTCGCCATACCCGTTGATGGTGCCTTGGACCATGGTGCAGCCGCCCCGCACGGCGGAAATGGAGTTGGCTACGCCGCAACCGCTGTCATTATGGCAATGGACGCCGTAATTGCCCGGCACCCGGCGCATGGCCTCGCGCGTCATTTCCTCCACCTGCCAGGGCAGCTTGCCGCCATTGGTTTCGCACAGCACCAGCCAGTCGGCGCCGCCTTCCGCGGCGGCCTTCAAGGTGGCCAGGGCATATTCCGGATTGGCCTCGAAGCCGTCGTAGAAATGCTCCGCGTCGAAAATCACCTCCCGCCCCTGGGCACGCAGGTAACCGATGCTCTCCCGGATCATGTCCAGGTTTTCTTCCAGGGTGGCGTTCAATACATGGCTGACGTGGTAGTCCCAGCTCTTGCCCACCAACGTCAGCGTCGGCGTGCCGGCATCCAGCAGGGCCTTGAGATTGCTGTCCGCCTCGCAACGGACCCCTTTGTGCCGGGTGCTGCCAAATGCTGCCAGACGGGCATTGCCCAGGTTCATCCGGCCCGCCCGGAGAAAGAAATCGGCATCCTTGGGGTTGGAACCCGGCCAGCCGCCCTCGATGTAGTGGACGCCGAAATCGGCCAGCCGCTTGGCCAGGGTCAGCTTGTCTTCGACGGAAAGGGAAATATCCTCCCGCTGGGACCCATCCCGCAACGTCGTGTCATAGAGGAAGATGCGGGCCATGTCAGTTCCGCCCGGCCGTACCGAAAGAACTGACTTCCCCCCAGGGGGGAAGCGGGCGCAGCGAGCGAGGGGGGTGTCTCATTTCAGGGGCGGCTGAACACAATGCCGGAATTATGACCCCTGGGGGCGATGGCGTCACCCAATGGACTGCAGGTGTGCCCTGGGCAGCCGGGCATGCCGGCTGCCCGATGCTTCAGGCGGCGGTGGTGTCCTTGACCGTCTCGCTAACGCAGTTGGTCTTGACGGAGCTGATCCCGTTCTCCATGGCGGCGGGTGCAGAGTACATTTCCGAACTGCCGATCACTTGGCCGTTGGTCGCCGTCAAGGTGAAAAATGGGCTGCCATCCTTGGCGGTCTTGCGCTCGTAGCGGCCATCGTTGCCGCCGTTCTTCCGACAGGACTCGATGCCGGCCAAGGCGCTTCGTTTCTCCTTGTAGCCCTGACTGGTCAGAATGACCTGATGGTTGCCCGCCTTCAACGTGAACATGAAGTTGCCGTTGGCCATCTGCTTGAGTTCGTAATACCCGGCCATGAAGTCTCCTTTCTAGTCTGTGGTAGGGTGTGCGGCAGCGCAGGATTCGCATTTGCGTAAGTTTTGTTACCATGCACAGCGAACCTGGCGGTATCCGCCACGTGATAATAAGCCGCATTGCAGCATGTGTCCTGTGAATTGCCCCATGCCTGCATGACCATGGCCCATGAGAGCGATATTGGATAGGAGGCTGTGTGAGCCGAAAGATCAGCACGCTGTGTGCAGCGTTGTGCATGACCCTGTTGGCGGTACCGAGCCTGGCGGCGCCTGGTACGGTGCGGGATGTGCGTATTCCCATCATCGTGACCGAGTCCGAGCGGGCCTACATGCTGGCGGAAATGCGCGAGTTTCTCCATGGGTTGCACAGCATTCAGCTTGCCCTTGCCAGGGGCGACATGAAGGCCGTGGCGCTGGTGGCCGGACCCATGGGGAGCCTGGAGCACAAGATTCCCCCCGCGCTCAAGGATCGCTTGCCGGAGGAGTTTCTCCAACTGGCCATCGGCCAGCACGAGGTGTTCCAGGTGATTGCCCGGGATGCCGAGGCCAAGCAGGACATCAAGCACACCCTGGGACAGGTGGCCGAGGCCATCACCTATTGTTCTGGCTGCCACGACACCTTCCGTATTCAGGCTGGCCGAATCAAGCCCGCCGTACGCTGACCCTCTGCCTGTGGGGTAGCCCGGCCCTTTCGGCCGGGCTGGCCGTCATCGCGGCATGGGGTAATAGGGTACCGGGAAGCCCGGCAAGGTGGGCAAGGTCGGCATCATGGGTGCCATGCCCATGTTGGGCGCCATCCATCCGCCCATGGTGGAACCGTAGGATTGGGGGTTGGCCGCGGCTCCGGCCCAGGCGCCATACCAGGCGGGGTTGAGGGGCGCGGTGGCGGCATTCATGACCCTCGGGTCCAGGGCGGCAGAGCCCAGGCGCAGGTAGGCATTGGGGTTGAGCAGGTTCAAGCCGGCGTTGACCACCTTCGGGTCCATGGGGGCCATGGCCCAGCGCAGGAGCTTGCCAGGGTCAGTCAGCACGTAGCTCATGGCGTTGATGAACTGCGGGTCGGCCAGGGCGGCCATCCAGTTCATGGCGGTGGCCGGGTCGAACATGCGGGCGTAGTTGCTATAGGCCTTGGGGTCCGCCAGCGTGCTCATGGATTGGGCATAAAGATTGGGGTCCAGGATGGCATTGGTGGCCGCAATCAGGAAGCCGGGCTCGGATACGGCCGCCACGGCCGCCACGAATTTCTTGGGATCGGCCATCATTTCGGCATTGCGAGTGAAATCGGAGAGGTAACGGACCCATTCCTCGGAATTCGTGGGCATGGCGCTAGCGCTGCTTCCGGATTCCGTGGCCAGTGCGTTGCCGCTCAGGCCAGTCATCGCCAGGATAAGTATCAGTGGGCGCGTTTTCATGTCAGTCTCCTTCATCCGATGATTCGGTATGTTCTGGGGTATGGGGTATGGTCGCCTTGCGGCGTGCGGCTATTGTGCCTGCATACCTGGGGGCTGTGTCAAAAAGCAGGCTTCCGTCGTCTGCTCAGTCGTCAGGCTTGAAGGCGAGGGATACGGAGTTGAGGCAATAGCGCAGGCCGGTGGGAGGAGGGCCGTCGTCGAACACGTGGCCCAGGTGGGCGTCACAGCGCTGACAGCGGATTTCGGTTCGGATCATGCCGTGGCTGGTATCGCGCAGGTGCCGGATGTGTTCCTTGTCGAAGGGCGCGAAAAAACTGGGCCAGCCCGTGCCTGAATCGAACTTGCTGGCCGATCTGAAAAGCGGCAATCCGCACAGTTTGCAGGTGAAGACTCCCGTCCGTTTCTCACCCAGCAGGCCACCACAAAAGGGCGGCTCAGTGCCTTGATGCAGCAGAACCCTGCGTTCTTCGGCGGTCAACGTGGCGGCGATGGCGATTTTCTCGGTTTCAGGCAGGGGAGTCAGATCCCAGCCCGATGCCGAGATGGCCGGGCTCTTGGGTGCGGTGGCGTCAGTCATGGCGTGTAACCTTTGTCGAGCTTGAACTTTCAGCAACACATTCTATTCTGAATACCATATTAAAACACTCGGGATCAGGGTAGTAGCCCCCCGAATTCATGAGGAGAATGTCATGTCCCAGGCCACCATTTGTCACAACAGTCGGCATGTCAGCATGCCGTGCATATCCCGGGTTCCGGTGTCCCGTCCCTTTGTGTGGCTGAGGCTCGGTCTGACGGATTTCAGGCAGCACTGGTTTGCCGCCCTGGCGTATGGAACGGCCTTTGCGGTGGCGGGCTACATGCTGGTCCATCTGGGGTGGACCCGCCCCCATCTGGGCCTGGTGCTCACCTCCGGGTTCATGCTGGTGGCGCCATTCCTGGCCGTCTGCTTTTATGACCTGGCCATGCGCGCCGAGTCCCTGGAGCGTAGCGGTGATGCTGGGAAGCCCTATTCCAGCTTGCGTGCCAATTTTTCGTCCATTGCCTTGTTCGGCTTGATGCTGGCCTTCATGCTCAGCGCGTGGGAACGGATTTCGGCCATCATCATCGGTGCCTATCTGGGGACGCGGGGTGTCCCCGAGGCCGGCTTTGGATGGCTGTTGTCCATGGACAACCCGACCTTGTTGCTGGCCTACCTGGGGTTCGGGGCAATCTTTGCCCTGCTGGCCTTTGCCCTCAGCGCGGTTTCGCTACCCATGCTCATGGACCGTCAGGTGGACATCGTCACGGCGGTGGTGACCAGCCTGTGGACGGTCTGGGAAAACCGCTACGCCATGGTGGTCTGGGCGGCCCTGATCGTGGCGCTCATGGCGATGGGCGTCGTGAGCAATTTTGTGCTCCTGGCCATCACGTTCCCTCTGGTGGGTTTCGCCACGTGGCACGCATATCGGGATCTGGTCGGGACCTGACCAGCCCGTGACCGTCGCCGGGTGAATCACCACTGCCCGGGCTGGGCAGCGGCATGGGCCAGGCGTGCAGCCCCAGGCCCGGTCTGAGCCCGCGGGTCAGATGTAGGTGAGCTCGGTCCAGCGCTTGTCGTCGGCCAACTGCTGCTTCAATTCATTCCAGGCACTTTCCGACCCCGCCTTTTCCGACATGGTCCGGTCAAACATGGCCGCGGCCTTTTTCATGCCGGCCAGATAGACGTGGGTCTTGGGCGATTGCAATAGCGTCCAGATTTCGTCCAGGTGGTTTTCGACACCTGATTTCAGGGCATCCCCGGCGTCCGACAGCACGCCCTGGTGCACGGCCTGGATGGCCCGGAAAGTGCCTTGGTCGTAATAATTGGTCAGATCATTGTTCAGATCGTTCATGTACAGCATCTCAGTGCCATTACGGGCGCCATAGAAGAGGCGGACCTGACCTTTCCAGCCCTTTTGCTCGTCGTATATGCGCCCCAGGAAGGCGCGGAATGGCGCTATGCCCGTGCCTGTGCCCAGCATGAGCAGGTTGCTGCTATTGTCCGCCGGAATGCGGAACGGACTGCGGTAGGGGCCGGTCAGGGTGATGCTGTCGCCCACTTGGGCATTGCACAGGTAATGGGAGGCCTCGCCGGGGTATTCCTCTCCGGAAACCTCGTCGATATAGAAGCACCGGCGCACCAGCAACTCCAGGTCCACGCCGTCGTCGGCTGCGTTGGCCTTGGCGATGGTGTAGTAGCGATGATGGTACTTGTTGCCGTAGGGATGGGGCCCGGGTGTCAGTACCCCCAGAGTCTGTCCTTCCATGAAGTAATAGGCCGGCTCATTGATGTGCAGCACGATTTGCCGCACCTCATCGGTACTGTCCGGCGTAATGCGTCGACTGGCACGCACGACGGCCTGGGTGGTGCTGGTGATTCCGGGTTCGAATTCGCTATCGCTCATGGCTCACTCCGTTTTTGGACGATCAGGTCAGGTTGCGCTGCACTGCACAATAAACATTATGTACAAAAACATCTCTTTACCCAAGATGTCTGGGCGTCATTTTTTTCTCCCTTGATGGAAGGTGGCTGGTACGCATGTGCCGTTGCGGCACGACCCGGCCCTCTCCAGAATCTTCCGGTCGGGCCGTCTGGCATGGCAACTCCGCCCCCGGAGCCGCCGGGCCGGACCACACAACCCATCAGGAATAATCAGGAGAGCGCGATGAAGGGCATGTTGTTGATGTTGTTGGGGCTGGTACTGGCCATGCCCGCACTGGCGGACACCATTCCACCCACCCGGGTGGTCAAGGTGAATGAACGCATCCATGCCTTGCTGGGGCCCATGGAACTGCCCAGCCGGAAAAATCAGGGCTACATGGTGAACAGCACCCTGATCCTGGGAGACAAGGGGGCTATCCTGGTGGACACGGGATTCACCGACGAGATCGGCGCCCACCTGGCCCGGGTGGTGGCGGGCATTACCGACAAGCCGGTGACCACGTTGATCAATACTCATCATCACGGGGACCACAGCTTCGGTAACGCAGCTTTCCCGGGTGCCCTGGTGATCAGTTCGGAGATGTGCCGCAAGTTGCTTCTGGAGGGTGAGGCCGACTGGCTGGCCATCATCGAGGGCGCCGTGGGGCGCAAGTTTCCCAATACACGCGCCGTACCGGCCAGCCAGGTATATCCCGGCAACAGCCGTACCGAGATCACCCTGGATGGGGTCCGTATGGTGTTTTGGGTGCCCGAGGCTGCCCATACCCTGGGTGACATGATGATCTGGCTGCCGGATGACCAGGTGCTGCTCGCGGGCGATATTCTGGTCAACGGCATCACCCCGAATTTCCGCGACGCCAAGGTCAAGGTGTGGATCGATACCCTGGCCCAAGTGCAGCAGCTGCCGGCCAAGACCATCATTCCCGGTCATGGGCCCCTCATGTCCAAGGCTGATGCGGCGGGCATGCATGATCGCATGGCCAAGTTGTACCAGGGCATCGAGGCGGGCTATCGGGATGGCTTGACCGATAGCGAGATCCGCCAGCGACTGGATCTGTCCGAATGGCAGCCCCTGCACCATTTCAACGAGCAGATGGGGGGCAACATCAATCGGGCCTACCTGGAAGTGGAGGCTGACAACTTCTGATGGCGCCGGTCGTGCGGCACCGTCTGGTCCTGGGGTTGCTGGCGTGGTGGTGGCTGTCCCAGGCCGGGGCGGCCCCATTGGAGAACCGGCTGGCGGGTCACCCCGCGCCCTATCTCGCCCTCCATGGCCAGGACCCGGTGGCCTGGCAGGAGTGGAACGAAGCCACCGTGGCCCGGGCCCGGGCAGAGAACAAGCTGCTGTTCGTCTCGGTAGGTTATTTTGCCTGCCACTGGTGTCATGTCATGCAGCGGGAAAGCTACCGGGATCCGGCCATTGCGACCCGTCTCAACCGTGATTTCATCCCGGTCAAGGTGGACCGGGAACTGAATGGCGCCCTGGACGCGGGTCTTATCGCCTTTGCCGAGCGGGTCAACGGCCTGGCTGGCTGGCCGCTGAATGCCTTTGTCACCCCGGAGGGATATCCCCTCCACGTGGTGCTCTACGAACCGCCGGATGCCTTTTCCCAGGTCCTGGCAAAGGTGGCCCCGGCCTGGCAGGCCCGGGCTGGCGAGATGGCGACCATCGCCCGGGAGGCGGCCCCGGCTTTGGTGGCGCCCGCGCCTGTTCGCCCCCTTTCCTCCCGGTCCGTGAGTGCCTTGACCCAGGCCTTCCAGGTGGCTGCCGAGACCATGGCCGACCCCTTGCAGGGTGGCTTCGGCCGGGTCAGCAAGTTCCCCATGACGGCTCAACTTGGACTGTTGCTGGAGCTGGAGGCTCGCGCGTCCCGGCCGGCCCGACGGGAATTCCTCCTCACCAGCCTGGACCACATGATCCGTTACGGCCTGCGCGACGCCATCCAGGGCGGTTTTTTCCGATACACGGTGGACCCGGACTGGCGTACGCCCCATTTCGAAAAGATGCTATATGACAATGCCCTGCTGGCCGTATTGTATTCCAGGGCGGCTCAGGTACTGGGACGGCCCGAGTATCAGGCGGTGGCCCATGAAACCCTGGATTTCCTGCTGGCGGCATTGAGGGACCCCGCGGGTGGCTACATGACCAGCCTGTCCGCCTTGGATGCAGCACAGCGGGAGGGCGGGGCCTATCTCTGGGAGCCGGCCGACCTGGAACGTCACCTAGACCCGCACGAATATGTCCTGGTGGCCCGTACCTGGCAGTTGAGCCGACCCCGGGAGTTCGACCCGGGCTACCTGCCCATGATGCTGTCTCCCCCCGCAGCCCCGGACCGGGATGCCTATCGGAAGGCTCTGGACAAACTGAAGGCGGTGGCTCGGACCCGGACCGTGCCCAAGGACACCAAGATTGCTTCGGGTTTGAACGGACTGGCCCTGTCCGCCTTCAGCCTGGCTGGCAAGGGGGTACCCCGGTTTGATGCCGCCGCCCGGGAGCTGGCAGCCTTCATATCCCTTCGCCTGATGGCGGATGGGGACTTGCTGCGTGCCACCAGTGCCGGGCGTGACTTCCCGGATGCCGAGCTGGACGACTATGCCCATGTCGGCATGGGCTTGCTGACCTATGGCCAGGCCCACGCCGACCCCGGGGCCCGGAACCTGGCCCAAACCCTGGCGGACACCGCCTGGCGCCGATTCCATGGCCCGGCGGGCTGGCGCCGGGAGGCCAGGCCCTTGTTGGCCACCCTCAAGCCGGAACCGGCGCTGGCGGATGAAGCCATGCCGTCAGCCTCGGGCCGCCTCATCCTGCTCTCCCTCCAGTCGGGGGATGTCGATCTGCGTCAGCGGGCCCAGACGGGCCTGGGCATGGCGTTGGCCGAGCTGGAATCGGCGCCCTTTGATCATGCCACCAGTCTCATGGCACTTCTGGAGTGGCAGCGCCAGCGCTGACCTCCGGGGAGTCTACCTGGCCACGGGTACGAACCGGACCTTGCCATCCTCCTTGTGAATCTCATAGGCCTTGCGGGTGGCGTGCTGGGCGACGGCCAATTCACCCAGGACCGTGATGTGGTAGCCCAGTTCCTTGCCCACCAGATCCATCAAGGCTTGCCGCTTGTCGAGATATCCCGGCATATAGTCGCCCCAAACCTCGAACAGCATAGGGGGGTAGCCGGATGAGGCCAGCCAGCCCGCGCCACCTTGCACTACTTCGAGTTCCATGCCCTCCACATCGATTTTCACCAGGTCGGCCGGAGGCAGGTCCATGCTGTCCAGGGGGCGCATGGGAACAGGTTCCGTGCGGCCGCTCAGGGTGCTGACCGTGCCTTGCATGGCGCGTATGGCCGGGTCCAGGGATAGGGCGCCGATATTGCGCTCCTTGTCCAGGTCCAATACGGGGACATCAATGAACCCGGTACTGCTGCCCACGGCCTGGTGATGGGCAAAACAGTTGTCCAGGCCATTCAGGAGCAGGTTGGCGCACAACTGGTAATACACCATGCGCTGGGCCTCAAAGGCGTGCAATAGGCCTCCCACGGGCTGGATGAGGCGTCCGACAGGTATGGCGAACGCCCCCAGGTTGGCGCCGATGTCCACCACCACGGGCTTGGGCCGGTCCTTCAGCAGCAGCTTCGCCACGGCCTGGGTGAGCGGTTCCCACGGCTTGCCCTGTCTGAGCCGGGTGTTGATCATGTCGTCTCCGGCATGCAGCAGGTAACGACCGGAATCCGTGTCGGCAAGGATCATGCTGTTTCCCCTGAGGATGTACGCCTATTGCGCCAAGAGGGTCCATCAAGCCATGTCGGCCACGGATTGGCAACTCCCTGGCCGCCGGAAAGTGTCGCGCCGGAAGGGGCCGAGGGGAATGCCGCGCCCCGGGTTCATGCCGTGAGCGGCCAGGGCGGATGCTGGGGACTTATGGGCTTGCCTTCGCCCGGATCCAGGGGTGGCAGTCCATGGGCCGCCCGGGCCCTGGTGCATTTTTCATCGGGTTGGCCCTCGGCATCCCAGGGTTCCAGCTCCCGGCATGGGCTGGGGCGCCTGTCGTAGATGGTGCAGGAGACCTGGTTGCCGATGCATCCATCCAAGGCTACACAACGGGCCGGGTGGGTTGTGGTCCCCCGCATGACGCTGCGATAGGGGTTCAGCGGTTCGGTCAGATCCAGCGGGACCGGGCCAGCCAGGAACGGGTCGGCCTCACTCCAGTAAAACGATACCCGATAGTAGGCGCAACACGCGCCACAGCGCAGACACGGATTGTCCACGAAAGCCTCCGGAGCAGAAGACGGGGTCAAGGGGTCGCCTCTGGCAACGCCACGGGGCGGCGCGGATTCTACTGGCTTCGGATCAGGAAAAGAAGGGGGCTGCGGGCCCGGCTCGGGGGGCTGGGCGGGCGGCTCGGAATGGCGCCTGGATCAGTGGGGAATGCTAGTGTCCGGGGGCATCGCCAGGGCCAGCGCCGGGGGTGGGCTTGGCCATGAAAAAAGGGCACTCGGGGGGGGCTGTCACTGTGCCGGATCAGCTCCTCGCTGAAATCGGCGTAGGTACGATGCAGACTATGGCGGGCAGCATCATCCTCAAAACGTCCGCAATGGGCGGCGAGGGGGCAGTTGGATGTCATGCAGTAGGTATGGGCCATGATGTCGGATGCGTTTCGAGCCAATGAAGGCCGTTCAAAGCGGCTGAATCTCCACCCGGCGGTTTGGCGCCAGGCAGTCCTTGGTGGTCTCGGACGCCCCTCCCGGGCAATGGATGACAGGATCGGTCTCCCCCTTGGCCAGGATATGGATGTCGTTAGGGCGCATGCCCTTGCTGGTCAGGTAATGCCGCACGGCATCCGCCCGGCGCCGGGACAGGATCGCGTTGTAGCGCAGGGGGCCCAGCCGGTCGGCATGGCCGGTCAGGCGCAGGGGACCGTCACCCGGGTGCCGGTCCAGCCATTGATCGAGTACCTGCTGGCCGGAAGGGGTCAGTCGGTCACTGTCGAAGTCGAAATGCACCAAGGCAGGAGCAGGCGCGGCCTGGGTTGTCCGAACGTCCGGCCGCTCGGCCATCACGGGTTGGGAGACTGGGTCGGGCATGGCGGCAGGAACTGCCGGGGCCGCCTCGGCCGTGGCCTGGGCATTGGCCGGCACCGCTGGCGTGGCAGCAGGGCCGGGCATCGCGCCGAAGGGCCATGGCCAGGCCGGCTGGGGAGTGGGCAGGGTGGGCCAGGCCAGGGCGGGAAGACTGGGCACGGTCGGCCAGGCCGGCACGACTGGGAGCGCCGGCACCCGCACGGGTTGCGGAGCCGCCATGGCGGTGGGGGCCATGACAGGTACCGGCAGGGGGGCGGGCTTGACCGGCGGGGTGACGTAGGCCAAGTAGGGATTGGCGTGTGGCTTCGGGTATGGGTTGGGCGCGGGCAAGGAGGCTGTGGCGGGATAGGCCGTCCGGCCGGGTGCCGGGCTTGCCGACATGGGCCGTGGTGCTGCGCGGCCTGCCAGGTTGTCCAGCGGGTAGGCTCCCCGGGTGGGGGCGGGCCCCATCAGGGCGACGGGTATGCATTGGGTGACACCATTCCACCAGACCTGGCACACCTGATTGACGGAATACACCAGCCAGTCCGCGTTGTAGGGGTTGGGCGCCTGGGCCAGTGCCTGACCTGGCATGGTCATGCCGGATAACAATAGGGCAGTGGTGATGGCCTTGAGCCGCATGGTGTTTACCTCTCTATCGATCATGCTGGTCCGTGCCGTCCAGAAGGACCATACCATGGAGGGATGGGGTCAGTGGCTGGAGTGACTGGGACAAATATACTGCATGATACCGGACCCAATGCCCCGGGGATGGTTTAGGCCTCTCGATGGCCCAAAGGGTTTTCATCGGGCGCGTCAATCACGCAACGCACCCGCCAGCGCCGGCCCCGCTGCTCCACATTGACTGATCCTGAAGCCACCTCGCCCAGGGCATGGCCGCGCTCCGCGCCCTTTTTCCAGGGCATGCCCCATGCCAGCCCGACATAGTGGTTTCCCTTTCTGGTCAGCTGGAAACTGCCCAGAACCAGATTTGCAAACCGGGCCTGGCCCTGCAGCCGATCGAGCCAGATGCCCAAGGCCCGGGCAGGCTCGGCTTCCTCGAACTCCACCCGGACTTCCCGTTCCGGCAGTATCAGGGCGGGGTGGGTCATGAGGGCGAACAGGGCACACGCGGCCCGTTCGAAGGCCTGCTCCAGGGACTTGCCCTCGGCCTCCAGCCCGATGCCGTCAGGGAGCCGGGTGTGCCGGTAGGGACTGAACATGGGACCACAGCAGGCGGACGGATGAATCCCGGGCCACACGCATATTCCAAGTGCCGGCGGTCATCAGCCCACGGCCGACAGGCGAGGCTCGTTGGCGGCCTGCTTGGCCACATCCAGACACGCCCGTCGCTTGGTGCCCCTTCGATCCTCCACCGTTTCCCGCAGGGATGCTTCCTGGAAACCCACCAATGCCGCCTTGGTTTCCACCGGCAGGTTGGGGTCCCGGATGGCGGCCAGAACCAGCTGGCTTTGCACGAAGACGATCTGCCGCTTGAAGGCATCCAGTCCCTGGGCTCCAGTGCCCTCATTCATCTTGGCGACGATGAACAGGGAGTCCCGCTTGAGCCGATAGAGGGCCGAGTGCTTGAGGGGATCTGCCACAGGTCCAGGACGTTGGGGCGGTTCCATCTGTTCTGAGGGCGGTTTGTGGGCGCCGACCAGGGATTTCAGCCAACCCCGAAGTCCACCCGATGCGGGGCCAGTCGGCTTGTTTTGTACCCTATTCATGTGCTCCTCGGTGTCCGTTTTTGGATCGTTGTGAATGGTCTCATGGGTTTGCCACTACCAAGAATGTGCATTATCACAGACTTTGCGCTTGATTTTGCCCGTAAAACACAGCGTGGGTGGCCGGATGTGTCCCCATGGGAATATTCGCGGACTGTTTATGGACGGGATTCCCCACTGGCCGGGGTGCCCAATACGGGAACGGAGCGGTATGCTCGGGCACGCCTTGCCATGCGCACACATAACGGAGGTCCTCATGCCCGTGTCAAAATTCCCCGGCGGCACCCTGCTGGCTGCCGTTCTTGCGTTCCTGTCCATGACTGCTGGGGCCCAGTCCCCCGTCGGCCCCAGCGAATATGGCCAGATCATGATCGCCGAATATGAGATGCCCCCGGAGCAGATTGCCAGGTTCGCCGAATTCCGACCCTCGGCTGCGGATTCGGGGGAGTCTGCCCTGGTGAATGCCTTGCTGGCGGATACCGAGGATTGGGTGGGACCGGAACAAACCCTGGACGCCAGCACCAACCCCTATAGCCTGGTGGTCACGCTCACCGGCACGGCCCTGGCCGATGGCGACATCCGAAGCCTGTGGCAATCGGGCTGGCGCATGGAGGATGGCATGACCCGGCTGAACGCCTTCCCCGGCTTGTCCAAGGATCGGGTCAAGGCGGGTCAGACGGTGACCCTGATCCGACAGTCCCCGCCCACCACATTCACATCCAATCCCACCGTCAGCCCGGTCCTGGCCTTGGTCAACATGAGCAACTTCAGGCTGGAAACCATGACGGTGCAGCTCTGGGCCGGTGTCGGGGAAGCGACGGCCACCGAAACATCCCTGGCCTTCTACGGGCTCTGGGTGGGACTTGGGCTGCTGGTCCTGGGGTGGTGGTGGCGCCGGGCTTGAGGGTGGAACAACTCACCTTGGCCCGGGCCTCCCGGACACGGTTCCTGGCATGGGCCTGGGTTGTCCTGTCCCTGCTGCTGGGGGGGTGCGTGGACATGACCGAGGATATCCGGCTGGACGCCAACGGTCAGTGCCGCATCGAAATCACCACGGCCATCCACGAGAAGTTGCTGGCCCTGGACCGGGAAGAGACCGAAGCCCGCATCCGGGAAGCCATGGAAGCGCTCAAGGCACATGCCGTCAGTCACCTGGGGGCCCGGGCCCACATACGCACCTATGCAGAAGGTGGGCGGCAACATTTTTCCTTCATTGCCAACCTGGATTCCGCCGAGGCGGCCGAGGCCCTGTTGAACCATCACCACAAGGCATCGGAGGCCGCACAGGATCAGGCGGGTGCCCGTCATGTGACCCGATTCAGCCGGCCCTATCGCGGCACCCTGCATTTTGAAAAACAGTTGACCGGGGTGCCCCGGTCCGATCCGTCCACTCCCGAAATGCGGGCCCTGCTGGCTGCCCTGCTGCAGGACAGCACCCTGACCATCCGGCTGCACGCGCCTGCCATCACCCGGGCCAACGGCGACATCAACCCCGAAGGGACCACCGTCCAGTGGACCATCCCCCTGGCCCGCCTGGCCCTGGACCCCGATTTCCAGCAAACCCTCAGTGCGGACGTGCCCCAGCGCTCCACCCTGGCCTGGTGGCTGGCGGGGGGCGTGGCCCTGGTACTGGTCATCGTCCTGGTCCTGCGCCGCAAGCCCCGGGACAGCGCCATCTACCGACCCTTATGAAGGCCCAGGACAAGCCGAGGCCCGGCTCCGAGGCTGGCCCGGGTAGGATGGGCCCCGGGCATCGTCGGTCGGTTGAACCCACCGGCTCCAGGACGGTCTAGGCGACTATGGATCGCCGCACATTTCTTGCTCTGACACCGGCCCTTGTACTGGGTCATCATGGCATGGCCGCCCCGGCCGCCGCCTTGGCCCCCTCCGTGCCCCCTCCGTGCCCCCCTCCGCTTCCCATAGACGACCCTTGCCCCCCAGGGCGGATGGCCAGGCCGGCAACCTGCCGGTCATCGGCCTGGGCACCTGGCTGGCCTTCGATGTGGACGATTATGAAACCATGCTGCGCCGGCGAGAGGTCTTGCGCCGGTTTCTCGCCTCGGGGGGTGGCATGGTGGATTCCTCGCCCATGTATGGGCGAGCCGAATGGCTGCTGGGCCAACTGCTGCCGGGCCTGGCCCACGCCGACCGACTGTTTTCAGCCACCAAGATCTGGACCCCGTTTGACGATGCCGGGCCGCGCCAGCTGGACGCCTCCCTGAAGCTGTGGGGACTGCCCCGGTTGGACACGGTGCTGGTGCATAACCTGCTCAACTGGCGGCCCCACCTGAACATGCTGCGCCAGGCCAGGGACCGGGGTACGGTACGCCATCTGGGCATATCCACCTCCCACGGACGCCGGCATGACGAGGTGGCCCGCCTGCTGAAAAGGGAACCCCTGGATGTGCTGCAGATCACCTACAACCTGGTGGATGAAAGCGCAGAGGCGCTGATGCTGGAGGCCGCAGACCGGGGCATGGCCGTGGTGATCAACCGCCCCTTCGATGGCGGCAATCTGTTCCACCGCGTGGGGCGTCGACCACTGCCCCCCTGGGCGGCCGACATCGACTGCACCAACTGGGCACAATTCTTCCTCAAGTGGGTGATCTCCCACCCCGCCGTCACCTGCGCAATCCCGGGTACCGGAAACCCTGATCACCTGGACGAAAACATGGGCGCCGGACACGGATGTCTGCCGGATGCCGCCCTGCGACGGCGCATGAAGGCCTATCTGAGCTGATTCCGGGGTGAAGACAGGGTCATGTAACGCACCAGAATTTGAACCGAGGGGAGGGTCGGCTTCAGCCGGCCAAAGCCATCTCACCGTATCGGTCGAAGAAGCCTCACTGGCACGCTGACCCAGCCGGTGTTTCATTGCGCCAGAGTCCCGCCGCTTGACAGCCACCCGGCTTGCCCTAGCATGGCTTTCCTATGGAATCGGCCTCCCATCCCCCCGACAGCTCCGGACAGCCCCAGGACGCCCCCCAGCGGGTGATCAAGCTGCGCCGGGACTACAACGCCTGGGTGGCCAACGAGACCCTGGAGGACTATGCCTTGCGCTTCACGCCCCGAAGCTGGCGCAAATGGTCCGAAGGGCGGGTGGCCAATACGGCCTTCGGCGCGGCCGCCTTTCTGGTGCTGGAGGCCGTGGGCGCCACCCTGCTGGTGAACTATGGCTTCATCAATGCCTTCTTCGCCATCCTGGCCACCGGCTTGATCATCTTCCTGGCCGGCCTGCCGGTGAGCGTGTATGCCGCCCGCCACGGACTGGACATGGATCTGCTCACCCGGGGGGCCGGCTTCGGCTACCTGGGGTCCACCATCACCTCCCTGATCTACGCCTCCTTCACCTTCATCTTCTTCGCCCTGGAAGCCGCCATCATGGCCTATGCCCTGGAACTGGCCCTGGGCATTCCGCCGGCCTGGGGCTACCTGATCTGCGCTCTGGTGGTGATTCCCCTGGTGATCCACGGGGTCACCACCATCAGCCGCTTCCAGGCCCTGACCCAACCCGTCTGGTTGATCATGCTGGTGTTGCCCTTCATCTTTCTCCTGGCCCAGGATCCCCGGGCCTTCGCCGGCATCGTGGGGTATGCCGGCCAGGGCAGTGCGGAATTCGATATTGCCCTGTTCGGTGCGGCCATGGCGGTGGGCCTGGCCCTCATCACCCAGATGGGCGAGCAGGTGGATTACCTGCGCTTCATGCCCGAATACAGCCCGGCCCAGCGTCGCCGCTGGTGGACGGGGGTATTGGTGGGGGGGCCGGGCTGGGTGGTGCCGGGGGTGGTGAAGATGCTGGCCGGTGCCCTCCTGGCCTGGCTGGCCATCAGTCATGCCGTGCCCCTGGATCGGGCCGTGGATCCCAACCAGATGTACCTGGTGGCCTGGGAATACGTCTTCCCGCACTACGGTTGGGCGGTGGCGGCCACGGTGATCTTCGTGGTGATTTCCCAGCTCAAGATCAATGTCACCAACGCCTATGCCGGCTCCCTGGCCTGGTCCAACTTCTTTGCCCGCCTCACCCACAGCCATCCCGGCCGCGTGGTCTGGATGGTGTTCAACACCCTCATCGCCCTGATGTTGATGGAACTGGAACTGTTCCAGGCCCTGGGCCGGGTCCTGGGCCTGTATTCCAATGTGGCCGTGGCCTGGATGATGGTGGTGGTGGCCGACCTGGTGATCAACAAGCCCCTGGGCCTGTCGCCTCCGGGCATCGAGTTCCGGCGCGCCTACCTGTACGACATCAACCCGGTGGGCGTGGGGGCCATGGGCATCGCTTCGGTTTTGTCCATTGCCGCCTATCTGGGGCTGTTGGGGGCCGACCTCCAGCCCTTTGCCACCTTCATCGCCCTGGGTGTCGCCCTGGTGGCCTCGCCCCTGCTCGCCTGGGCCACCGGCGGGCGCTATTACCTGGCGCGTCGGGATGCCGGCCATGGCAACGGCCAGGTCTGCTGCGTCTGCGGCAATGCCTACGAGGCGGAGGACCTGGCCGCCTGCCCTGCCTACCAGGGGCCGATCTGTTCCCTGTGCTGCTCCCTGGACGCCCGTTGCGACGACCTGTGCAAGCCCCATGCGCGTCTGAGCGAACAATGGAGCGGGCTGCTGGCCCGGTTGCTGCCGTCCCGCATGCGCCCCTACCTGGATGCCGGCCTGGGCCACTACCTGCTTCTCATGGCGGGCGTGGTGCCTTTTCTGGCCTTGCTCATCGGCCTGCTCTACTACCAGGAGGCCTTGTCCCTGGCCGACCGGGCGCCAACCCTGGTCCCGGCCCTGGCCGATTCCTACCTGCGGGCCTTTGCGGTGTTGCTGCTGGTGTTTGCCGTGGTGGCCTGGTGGCTGGTGCTCACCCACAAGAGCCGGCAGGTGGCCCAGGAGGAATCCAACCGCCAGACCGAACTGCTGATGCGCGAAATCGACTCCCATCGTCATACCGATGCCCTGCTGCAACAGGCCAAGCAGCAGGCCGACCAGGCCAACCAGGCCAAGAGCCGCTACATTTCCTCCCTCAGCCACGAACTGCGCACCCCCCTCAACAGCCTGCTGGGCTATGCTCAGATTCTCGAGGGCGACAGCGCCATTCCCGACAACCGGCGCCAGGCCGTGGGCGTCATCCGTAAAAGCGGCGACCACCTGCTGTCCCTCATCGAAGGTACCCTGGACATCGCCCGCATCGAGAGCGGAAAGCTGTCCCTGGACGCCAAGCCCCTGGCCCTGGCCGATTTCCTGCACGAGATCGTCGGCATGATGGAATACCAGGCCCGGGCCAAGGGACTGGCCTTCCATTACCAAGCCCAGGGCGAACTGCCCGCCATGGTGCGAGCCGATGCCCGCCGCTTGCGTCAGATCCTCATCAACATCCTGGGCAACGCGGTCAAGTTCACCCCCAGCGGCGCGGTCACCCTGCGGGTAAGGCACCAGAGCGAAATGGCCCACTTCGAAATCGAAGACACCGGGCCCGGCATATCCAGCGACGACCTGGCCCACATCTTCGAACCCTTTGCCCGGGGCCGCGCCGCCTCGGTCGGCGCCACCGGCGGCACCGGGCTGGGCCTCACCATCGCCAAGATGCTCACCGACCTGATGGGCGGGGAACTCACCGTGGACAGCACCGCCGGCCGGGGCAGCCGGTTCCGGGTTCGGCTCTTCCTGCCCCAACTCCATGGCGCCCAGATCGAGGCCCTGCAACCCCGTCTGAAGCGCGTCGGCTACGTGGGGGTAAGGCGCCGCATCCTCATCGTGGACAACGAAGCCGCCGACCGGGAATTGCTCATCCACCTGCTGGAACCCCTCGGCTTCCAGATTGCCCAGGCCGCCTCCGGGGCGGAATGCCTGGACATCGCACCCCGCTTCAGGCCCCACCTCATCTTCATGGACCTGGCCATGCCCGGCATGGATGGCTGGGAAACCATCCGCCGCCTGCGGGAGGGCGGCCTCACCGACGCCGACATCGCCATCATTTCCGCCAACGCTTTCGAACGCGGCAGCGACAACGACGCCGGCATGGGCATGGACGACTTCATCACCAAACCGGTCCGGGTGGACGAACTCCTGGACTGGATCGGACGCCGCCTGGGCCTGGAATGGGTCAGTGCCGAAGCCGAGCCTGCTCCCGGCCCGACCCCGAGCCCCGTCCCGCCCGCCGTCGCGCCCCTGCGCTACCCCGGCACCGAGCACCTCCAAGCCCTGGAGCGGCAGATCAGCCTGGGCTACCCGCGCGGCATACGCGCTGCTCTGGACACCATCGCCGCCGCAGACTCCGACCATGCCGACTTCGTGGCCGTCATGACCCGCCTGGCAGGCCAATTCCAGTTCGACGCCATGGCCGCCATCGTGCGCCAGGGGCTGGACGCCCCCCTGGCCCAGGAGCCCATCCCATGACCACACTGGACCGCCTGAACCAGGACATCGTCCTCATCGTGGACGACGTGCCGGAAAACCTCAGCCTGCTCCATGACGCCCTGGATGAAGCCGGCTATGCCGTCCTGGTGGCCACCCACGGCGAAGCCGCCCTGGAACGCGCCCACCACGTCCGGCCCGACGTCATCCTGCTGGATGCCCTCATGCCCGGCATGGACGGCTTTGAAGTGGCCCGCCGGCTCAAGGCCGACCCGGTCACCCAGCCCATCCCCATCGTCTTCATGACCGGCCTGACCGAAACCGAACACGTGGTGGCCGCCTTTGCCGCCGGCGGCGCCGACTACGTCACCAAACCCATCCGCCCGCCCGAAGTCCTGGCCCGCATCGCCGCCCACATGGCTAACGCCCGCCAGATGAAACAGGCCCGCACCGCCCTGGACGCCTTCGGCCAGGCCACCGTGGTGGTGCGTCGGACCGACGGACGCCTGCTCTGGCAGACCCCCCTGGCGCGCCGCCTGCTGGCCGAGCATTTCACCGTAGACCACGACCGCGCCCCGCCCCCCCTGGCCGCCTGGATCGCCGAAGCCGAACAGGCCGCCCGGGACGGCCGCACCCCCCCGGTCCTGGCCGACGACGGCCAGCGCCGCCTGCTGGCCAGCCTGCACGACCCCAGCCGGCTGGGTCACGAAGGCGAATGGCTATTGGTCCTGCGCGAAGAAAACCACGCCGCCGCCATCCAGGCCCTCGTCGCCGCCTTCCGCCTCACCGCCCGGGAAGCCGAAGTGCTCTACTGGGTCAGCAAGGGCAAGACCAACAAGGACATCGGCGACATCCTGGGCACCAGCCCCCGCACCGTGAACAAACACCTGGAACACGTGTTCGAAAAGCTCGGCGTGGAAACCCGCACCGCCGCCGCCAACCAGGCCCTGGCCAAGATGGGCGCGGGACGGGGAGCGGGGGAGGGGTGAGCGTGGCCATCGGGGGGGATCACCCGGGCCGGCAGGTTGACTCACCCCATTCATCAGGGACTGACCGTCGGGGCTGGGGTAAAGGGCTTCTGCTTGTCGGCCTTTGCTGCCGCTGGTTTTCTCCTGAGGTAAATCGGGTGTGGTGCAGGTGGCTGTTTTTGACGCCCATGGCGGAATGAACGCCAGCTTCCGCCTGCTGCGTCCCACACTTATGCCTCATCCGTACATTAAGCGTCATCACCCGAAAGCCACTCAACGCCACGCACACGACTAAACCATGATTTGCAAGTAACTGATTAAAACAGGATTTTTCTCTCTTTTTATCCCTGGTAAAACGGGTTATTGTTCTTGACACATGGACGACACGATGCACAGGATGAAGATGTTCAAGCAAGTGGCATGCAATAACACACCTGAAGAAAGGTCAAAAATGGATAAGCGAGCGGGACGAGAAGTTGTGCGGTGTGTCATCGGCAAACACAGGGGGCAGGTTGGCTCTGCCGCTATGAATCTTGCAGGTCTTGTTGAACCGCCCCGTGGCCGTCTGTTTTGTGACGATTCAGCGCAGACCAATCAGCCTCCGACCACTCACCAACTCGAAAGAAAAATGAATACTCAGTTGCTCTCCCGTCATGTCGTTTTGGGTCTTGTTGCGCTCTTCATGTGTGCCGCGCCGGTTGCTCACGCTTTCGCGCGGGAGGGCATCCAACTCTTCCGCAAGGCAGATTTTGGTGAATATTTCGATCATTGGACGATCCCGGAGAAAATCGACGCAAAAAGAAAGATCGACGACTTCGGTCGCGACACCCGGACCATCTCCAGCGTTATCGTTTATCCAGGAGTGAAGGCCACATTTTACGAGGATACGGGTTTCCGGAACGCCAAAATTACCCTGTATCCGGGCCGCTATGAGAATTTGATCGATTGGAATGATCGGTTTGCTTCGGTGATCTTGGAGCGCATTCCCGATGACTTGCCGCTGATCACGCTGCGTTTCAATGACAACCATCCGCAGTACCTGGGCTTTGCCGGAAAAGATGAATTCATAACCGACAAGAGCTTTCTGCGAGTGAATGGAGCGGTCTCGATCGAGATCCCTGATGAATACAAAGTCACACTTTATAGCGACCCAGGTTATAGCGGTCGTTCGACGAGCGAACCGTTGGACGGCGGGATCCACAATATGCGGACCTACGGAATGAAGGATGATCTTTCCAGCCTGCAGATCGAGTGGAAGAAATACAAACTCAGGGATACGAAATTGAGTTCCGGAAAAAAACTCAAGGACTATCCGCAAGAGGCTTTATCAACGCACGTGCGATGTGACAACCTAGGTTCATCCGCAACCGTTACCTGCAGTAAAGATCTTACTGCTGAATATGCATCGACCTACACGACCTCGTGGGAGAACAGTACCTCGGTCGGCATCACGAGCACTACTACTGTCAGTGTGGGTGTGGAAGTCGGCGTCGAAGGTGTAGCCTCGGCCTCGAGTACGCTTGAACAATCCATAGCCATCGAGATCGCCAATGAGTTCAGCTTCGGGAAATCAGAGGAGAAATCGACGTCACAATCGATCACGGACCATGTCGAAGTGCAGTTGTCGCCAGGTCAAAACGTCGAGTTCGACATGTTGGTGACTCCAGCGGATTACCAGTACGACGTAACGTATCACTACGCTCCGGTGGACGGTAATGGCCCAGAAAAGGTCATAAAAGGGAAAATCACAGTGAGGAAAGCCACGGAAACAACTACGAAGGTCAGGGATGTTCCCCGCAGACAACGGGTGATGAGCGCGCCCTAGGTCGCGGAAAGAATGACGTAGGTCAAGTATGTGCCACCGTCGATGTGGTGAGGCCGGTAATGACTAACATCTAGAACGAGAAATCAACCATGACTAAGCAAACAAATCTTGCAATATTGGCGCTCCTGACGTTGTACGCGGGGTTGGCACAGGCTGACGACGCGATCAAGCTTGGAGACTGGCAAATGCATCGTGGCGAAGGTCCGGTCGCTCTGAAGACAAATGGCGGCGGCGACCCGGCGGCTTACACCAAGATGCGGATTCCAGTATCTGGAGCGCTGGGTTGGGAACCGGCGCCGATGGGGAAGGATGGCGAGGTTTTTTTCGATGAAAAGTCGGTGATACCTTGCAATCAGCAGGTGGATTTCACCTATTTCCAGAATACCGTGTCTGTCCCGGACAACGTGGACATCACGACATTTTCCGTGTCCTATGACTTGGCTGACGATGGCGCGCGCATTTACCTATTCAATTCCAAGTATCCAACCGGCACCTACGATGAAAAAGCGGATCTGACCAGGAACTCGAAGCCGGGATCAGTCAATCTGGCCAGTCTTGTCGCCAAGGGAAACAACCGGATCGTCGTGGCGCAGTATGACAACTGCAAGGTGTTGAACCGGGTCCATGGCATCAAGATCAGTGTCAATGGTATCCAGGTGAAGGCTGGCAGTATTGCGGCAGGCTCCGGCGCTCCGGCGCCGACCCCGGTCCAGGCTGCCGCAAAGAACGAAGATCCCTATGCCGGTAAATGGTATCGCCTGAAGACGATGTTCCGCGGTAACGGAGAATGTCTGGAGGGTAATGAGTTCTACGGTTCCGCCCACGGCGGCGCGGCGTTCATGACCCCGTGCGCGAACGTCAGCGGCCAACTCTGGAAGCTGGAACGACAGCGGGATGGCAATTACCGTTTGAAGACGATGTTCCGTGGCGAGAACGAGTGTTTCGAGGGCAACAAGATGGGCTCCCCGATGAAGGGCGGTGCATCCTTCATGGATCGGTGCCAGCCGGTGATGGGCCAGTTATGGCAGGCGGTTCCTGCCAATGACGGCTATGTCCGCCTGAAAACCACCTTTGGCGGCAAAGGCGCGTGTCTCGAAGGCAACCAAGGCAGTTCCTCCGTGGCTGGCGGCGGAGCATTTATGGACAAATGTCAGAATGTGTCGGGCCAGCTTTGGAAACTGGAAGAGGCCAAATAGTCGGAAGTCGAAAGCGATCGAGTTGATTTACTAGGATCAGGGCTCATACGATGGTTCAACCCATTCCTGATCCTCGTCAATGCTCTCGGTAAACACCGCAATGAGTGAGCAACAGCCAAGATTCCTTGGGATAGTGCGCTAAGAGGTTGGTCAGACTTCTGTTCAACAATGCAGTTTCCATTGATGGAAGCTGACGTGCACCCCTCCCCGGGCATCAACGACAGTCACTGTCGCTACACCTGCCCTTCAGTCAGGCCACCGGCAATGTCGGCAAAGGCCGACAAGCACCCAGCCCGGCTTCATGAATCAGGCCTCAGGCATAGGGCTTCAGATTCAACGTCCGCTGTATTTTTTCACTTACGCCATCCGGCACGCCGGCCGTTTCTGCATACGACGTCCACTTCGAGACCGTGGCCTGCACTTCGGCAAGGATTGTTGCGGCGCGTCCCCGTTTCATCGACGCTGTCCTGGCACAGGTCTTGAAGTCCTCCAGGGTGAACTGGTCGCGTTTGCCATTCATCGTCATCTGGTGGCGGGCAGTCCACGCCCCCACGGGATTGAAGCTGTAGGTCATGTCAAAGGCTGGCGCCAGCGACCAGTCCCCGGATTTGTTCATCAGGAAGGCAATGTTCTTCACGTGGTCGTCCTGGTTGCGTGCCACGATGTTGAACACCATGCGCCGGAACTGTTGCTCGATGGCCTGCATGGGCAACTGCAGCTGCCGCATCACCCCCATGGCCTGTTCGTAGCTGTATGCACCCGCCAGGTTGAAATCGTAGTGGGCCAGGGCGCCTAGGGACTGCATGTGCAGTTTTTCGCCGCTGGCCAGGCGATCAAAGCGGCGGGTCATGAAATGGGCGCGGCCACTCTCCTTGAACAGCCGGCATTCACTGATATCGATGCCGCAATCCCGCGCCATCAGGTAATAGGCATATTCGATCATCCCGTAGCCCTTCGGGTCTTCCAGTTCCTTGTCCTTGTTGCCGCTGACGCCGTCGAATTTCAGCAGCCAGTATTCGAATCCCTCGCCGGCCTTGACCTGGCCGGACCGAACTTCATTGGTTTTCGGGTTCCAGGCGATGACCGCCTTCGCCCGTGCGCCGCCGGCGGAGGTGCCCACGCGCAGGATATCCCTCAGGGCCTCTTCTTTGCCTTCTGCCGCAAAAGATGCGTGCAGATGGTTCCGGTGGGTGAGGACTTCCGAGGCCAGCTCAACCAGTTTGCCCACTTCGATGTGGTTGGTTTGCCTGGCTTTGGGACCGATGATGGGGGCAAATTCCAGCGCCCCCATGGCGCGTTCGCCGGTATAGCAAAGCCGCTCGACCGCGTTGAAGGAATCCGGTGGCCGCCCCTGGGATGCCAGCCAGGCATCGATCAGCGCATTGCCGAATTTGTCGGGCAACGCGTCGGCCAGCAGGCCGGGCAGCCCGAGAAAAGTCGGGCGGGCAAGTTCGGGGAAGCGGTACACGCGCCGGGAAAGCGGCATCACGATGGGGGCGACCTGAATGCCGCTCTGGGCAAACGCCCCGTCGTATTCAAAGCGGGCGACATCCTCCCCATCTTCCAGGGACACTGCGCCGATGGTCTTGCCCCACAGCTTCACCTCGGCCAGGGTGGTCATGGCTTGTCATCCCAGCGCCAGGGCTTGTCACCGGGTGTTGCGGCGCGCCGACCGGAAGCCCGTTTCCGGATCTTGCCCTTGTGCTTCAACAGATCCATCGGCCGCGGCCCGGTGGGCGGAAGCAGGTTGTCCAGCCCGGAGGCGGCGTCCAGCACCCGCAGAACCCGGACCAGGGTGGATAGCTGGGATGTCTGCCCGGCTTCCATGCGTTCCAGGGTGCGCTTGGCAATGCCCGCCTGTTCCGCCACCGCCGCCTGGGTGAGCTGCAATTCCAGTCGGCGGCTGGAAATCCGCGCCCCCAGTTCGGCGAGGACGGCATCATCCGTGAGTGAACTGGTTATTTTCATAGTGATAATCGTAATTAATTGCGAGTATTTGTTGTAATCGAATACATGTCGTTAGTCATTGCGATTTATATATGAATAATTCCGTATATGCAAGTCGCTAAGAATGTTGATATAAGTAATAAAAAGCACTTTATATCGAAAATAATTACGACTTGTGTTCTGGTTTTTTCTTTCTGCCCCGCCGACGCCTGCCCAGGGTTTGAACGGCATGGACCTGGGTTCCGGGCCTACGCAATCTGACGTATTCCGCCCCGGTGGGCGGCTCCGTAATCTGACCCCATCGTGTCAGACCAATAGGAGCCGTTCATGGATCGTCGTTCTTTCATCAAGTTTTCCGGTGTGACCCTGGCCATGGCCGCCGCCGGCGTGACCAGTCTGCCGGTGTTGGCCGCAAACACCATCAAGGTGGGCATTCTGCATTCCCTGTCGGGCACCATGGCCATTTCCGAGACGGCCCTGAAGGAAACCGCCCTGATGACCATCGACGAGATCAACCGCAAGGGCGGCGTGTTGGGGCGCAAGCTGGAGCCGGTGGTGGTGGACCCGGCGTCCAACTGGCCGCTGTTCGCCGAGAAGGCGCGCCAGCTGCTGGCCCAGGACAAGGTGGCCGTGGTGTTCGGCTGCTGGACCTCGGTGTCGCGCAAGTCCGTGTTGCCGGTGTTCAAGGAACTGAACGGCCTGCTCTTCTACCCCGTGCAGTACGAGGGTGAAGAGCTGGAGAAGAACGTGTTCTATACCGGTGCCGCGCCCAACCAGCAGGCCATCCCCGCCGTGGAGTACCTGATGAGCAAGGACGGCGGTTCCGCCAAGCGTTTCGTGCTGCTGGGCACCGACTACGTCTACCCGCGCACCACCAACAAGATCCTGCGTGCCTTCCTGAAGTCCAAGGGTGTGGCCGAGTCCGACATCATGGAGGAGTACACCCCCTTCGGTCATTCGGATTACCAGACCATCATCGCCAAGATCAAGAAGTTTGCCTCCGAGGGCAAGAAGACCGCCGTGGTGTCCACCATCAACGGTGACTCCAACGTGCCCTTCTACAAGGAACTGGGCAACGCCGGCCTGAAGGCCACGGATGTGCCGGTGGTGGCCTTCTCGGTGGGCGAAGAGGAGTTGCGCGGGGTGGATACCAAGCCCCTGGTGGGTCACCTGGCGGCCTGGAACTACTTCCAGTCCATCAAGAACCCCACCAACGATGCCTTCATCAAGATGTACCGGGCCTGGGCCAAGAAGAACCGCCTGCCCAAGGCCGACAGCGTGGTGACCAACGATCCCATGGAAGCCACCTACATCGGCATCCACATGTGGAAGCAGGCGGTGGAGAAAGCCAAGACCACGGATGTGGACAAGGTGATCGCCGCCATGGCGGGCCAGACCTTCAAGGCGCCGTCCGGCTTTGTGGTCAAGATGGACGAAAGGAACCACCACCTGCACAAGCCGGTGTTCATCGGCGAGGTGCGGGCCGACGGCCAGTTCAACGTGGTGTGGAAGACCAAGGGTCCGGTTCGGGCCGCCCCCTGGAGCCCCTACATCCCCGGCAACGACAAGAAGAAGGACACCCCGGCGTAAGCCGGACGGCGCCCCGCCCGGGGCGTCATTCCGGCCCGGATTCGGACCCTGCCTGCCGTGTGTGGCAGCCGGGCCGCCAGTCCGGGCCGGAATGACCGGACCAAGACCATGACCCGTTTTCTGATTTCCTTTCTTTTCTGCTGGCTGGCCGTCCCCGCCTGGGCCGCCCTGGATCCTTCCCTGGTGCGCCAGTTGACCGAGGAGGATTCGGATCGGCGCATCGAGGCCATTCAGCAGTTGCTGGTGCTGCCCGAGGCCGCCCCCCTGTTGCAGGCCATGGCCGATGACGGCTTGATGGTGGGCGAGGACCGGGTCTTCATTTTTACTGGGGAGACGGCTTTGGATGCCGCCACCGGGGAGCCCATCGCCCCGGCACCCGAAGCCTATGAATCGGTCATGGTCAACAACCGGATCCGCTCGGCCCTGGCCAATGCCCTGGCGGCCCAGAAACTCTCCGATACCGATGCCCAGGTACGTCTGGAAGCGGCTCGGGAACTGCAAAGCAATGCCGGGCTGGAACTGGTCCCGGCCCTGGCCCGGGCCTTGAAGACCGAGTCCGACCCGACCATCCTGGACCTGCTGGCCCTGGCCCATGCCAAGGCCAGCCTGGAGAGTCCGGACCCGGAAGCCCGCCTGGCCGCGGTGACGGACCTGGGGGCGCGCGGCAGCCGTGAGGCCCGCAGCCTGCTGCTGCCCCTGGCGGAGGAGGCGGGCGAGCCGGATGCCCGGGTGCGGGCGGCAGCGACCGAGTCCTTGCGCGAGATTGAATCCAGGCTGGCCATCGGCGAGTTCCTGGGCCAGATCTTCTCCGGTCTGTCCCTGGGCAGCATCCTGCTGCTGGCTGCCTTGGGCCTGGCCATCACCTACGGGGTGATGGGGGTCATCAACATGGCCCACGGGGAATTGCTCATGGTGGGCGCCTACACGGCTTTCCTGGTCCAGACGGTGTTCCGGACCTACCTGCCCGAGTACCTGGACTGGTATGTGTTGGCAGCCATCCCCACCGCCTTCGTGGCTGCCGCCCTGGTGGGCATGGTCCTGGAGCGCACGGTCATCCGCCGCCTGTACGGACGGCCCCTGGAAACCCTGCTGGCCACCTGGGGCTTGTCCCTGATCCTGATCCAGGCCGCCCGGGTGTTGTTCGGGGCCCAGAACGTGGAGGTGGCCAATCCCACCTGGATGTCGGGCGGCGTGGAGGTGATGGCCGGCCTAGTCTTGCCCTGGAACCGCGTTTTCATCCTGGGTTTCAGCCTGTTCGTCCTGGGCCTGATCTGGGTCCTGATGCAGAAGACCCGGCTGGGGCTGTTCGTTCGCGCCGTAACCCAGAACCGCCCCATGGCGGGTTGCGTGGGGGTGCCCACGGGCCGGGTGGACACCCTGGCCTTTGGCCTGGGGGCCGGTATTGCCGGCCTGGGCGGCGTGGCCCTGTCCCAGATCGCCAACGTGGGTCCGGACATGGGTCAGGGTTATATCGTGGATTCCTTCCTGGTGGTGGTGCTGGGGGGGGTCGGACAACTGGCCGGTGCCGTCTGGGCGGCCCTGGGCCTGGGGGTCGTCACCAAGTTCATGGAAGGCTGGTGGGGCGCGGTGATCGCCAAGATCGTGGTGCTGGTCATCGTCATCGCCTTCATCCAGAAGCGTCCCCAGGGGCTGTTCGCCCTCAAGGGCCGGTTCGTCGAGTCATGAATAAACTGACTGTGCCCACCCAGCCCGGTGCTGCGATGCTCGCCCTGACTGATGTACGGCTGCGTTTCTCCCGCCAGCCTGGGCGGGCTCGCGACGGTTTCTTCACGAACCGAAGGACGCCGGCCCAGCAGGCCCGTGGATATTTTCCCTTTTGTGAATGGGGAGGGGTGGTTGCACCTCTTTCCGCCTAGAAATGTTCCCCATGCGCACCCCCTTCGTCATTCGCTTCCTCTCCGCCCTGCCTCGCGCCGGCTGGATCGCCATGGGCTTGTTTGCCACACTCACCCTGGTGATCATGCCGGCGCTGCATCTGTTCGTGCCTCCGGAAAGCCCGTTCCATGTCTCCGCCTATGTCATCACCCTGGGCGGCAAGATCCTGTGCTATGCCATCGTGGCCGTAGCCATGGACCTGATCTGGGGTTATGCCGGCATCCTCAGCCTGGGTCACGGCCTGTTCTTTGCCCTGGGCGGCTATGCCTTCGGCATGTACCTGATGCGCCAGATCGGGCGGGATGGCTCCTATCAATCCGATCTGCCGGATTTCATGGTCTTCCTGGACTGGAAGGAACTGCCCTGGTACTGGACCGGGTCCGATTCCTTTCTTTGGGCGGCCTTCCTGGTCCTGGCCCTGCCGGGTGTGGTGGCTTTCCTGTTCGGCTGGTTCGCCTTCCGGTCCCGCATCAAGGGGGTGTACTTCTCCATCATCACCCAGGCCCTGACCCTGGCGGCCATGCTGCTGTTCTTCCGCAACGAGACCGGCTTCGGCGGCAACAATGGCTTCACCGACTTCAAGCGCATCCTGGGCTACGACATTACCGCGCCGGAGACCCGAGCCACCCTGTTTGCCCTGTCCGCCCTGGCCTTGATGCTGACCCTGCTACTGGGGCGCTACCTCACCACCTCCAAGTACGGTCGGGTGCTGGCCGCCATCCGGGATTCGGAAAGCCGGGTCATGTTCATCGGCTACAACCCGCTCCACTACAAGCTCTTCATCTGGACCCTGTCGGCTATGCTGTGCGGGATCGCCGGGGCCTTGTACGTGCCTCAGGTGGGCATCATCAACCCCGGCGAGATGTCCCCCGCCAATTCCATCGAGATCGCCATCTGGGTGGCGGTGGGGGGGCGCGGCACCCTCATTGGCCCCGTCCTGGGAGCGGGCCTGGTGAATCTGTTCAAGAGCTATTTCACCGTGGCCTTCCCGGAATATTGGCTGTTCTTCCTGGGCGCCCTGTTCGTGGCGGTGACCCTGTGGCTGCCGGAAGGCCTGGTAGGGCTCTGGCGGCGCCTCAAGACGAGGAGGGCGGCATGACCGTCGAAGCGGAAAACCCGGCCTGGGAAGAACAGGCACCGGCCATCGGCCATGTCCGCCGGCCCGGACTGGATGTGTCCCACAAGGTCATCCTGTATCTGGAGGACATCTCGGTCAGCTTTGACGGCTTCAAGGCGCTCAACAACCTAAGCCTGGCCATCGACGCCGGGGAGCTGCGCTGCATCATCGGCCCCAACGGCGCCGGCAAGACCACCATGATGGATGTCATTACCGGCAAGACCCGACCCGACTCCGGTACCTGCTTCTTTGGCCAGACTCTGGACCTGACTCGCATGACCGAGCCGGAAATCGCCCACGCCGGCATCGGGCGCAAGTTCCAGAAGCCCACGGTGTTCGAGAACCACACCGTGTTCGAGAACCTGGAACTGGCCATGACCGCCGACAAGCGTGCGCTCCGGACCCTGTTCGCCTGGCTTGGTCAGGAAGGCCGGGATCGCATAGCCGACACGCTGAAGTTGATCCGCCTGGATGCCGACGCGGATCGCCCGGCCGGCTTGCTCTCCCATGGCCAGAAACAATGGCTGGAAATCGGCATGCTGCTGATGCAGGAACCCAAGCTGCTGCTGCTGGACGAACCCGTGGCCGGCATGACCGACGACGAGACCGAGCGCACCGGCGAACTGTTCAAGTCTCTGGCCGGCAAGCACTCCCTGGTGGTGGTGGAACATGACATGGCCTTCATCGAGCAACTGGGCGGCAAGGTGACCGTGCTGCACGAGGGTTCGGTGCTGGCGGAAGGGGATCTGGCGACGGTGCAGGGGGATGCGCGGGTGGTGGAGGTGTATCTTGGCCGGTGATCCGCTTGTCTGCTTTCCAGACGGTGTGGTGTGTCTGGCCTGGTGTTCCGCCTGGCCGGCGGGTTACTTTCTCTTGCTTCGCCAAAAGAAAGTAACCAAAGAAAAGGCCACCCCGGTTTCGCGCCCCGCTGCGCGGGGTCCCCTGCGCTACTCGAAGCGGGCGGGGGCTGAGCAACTCGCCCCGGCTGCGCCGGGACTCAGACAGTGCTCGCCCTTTTTCCGCCCGCTTCGCCGTTGCTCGGCGCTCCACAAGGGGAGGGTAAACCGTCTGGCGATTCAGACTGGGACGGGTGAATCCGAGTCGGCTTGTTTTGCTGCCCTTTGGGACACCGAGCAGCGCAGGTCGGGCCGAGAAAAAGGGCGAGTACTGTCTGAGGGCCGTAGGCCCGAGTTGCGCAGCCCCCCGGCCCGGCCGAGCGCCCCATCGGGCTCGCCTTTTCTTTGGCTACTTTCTTTTGGCGAAGCAAGAGAAAGTATGCCCGCCGGCCAGGCGGAAACCGGCCTTCGCCCTGGCCTCTACGCATGGAAAGTCGCCACATGCTGAAAGTCGACCACCTCAACCAGTACTACGGCGGCAGCCACATCCTCCGTGACCTCTCCTTCGAGGCCCGGGTCGGCGAGGTGACCTGCCTGCTCGGCCGCAACGGGGTGGGCAAGACCACCCTGCTGAAGTGCCTGATGGGCGTGGTGCCAGCGAAAACCGGCACCGTCGGCTTCGATGGCCAGGACATCACCACGGCTCCGTCCCATGCCCGGGTCAAGGCCGGCATCGGCTACGTGCCCCAGGGGCGGGAGATATTTCCCCGCCTGACGGTGGAGGAAAACCTGCGCATGGGACTGGCCACCCGGCCCGGCGCAACCCCGATCCCGGAGCGCATCTTCGAGATGTTCCCGGTGTTGAAACAGATGCTAAGGCGGCGCGGCGGTGATCTGTCCGGCGGCCAGCAACAACAACTGGCCATTGGCCGCGCCCTGGCTTTCGGCCCCAGGCTGTTGATCCTGGACGAGCCTACCGAGGGCATCCAGCCGTCCATCATCAAGGACATCGAACGGGCCATCAGAACCCTGGCGGAGGAGGGCAGCATGGCCATCCTGCTGGTGGAACAGTATTACGACTTCGCCCGTTCCCTGGCCGACCACTACCTGCTCATGGAACGGGGCGAGTTCATCAAGCAGGGCGCCGGGGCCGACATGGATCGGGATGGAGTGCGCGAATTGCTGTCGGTATGATGGCCCGATGCTGCTTGCCGACCCTGCCCCCGCTCCTGCCTCCACTGCCTGGCCGGCCCGTCTGTCCCTTGGCTTTGAACGCCGTGCCGGGGCCACGGTCCTGGCCCGGCGCGAACACCTGGGTCCCCTGCGGGTACAAAAGGCCCTGTATCCGGAAGGCGACGGGGTCTGCCACTGTGTCGTCCTGCACCCCCCGTCCGGGATCGCCGGCGGGGATCAACTGACCCTGGAGGTGGATGTGGCGCAGGATGCCCATGCCCTGCTGACCACCCCGGGCGCCGGCAAGTGGTACCGCAGCGCCGGGCCGGAGGCCTCCCAATCCCTGGTGTTTAGGGTGTCCAAGGGTGCCATGCTGGAATGGCTGCCCCAGGAGACCATCCTTTTTGACGGCTCCCGGGCGGCCATGGCCACCCACGTGACCCTGGCCGAGCAGGCCCGCTTCCTGGGTTGGGAGGTGCTCTGCCTGGGCCGGCGTGCGTCCGGAGAACATTACGGCGCGGGTCATCTGGGCCTGGCTACGCGCATGACCCGGGAAGACCGGCCCATCTGGCTGGAGCGGGGCCGCATCCGGGGCGGAGACCCGGTATTGGACGCTCCCGCCGGCCTGGCCGGCTTCAGTGTCGCGGCCACCTTCCTGGCCACCGGTGCCCCGGCCGGCCCTGAGCTCATGGCAGCCTGCCGTGGGCTTCCTGTGGCCGAGCCGGGCGCACGCGTCGGCCTGAGTGCATTGCCGGATCTGCTGGTGGCCCGCTATCTGGGCCATTCCTCGGAAGCGGCCCGGCACTGGTTCATCGGGCTGTGGCACCTGCTACGGCCCGTGTTTGCCGGGCGTGATGCGGTCCCGCCCCGGATCTGGAATACCTGAAGGAAAATGTATGGAACTGACCCCCAGAGAAAAGGACAAGCTGCTCATCTTCACCGCCGCCCTGCTGGCCGAACGGCGCAAGGGGCGGGGCCTGAAGCTGAATTACCCGGAGGCGGTGGCCTTCATCACCGCCGGTATTCTGGAAGGTGCCCGGGATGGCCGTACGGTGGCGGAACTGATGAGTTACGGTACCACCCTACTGAAGCGGGACGATGTCATGGAGGGCGTGCCTGAAATGATCCCGGAAATCCAGGTGGAAGCCACCTTCCCGGACGGGACCAAGCTGGTGACCGTGCACCATCCCATCGTATGAGCAGGAGCACCTCATGATTCCAGGTGAATACGCCATCCAGCCCGGCGAGATCGAACTCAATGCCGGTCGCCCCACCCTGGTGTTGGAGGTCGCCAATACCGGCGACCGGCCCATCCAGGTGGGCTCCCACTACCACTTTTTCGAAACCAACGAAGCCCTGGCGTTTGCCCGGGAATCTGCCCGGGGCATGCGACTGAACATCGCCGCCGGCACGGCGGTACGCTTTGAGCCCGGCCAGACCCGCACGGTGGAACTGGTGGCCTACGCCGGTGAACGCAAGGTGTATGGCTTCCAGGCGAAAGTCCAGGGGGCGCTATGAAAATCTCACGCCAGGCCTATGCCGAAATGTTCGGCCCCACCGTGGGCGACCGGGTGCGACTGGCCGACACCGACCTCTGGATCGAGGTGGAAAAGGATTTCACCGTTTACGGCGAGGAAGTGAAGTTCGGCGGCGGCAAGGTGATCCGGGACGGCATGGGCCAGGGTCAGAAGCTGGCCGCCGAAGTGGCCGACACCGTCGTCACCAACGCCCTGATCGTGGATGCCGTGCAGGGTATCGTCAAGGCGGATATCGGCCTGAAGAACGGCTACATCTGGCGTATCGGCAAGGCCGGAAACCCGGACGTCCAACCCGGGGTGGACATCGCCATCGGTGCGGCCACCGAGATCATTGCCGGCGAGGGCATGATCGTCACCGCCGGCGGGATCGACTGCCACATCCATTTCATCTGCCCCCAGCAGATCGAGGAGGCGCTGATGTCCGGGGTCACCACCATGCTGGGGGGCGGTACCGGACCGGCCACGGGCACCTTCGCCACCACCTGCACCCCCGGCCCGTGGCACATCCATCGCATGCTGGAGGCCGCTGAGGCCTTTCCCATGAACCTGGGTTTCTACGGCAAGGGCAACGTGAGCCAGCCGGAACCCCTGCGGGAGCAGGTGCGGGCCGGGGCTCTGGGTCTGAAACTGCACGAGGACTGGGGCACCACTCCGTCGGCCATCGACACCTGCCTGGCGGTGGCGGACGAGCTGGACGTGCAGGTGGCCATCCATACCGACACGCTGAACGAATCCGGCTTCGTCGAATCCACCCTGGCGGCCTTCAAGGGACGCACCATCCACACCTTCCACACCGAAGGCGCGGGGGGCGGGCATGCCCCGGACATCATCAAGGCCGCAGGCTTGAGCAACGTCCTGCCCAGTTCTACCAACCCCACCATGCCCTATACCGTCAACACCATCGACGAGCACTTGGACATGCTCATGGTCTGCCACCACCTGGATGCCGGCATTGCCGAAGACATCGCCTTTGCTGAAAGCCGCATCCGCCGGGAAACCATCGCTGCCGAGGACATCCTGCATGATCTGGGTGCCTTCTCCATGATGAGTTCGGATTCCCAGGCCATGGGCCGGGTGGGGGAGGTCATCCTGCGTACCTGGCAGACCGCCCACAAGATGAAGCTCCAGCGCGGCGCCCTGGGCGATGGGGTGGCGGACAACTACCGGGTCAAGCGTTATATCGCCAAATACACCCTCAACCCGGCCATCACCCACGGCATCGGCCATGTGGTCGGCTCCATCGAACCCGGCAAGCTGGCCGATCTGGTGCTCTGGAAGCCGGCCTTCTTCGGCGTCAAGCCCAGCCTCATCGTCAAGGGCGGCATGATCGCTGCGGCCGCCATGGGCGACCCCAACGCCTCCATCCCCACCCCCCAGCCGGTGCACTACCGGCCCATGTTCGGCAGCTATGCCGGCGGCTTGAGAACAGCGGTCACCTTCGTCTCGCAAGCGGCCCTCGAGAATCCGGATGTCGCTGCCCTCAAGCTGGCCAAACCATTGGTCGCGGTCAAGGGCACCCGCACGGTCAGCAAGCGGGACATGCTCCATAACGACGCCATGCCCCACATCGACGTGGACCCGGAGACCTACCAGGTGCGTGCCGATGGCGCCCTGCTGGTGTGCGAACCGGTGTCCGTGCAGCCCATGGCCCAGCGCTATTTCCTGTTCTGATGCTGCGCATCGAACAACGCGCCCCCAGCGAGGCCGTGGCCGGCGAGCGGCTGATCCTGAGCTTCGACCTGCGCTGCAAATGTCGTCTGCTCGCCCGCCTGGAGAGTGGCGAGCAGGTGGGGCTGTTCCTGGAACGTGGCGCCATACTGCGTCCCGGTGACAAGCTGCTGGGCGGGGATGGCCGGATCGTCGAGGTGGTAGCCGCATCCGAAGCGGTGATCGAGGCGCGTACCGATGATCCGGTGGTATTGGCGAAGGCCGCCTATCACCTGGGTAACCGTCATGTGCCCGTGCAAGTGGGCTTGGGCTTCCTGCGCTTCGGCCGGGACCATGTCCTGGGCGATATGGTGCGCGGCCTGGGGCTCACGGTGACGGACATCGAGGCGCCCTTCGAGCCCGAAAGCGGCGCCTATGGCGGCAACATTGGCGGCCACGCCCATCCCCACGGCCACGCTGCCGATGGCGAGAGCGGGTTTGCCCAGCCTCGGCCGCGCATCCACGACATGATGGGCCGGCCCGTGAAATGACCGACGCGGCCCACCATCGCGCGCTCCTCCCCATGCACCCGAGGGATGCACGGCAAGCGGCGGGGCGAGCATGACCCCTGCACTCATCCGCCTGTTGCACCTGGCCAGCCCAACCTTGCCGGTGGGGGCCTATACCTATTCCCAGGGGCTGGAATGGGTGGTGGAATGCGGCACGGTGCGCAACGAGGCAGATGCCCTTGCCTGGATTGGCGACTGCCTTGAACATGGCGTTGCCTGTTTGGAGGCCGTGTATCTGGCCCACATGCTGGTGGCCTGGCGGGGCGACGAGCGCCAGCGCCTGGCGCACCTGGACGCCGAGTTCCTGGCCAGCCGGGAGACCGCCGAACTGCGTGCCGAAACCCTGCAAATGGGGCATTCCCTGGCGCGGCTATTGGAAGATTTGGATAAAACCAGCGTAACCCGGATGCAGCATGACGGCACCCGGGAGCCCGGCATACCCCCGTCGGCCGGGCTGCGGGGTTTTGCGACGCCCAGCTTTCCCCTGGCCTGGAGTTGCATGGCCGCACGCTGGGACATCCCGGTCGAGGATGCCGTCGCCGGCTACCTGTGGGCCTGGGCCGAGAATCAGGTCATGGCGGCGCTCAAGGCCGTGCCCCTGGGGCAGACCTCGGGCCAGCGCATGTTGCTCGCCCTGGGCGAACGCATCCCCGAACTGGCGGCCCGGGCGACCGCCACGCCCATCACCGACACCCGTAACTTCCTGCCGGCCTTCGCCATCGCCAGCAGTCGCCACGAAACCCAGTACACACGGATATTCCGCTCATGAACAATGCGTCCCAACCCCTGCGGGTCGGCATTGGAGGCCCGGTGGGCTCCGGCAAGACCGCCCTGACCCTGGCCCTCTGCCTGGCCCTGCGCGACCGCTACAACATCGCCGTGGTGACCAACGACATCTATACGGAGGAAGACGCCCAGTTCCTGGTGCGTAACCAGGCCCTGGAACCGGCCCGGATCCTGGGCGTGGAGACCGGCGGTTGCCCCCATACCGCCATCCGGGAAGACGCCAGCATCAACCTGGAGGCCGTGGACCGGCTCAACCGGCGTTTCCCGGGACTGGACGTGATCTTCGTGGAAAGCGGTGGCGACAACCTGGCCGCCACCTTCAGCCCGGAATTGTCCGACCTGACCCTCTACGTGATCGACGTGGCGGCAGGGGAGAAGATTCCCCGCAAGGGCGGTCCCGGCATCACCAAGTCGGATCTGCTGGTGATCAACAAGATCGATCTGGCGCCCCTGGTGGGGGCCTCCCTGGAGATAATGGACCGGGATACCCGGCGCATGCGGGGTGAGCGCCCCTTCGTCTTCACCAACATGAAGACCGGAACTGGTCTGGAGGCGGTGATCGATTTCATCGAAACCCAGGGCATGCTCCGGGTCGACGCCTGAAATCCTGAAGCACAGAACTCCTGCAATCCGGCTGCCCGGCTACCGGGCCAGGGCGACACCGTCGGCCCCGATCACCCGCTTGTGGCTGTAGTCGTCCGGCGGGACCCGGGCAATACGGCCCCGGGCCTGAACGTAGTCGATGAAGGTCTGGGTATAGAGCAGGTAGGTATTGACCGATTTCCCTGCAGCATGGATCACGCCCAGGGTCCGGTAGCCTTCCTTGCCGGTACCCAGGAAATCGTTGGTCACCAGGGTGTAGGTCTTGTCCGGGTCCAGGGCTGACCATTGCCCGCTGGTCCGGTCCCGGACTTCTACCTGGCTAAAGCGCTGGCCCCGGGGCTGGGACAGGTCCAGGTCCCAGCGCAGGCCGGCGGCATAGGGGTGGGCGCCGGGGGAGCCCTTGTTGTCATGGTAGGTGGCCACGCCGTCCTCCAGCACCTGGAGCATCTGGGCACCGGTCACCGGCATTTCCATCAGCACGTTGGCGAAGGGCAGGACCTTGTTGGCGGTTTCGATGGTAATGGGGCCCGCAGGCAGCGGGGTGCGCACGCCCCCGGCGTTCTGGAGGGCAAAGTCTGCCTTGCGGCTGGCCGCCAGGAAGGCCTCGGCCACCACTTGGGCGGCGTCGCTGCCCCGGGCCCGCCGGTGGGCGTCCTCACATCCGGCCAGGCCGCCGCTGCGGTTGGTGGCCTCGCCCGGCACCCGGACCAGGCAGAGGGATTCGTCGGCGTGGCCGATCACGCGCCGGGTCAAGGCCTCCATCAGGCCGGCATAACGGGCGATGACCTGGGCGCTGTCCGGGTCCTGCGCCACCGGGCGCAGGGGCCCGTCACTGCCCAGGGCGGCCAGTATGGACTTGCTTGCGGCCGGATCCACGGGGCTGAACCGGCCCTGGGCATCCGCCTGCTGGAAGGCGTCTCCCAGGGGCAGGATGGCCTGGCCCCGGCATTCCGACACCGCGCCCCGGGGATCGAAACTGACTTCCAGATGGCCCAGTACCTTGGCGTATTCCCAGGCCTGGACGATGCAGACCGGATCGCCGTCCCGGTTCTGCAGCACCGTGGGGTAGGGACCGGCACTGGTCAGGCCGTAGTCCCGGAAATCCCCCAGCAGGGTGTGGGAATCGCCCCCCACGATCACGTCCACGTCGCTCAGCCGGGCCGCCAGGGCCTGGTCGGCCTGGTAGCCGTGGTGGGTCAGGAGCACGATGTGGCGGACACCCCGGGACTTGAGGGCGTCGATGGCGGCCTGGGCGGCCTCGGCCTCGTCCAGGAACACGGTGCTGGCCAGGGGGCGGGACGATTCCACGGTCTTGCCCCGCACCACCAGGCCCACCAGTCCCACCGGGATGCCGGCCACGGGGCGGATCAGGTAGGGCAGCAGATAGTCGTCCGTCCGCTGGGGTGCGAGGGGCGTGCCCACCCGGGCGTGCACGTTGGCATTGACCACGGGTGTGCGGCAGGCGCCCTGGCCCAGGAAATCCAGGAACCGTTTCAGGCCGGCGTCGCCATCGTCGAATTCATGGTTGCCCGGGGTGAAGGCGTCGAAGCAGATGCTGTTCATGGCCGCCGCGTCCGCCTCGCCCTTGAACAGGGTATGGAACAGGGTGCCGGTGGTGGCATCCCCGGCGTGGAGCTTGAGGCGATGGGGCAGGCGGTCACCGGCCTTGAACAGGGTGGCGATGCGGGCCATGCCCCCCAGCTCGGCCCGGGTGGGCACGCCCTTGAGCCGGAATTCGAAATCGGGATGAGGCGCCAGGTTGGAATGGTGATCGTTGATGTGCTGGATGTGCAGGGTGAGGGGCGGGTATTGGATCGGTTCGCCCATGGCCACGGCATTGGGCAACACCGTGGCGACAAGGATCAGGAGCGGGCGCAGCAGGGATTGGGACATGCTGGATCAGGCGGATGGCAATGGGTAACTATAGATCAGATGCCGCACCAAAAAATACGAATTTCTGCCGGCCCAGACAGCCAGATCCTGATGGCGGGGGAGTCCGGTTGCGCCGGCGGCGGGCAGTGAATCTGGCGGCTATTCGGCGAACAGGATAAGCAGCAGTGCGATGGCCATGAGCAGAGACAAGGCTTCATCACGCAGGGTCGTGGACATGATGTGCTCCGGGAAATGATGTGCGCCAGGCTAGCCGGTTCTCATGAACCCATCATGACAGGGCCCGGCTGGTACACTTCCGCCATGTCATGCATCCAGTTGCTGCCCGACCTCCTCATCTCCCAGATCGCCGCCGGCGAGGTGGTGGAGCGCCCGGCTTCGGCCCTCAAGGAGATCGTCGAAAACAGCCTGGATGCCGGGGCCCGGGAGATTCGCGTGGACCTGGAGGAGGGTGGCATACGCCTGATCCGGGTGACGGACGATGGTGCCGGGATGCCTCCGGGAGAGTTGCCCCTGGCCCTGGCCCGCCACGCCACCAGCAAGATCCACAGCCTTGAAGAACTGGAGCGGGTAGCCAGCCTGGGCTTCCGGGGCGAAGCCCTGGCCAGCATAGCCGCCGTGGCGCGCCTGACCATCACCAGCCGTAGCCCGGGCGAGGCCCATGCCTGGACCATCGCCGCCCAGGATGGACGCTTGGAGCCCGTGGCGCCTGCCGCCCTGGGCAAGGGCACGGTGCTGGAGGTGCGTGACCTGTTCTTCAATACCCCGGCCCGGCGCAAGTTCCTGAAGACTCCCGCCACCGAATATGGCCACGCCGAGGAGGCCCTGCGCCGCCTGGCCCTGGCTCACCCGGAGGTGGGCTTCGAGTTGCGTCACAACGGCAAGGTCGTCTGGCGGGTACCGGTCCAGGATGGCCTGGCCCGGGTGCTGGCCCTGCTGGGAGACGCCTTTGGCCAGGCCGCCCGGACGCTGGATGAATCGGCCGGCGACCTGCGCCTGTCCGGGCTGGCGGCCTTGCCTGCCTACAGCCGGTCCGGGGCCGATACCCAATATGTCTATGTCAATGGACGCTTCGTGCGGGACAAGATCCTGGCCCACGCCGTGCGGGAGGCCTACCGGGATGTGCTGCATCATCAGCGCTTTCCGGCCTACGCCCTGTTCCTGGACCTGCCCCCCGAGCAGGTGGACGTGAACGTGCATCCGGCCAAGACCGAGGTCCGCTTCCGGCAGTCCCAGGCCGTCCATCGCTTCGTCTTCCAAGTGCTGCAACAGGCTCTGGGCGGCATACACGCCGATGCCCCGTCCAGCGATCCGCTGGCGTCAGTCGCCAGGACCGGCCAACGTCCGGAAGCCGCGCCGCAAGTCGATGCCTACGGCGGCTACGCTTCACCCGGCGCTGTCGACATGGCTCGGGACCATCCGCCCCCGGCCATGCCCTACCGCCACCAGGCGGCCATGCCCCTGGCGGCCGGGGAGCCTGCCGCCTACTACCGCATGGTGGCCCAGGCCCTGGCGGACGAGGGTCGGCAGCCCGACCCGGCGGGTCCGACCGCCGCCGGCCCTGGCGTTGTCGAATCCCGGGAGCGTGGGTCAGACGAGATCCCGCCCCTGGGCTACGCCCTGGCCCAGCTCCAAGGCCTCTACATCCTGGCCGAAAATGCCCGGGGCCTGGTGGTGGTGGACATGCATGCCGCCCATGAACGCATCCTGTACGAGCGGCTGAAGCGGGATATGGACCTTCAGGCCATGGCCAGCCAGCCCCTGCTGATCCCCCTGGTGTTTTCTGCCACGGCAGTGGAGATGGCCACCGCCACGGAGCACCAGGACACACTGGCGGCCATGGGCTTCGAAATCCGGGCCGTCTCCCCCACCCATCTTGCGGTACGGGCCCTGCCGGCCCTGCTGGCCCAGGCCGAGGCGGAAACCCTGGCCCGGGACCTGCTCCGGGACATCCAGGCCTTCGGCGCCAGCCAGGCCCTGGCGGCCCGACGCAATGAACTCCTGGCCACCCTGGCCTGTCATGGTGCTGTGCGGGCCAACCGCAAGCTTACCGTGCCGGAGATGAATGCCCTGCTGCGGGACATGGAGCGCACCGAACGCGCCGATCAATGCAATCACGGCCGGCCTACCTGGTTCCAGCTCGGTCTGGCAGACCTGGACCGGCTATTCATGAGAGGAAAGTAAACATGGCCAAGCCCATCGACATCCCCGTCCGACCCGCCCCCACCGAAGAAGACCTGGCCACTTCCGCCTGTTCGAGCGGCGAACCCTACGCCCTCATGGTGCTGGGGGACTCCATGGCCCCCGAGTTCATGGAAGGGGAGATCATCGTCATCGAGCCCGAGGGCCTGGCCAAGGACGGCTCCTACGTGATCGCCTGGGCCAACGAGGAATACATCTTCCGCCAGTTGGTCCAGCACGCCGAAGGCTGGATGCTCAAGCCCCTCAACCCCATCTACCCCAATATCCCGGTGGAAGACATCAAGGAAACCGTCAAGGGCGTGGTGATCCTGAAAAAGCAGCCGGGTCGCCGGAAGGAACAAAAGTCCTATGTCTGAACGACCTTCCGCCCCGCACATGGCTATTCCCCATGTCTGTCCAGCCGGCTTTGGTCACGGTCACGGACGTGGGCTGCGCAGGTGCGGATTGACCGTGAACACCCCCTGAAGGACGCCGCGTGGAAATTGCCTTGTTATGGATCTTGTCTGCCGCCTTGATCCTGCTCGGACTGGCGGGCACCGTGCTGCCCGTTTTGCCGGGCACCCTGTTGGTATGGGGCGGCATCGTCCTGGGGGCCTGGATAGACGACTTCGCCCGTATCAGCATGACCACGGTGGTGGTGATCAGCGTGCTGGCGGTGTTGGCCTGGGGGCTGGACTATGTTGCCGGGCTCATGGGCGCCCAACGCGCCGGCGCCAGCAAGCAGGCCCTGTTGGGCGCCGCCATTGGAACGGTGGTTGGCCTGTTCATGGGCTTGGTGGGCGTCCTCTTCATGCCCTTGGTGGGGGCCGCCCTGGGTGAATACCTGGCCCAGAAAAGCCAGACGCGCGCCCTCAAGGTGGGCCTTGCCACCTGGATCGGGATCATGCTGGGTCTGATAGCCAAGGTGGGCCTGGCTTTCATCATGGTGGGTATTTTCGGCGTCGCGTTGCTGGTGTGATGCGCGGCCGGCAAGGCTGCCGGGACACGACATGTCGTTCGATTAGCAGGTGATTGCCTCATCGTTTTGCGTGAAATCCTGATGTGTGTCCCGCGTCCGCAGGTCGTCACTCCACACGCTTCCAGACGCTTTTTGTCAGACAGTTCATCAACTGGCAATCCGCTATGCGAACGACTAGACGATCTTTTTCAAACGCGATCTCGTATCGATTTTTGTGGTCGCCAAGGGTGTCACCGTTCAGCGGCAAATAGATTCTTCCGGGGCGACGACCGAAATCACCGCCACCTTGCCAGCGATTGATGCTGACGGCTTCAAAGTCTCGCACGATCTCAAGGTTAAGCAGCGTACGCCCTCTCAAGCGGGGGTCCGGGTTGTGTACATCCATGGTTTCGGCATCGTGTGGCACCTCGACGATTGTCCCGCACAGATGTAAGTTGCTGTTCACGCAAGGATGGGTTCGAACCAACAGTCCACTTTCCGGTTCCTTCCATACGCCACTGGGCACACGGGCCATGACATCACCTGGCTCGGCGCGACAGGCTGCAAATATCAACAGCACACCGATCCATATAGAGGACGAGCGAAGTAATCTCATGTTTCGAGTTGGGTCATTCTGACTGGCCATTGATTTTGGGGTTCTGGCTAGGTTCATATAGATAATCGTCCGGCACCCTACAGAAAGATTGTAGCGTTGGATGTCGTTTGCCAGCGTTAATTGCCATGATGACAGGATTTCCTGCGGAATCCGTGATTTTCCGCCTCTGTTCCAGAATATTCGCGCCATACAATTCATCATTCATCAAACACAGAATGCGCTTGGTTCCATGGTAATGCCCATTCCCCAGGCGATTTCCTCGCTACACTGGGGCTTCCATCATTTCGGGGTTCCAAGCATGTCCTCCTGCCCAAATGCACGACGCCGTTTCCTGCAGTCCTCGGCATCGGCCGGTGTCGTGTCCGTCGCTGCGGCAGCAGGGCTGTTGAAGCCGACGGCGTCCCTGGCCCAGTTTCCCTTCTTCAATTTCAAGCCGCCAAAACAACCCAGCGCCCCGGCGCGCCCGCCTTCTCCGTCATCGGCTCGCAACAATAATCCGGTCGACACCCTGTTGAAGGAATTGCGCCATGCTCGGCCGGAGTTGAGCACTTCGGTGGATATCCTGTCGCCCGAGACCGCCATCGACGGGGCAAGCATCATGCTGGATTTCCAGGCCCTGTTGCCCGATGTGGATGGCTTCGCCGTGTTCATCGAAGGCAACCCGCAGCCCCTGGCGGCGGCCTTTTACCTGGCCTCGAACGTGTTGCCGGAGATAAAGCTGCTGGTAAGGCTGGCGCGCTCATCCACCATCACCGTCGTCGCCCGCAGCCAGGGCAAGTTCTTCCGGAACGACAAATTTGTAAAGGTCACCCATGGCGGGTGCAGTGACAGCTTTGAGGAAACGGAATCCAGGCACCGCCAGGACGTGCAACGTATTCCCCGCCCTGTTCGGTAGCACGGGGTTCATTCCAGCCCCATTGAAGCGGGCAGCCGGGCGGATACCCTTGACGTGCCCGGGACGTCCGGGCTTGGAATATGATTACGTCACGACGTATTCTCGTCGGGACATTTCCGCGCACGGCATCGCTATTGCCTGCCCCAGCATAGGAGTAACGCCATGAATAGAGCGCTCGTTATCAGCAGGAACCTGCGGGTGGTGGTTCTTTCGTCTGTGTTGCTGGCCTTGAGTCCCTGGGCAGTGGCCCAGGGGTGTGAGGAGTGTGGTCGGGTCACGTCCGTGAAGACCGTCAAGACCGAGGGTGAGGCCTCCGGCGGCGGCGCCATCGTGGGCGGCCTGGTGGGCGGCCTGATCGGCAACGAGATCGGGGCGGGCAAGGGTCGCACGGTGGCTACCGTGGCCGGGGTGGCGGGCGGTGCCTATGCCGGGCACCAGATCGAGAAGAATGCCAAGGGCAAGACGGTGTACAGGGTGACGGTGGCCATGGACGACGGCGATACGCGTACCTTCACGTACAAGAAAGCCCCAGGGTTTGCCAAAGGTGATCGGGTCCAGGTGCGGGACGGCAAGCTGCGTCGCCTGCCCTGAGCCGGGACTTCATCGGCGCACGACCCAGGCCCGTCCTCGCGGACCGGATGCCCTGGTTTTGTGGGGCCGGGTTTAGCCGGCCGCTACGGCCCCTCGCGCATGGACCGGAGCCGCTTACTTCCGGCCCTGCTTCAGTCTCCCCCCGGGCGGGGTACGGGTGACGCCGGGCTTCGGGGTCCGGGCCCCGAAGCGTTTCTGGGGGCCCTTCCGGGCATCCTGGCCGCCCGTTCCGGCTGGTTGCCAGGCTGGCACCAGGTGGCGCTTGCCGTTGCCGATCAGGTCGGCCCTGCCCATTTCTTTCAGGGCCTCCCTCAGCAGGGGCCAGTTCTCCGCGTCGTGGTAACGCAGGAAGGCCTTGTGCAACTTGCGTTGCCGCCCGCCCCGGACGGTGCCCACGTCCTCTCCCTTGCGTCGCGATACGGGGTGCAGGGGATTGCGGGCCGTGTGGTACATGGCCGTGGCCAGGGCCATGGGGGTGGGCAGGAAGGTCTGGACCTGATCCAGCCGGAAGCCGTTTTCCTTCAGCCACAGAGCCAGTTGGAGCATGTCCCGATCCGTGGTGCCCGGGTGGGCGGCGATGAAGTAGGGGATCAGGTATTGCTCCATGCCCGCTTCCCGGGAGTACTTGTCGAACATCCGCTTGAACCGTTCGTAGGTGCCGATGCCGGGCTTCATCATGTGGGCCAGGGGGCCTTCCTCGGTGTGCTCCGGGGCGATCTTCAGGTAGCCGCCCACGTGGTGGGTCACCAGTTCCTTCACATATTCCGGCGAACGCACCGCCAGGTCGTAGCGTACCCCGGACCCGATCAGCACCTTCTTGATGCCGGGCAGGCTGCGCGCCTTGCGGTACAGCTGCACCAGGGCGGCGTGGCTGGTGTTGAGGTTTTCGCAGATGTCGGGAAAGACGCAGGACAGGCGCCGGCAGGCAGATTCGATGCGGGCGTCCTTGCAGGCCATGCGGTACATGTTGGCGGTGGGACCGCCGATGTCGGAGATGATGCCGGTGAAGCCCGGGGTCTTGTCCCGGATTTCCTCGATTTCATGCAGCACGCTCTCTTCCGAGCGGCTCTGGATGATGCGCCCCTCGTGCTCGGTGATGGAGCAGAAGGTGCAGCCGCCGAAGCAGCCGCGCATGATGTTGACCGAGAAGCGGATCATCTCCCAGGCCGGAATCTTGGCGCTGCCATAGGCGGGATGGGGGGCCCGGGCGTAGGGCAGGCCGTAGACATAATCCATCTCCGGCGTGGTCAGGGGCCAGGGGGGCGGATTCAGCCACAGGTCACGCAAGCCCGCCCGCTCGCCGTGGGCCTGGACCAGAGCCCGGGCATTGCCGGGATTGGACTCCAGGTGCAGGGTGCGGGACGCGTGGGCGTAGAGCACCGGGTCGTTCTTCACCTGCTCGTAGGCCGGTAGGCGGACCACGGTACGGCCACGGTCCAGGCGTTCCTTCTGCTTGTGCAGGCGGATGGGGTGGACTGTGGTGGCCTCGGTCGATTCCGGTCCGGGTGCGGCCTGCATGGCATAGGGATCGGCATGGCGGATCAGGGGCCCCGGGGTGTCCACCTGGGTCGAGTCGACTTCCGCCCAGCCAGTCCCGGGCAGCCAGCCCGGGGGTGCCATGAAGGCGGTGCCGCGCAGGTCCCGGATGGTGTCTATGGGCTCGCCGGCGGCCAGTCGGTGGGCCAGGGCGACCAGGGCGCGCTCGGCATTGCCGTAGAGCAGCATGTCCGCCTTGGAGTCAGGCAGGACCGAGCGGCGCACGGTGTCCGACCAGTAATCGTAGTGGGCGATGCGACGCAGGCTGGCCTCGATGCCGCCGATGATCACCGGCACGTTCTTGTAGGCCTCCCGGCAGCGCTGGGCGTAGACCACCACGGCCCGGTCCGGACGTTTGTCCGGGGCGGCGTCGGGCGTATACGCATCGTCGGAGCGGATTTTCCGGTCCGAGGTATAGCGGTTGACCATGGAATCCATGTTGCCGGCGGTGACCCCGTAGAACAGGTTGGGCTTGCCCAGGGCCTTGAAGTCCTCGGCGGATTTCCAGTCCGGCTGGCTGATGATACCCACCCTGAACCCGTGTGCCTCCAGCAGCCGCCCCACCAGGGCCATGCCGAAGCTGGGGTGGTCGATGTAGGCATCGCCGGTGACCAGGATCACGTCGCAACTGTCCCAGCCCAGGGCCTCCATCTCCGCCCGGCTCATGGGCAAGAAGGGGGCCGTGCCGAAGCGCTTGGCCCAGTAGGGGCGGTAGCTGTCCAGGGCCGACACTCCCGGGGGCAGGGCAGGGGCGTCGCGCAGGGTCCGGGCGTGGCCGGGGCGTTGTGTGCTTTTCATGCTGCCATTGTAACCGGCGGCGAGGTGAAACCTGCTTGACGCCCGTCCGTCGAAACCACCTAATGGCACGCTTGGACAAGGGCTATCGCGCAGCCTTGTCGATACCCGAAGATACTTGAGGATATGGATTGATGAACCCAAGACTAGATGAACTGATGGCCCGTATCCGGGAGCTTCAGACCGAGCTGGAAGCGGAACTGGAGCAAAAGCGGGCCCGGTTCAGCTATCACCTGGAAAATCACCGGGTCCGCTTCGAGCAGGAGGTGCGCGATCTCCAGAAGCGCTTGCGCAAGAGCAGCCTGCGCTACATTCTGGAGGCCCGGTTTCGCCATCTGGTGACGGCCCCCGTCATCTATGGAGCGATATTTCCCCTCCTGCTGGCGGATCTGGCCATTACCGTGTACCAAGCCATCTGTTTTCCTGCCTACGGCATCCCCAAGGTGAGGCGCTCCGATCATTTCGTCTATGACCGGACCTGGTTGCCCTATCTCAACACCATCGAGAAGATCAATTGCCTGTACTGCTCCTACGGTAACGGCCTCATGTCCTACGGCCGGGAGATCATCGGTCGCACTGAACAATACTGGTGTCCCATCAAGCATGCCCGGCGCGCCCGCTCGCATCACGAGCATTACGAGAAATTCTTCGACTATGGCGATGTGGACACCTACCGGCGCGAGCTGGAACGCCTGCGCCGGGATTACCCGGAGTTGAAGGACCCGCCCGGACCATGACGGCGCTACCCCTCTGCATCAGCCTCATGGGCCCCACGGCCAGCGGCAAGACGGACCTGGCCGTGGCCCTGGCGGAGCGTTATCCATTGGAAATCATCAGCGTGGATTCGGCCCTGGTCTACAAGGGCATGGATATCGGGACCGCCAAGCCGGATGCCGCCACCCTGGCTCGGGCACCCCATCACCTGATCGACGTGGTGGAGCCCACCGAGGGCTATTCGGCCGGACGCTTCAGGACCGAGGCCCTGGCCTTGATCGAGGCAATCCAGCGACGTGGCCGGATACCTTTCCTGGTGGGGGGTACCATGCTGTATTTCCGGGCCCTGAAGCACGGACTGGATGAACTGCCCGGGGCGGATCCAGCCCTGCGCGCAGAGATCGATGCCCTGGCCGCACGGGATGGGTGGCCGGCTCTGCACCAGGAACTGGCCCGGCTGGACCCTGTCAGCGCCGCCCGTATCCAGCCCAATGATGCCCAGCGCATCCAGCGGGCCCTGGAGGTATGTCTGGCCACCGGCCGGTCCCTGTCCGAATGGCAGACCGGCCGCACCCGCACATTGCCCTTTGAACTTGTGGAGTTCGCCCTGATCCCCTCCGACCGGGCTTGGCTGCATGAGCGCATCCAGCGCCGTTTCCGGCAGATGCTGGCCCAGGGCTTCCTGGATGAAGTGCGGCGCTTGCGTCAGCAGTACGCCCTGGAACCCGGCATGCCGGCCATGCGCTGCGTGGGCTACCGCCAGGCCTGGGAGTGCCTGGAGGGCAGGCTCGGCCTGGACGAGTTCCAGGAAAAAGGCATTGCCGCCACCCGGCAGTTGGCCAAGCGGCAACTCACCTGGTTGCGAGGCTGGTCAGGGGCCACCGTGCTCGACCCGCTTGAGGGCGTCGGGGTCCTGACCGTGCTGGATGGCCGGATGCACCGGCTTCTGGGCGAAGGCCCGATGTAATAAGATTTTCTTATCTTGTTTACTTGATATGTCTAGAATGTACCTAATCGACCGCTTGTCCGGGTGTGCATGTGAGTGTGCATGTAAGTGTGTTTTACAAGTGTCCATGCGAGTGTCGTTTTGACGGCACTTGCGCCTTGGACCAACTGACAATACGGGGGCAATGTTGAAGCCGGCAATCCCAGGAACTCGCACACGTGTGGCCAAGGCCAGGACTCGGGCCAGCGGCCAGGCGGCGGCTGCCTTTGACGGCTATGTGGTGGCGGTGGGGGCTTCGGCCGGCGGCCTGGATGCCCTGGAACATTTTTTCCATGGTCTGTCCGCCACCAGCGGGTTGGCCTTCGTGGTCATCCAGCACCTGTCGCCGGACCACAAGAGCATGATGGCCAACCTCCTGGCCCGACACACCCGCATGCCTGTGAAGATGGTGGAGGATGGCATGCGCCTGGAAGCCAATCAGGTCTATCTCATACCCCCGGCCAGCCTGATGACGGTATCCGAGGGCGTGCTTCGCCTGTCGCCCAAGAACCCCCGGGGCCTGTCCCTGCCCATCGATCTGTTCTTTACCTCCCTGGCCCGGGAATATGGCGAGCGGGCAGTGGGGGTAGTGCTCTCGGGCACCGGCTCCGACGGCACCCGGGATGCGGTGGCCATCAACGATGCCGGTGGCCTGCTGCTGGCCCAGAATCCGGAGACGGCGAAGTTCGACGGGATGCCCCGCAGCGTCATCGCCACCGGGCTGGTGGATGCCGTACTGGAAGCCGAGGCCCTGGGGCCCCGGATCCTCGAGCACACCCACCAGTCGCCCCGGCCCCGCCTGGCCACCCCGGGCAAGGTGGACATTCCCACCGACCGGGAACTCTTGATGGAAGAAATCCTGCACCTGCTGCACCAGCTGGGCGGGGTGAATTTCCGGGAGTACAAGCCGGCCACGGTCATCCGGCGCCTGGAGCGGCGCATGCAGGTGCGCCATGTGGCCGATCTGGAAAACTACCTCAGCCTGCTGGAAAGCGAGCGCGCCGAGGTCCTGACCCTGCGCCGGGAGATACTGATCCCGGTCACCAGTTTCTTCCGCGATCCCGATTCCTTCGAACTCCTGGCCACGACAGCCATCGATGGCATCGTCCAGGAAAAGCGGGATGCCCAGCCCATACGGGTCTGGGTGGCCGGTACCTCCACCGGCGAGGAGGCCTACACCGTGGCCATCCTGTTCGCCGAAGCCTTCGAGCGGGCCAAGCGCTGGCCCAGCCTGAAGATCTTCGCCACCGACGTGGAGCAACAGAACATCGAGGCTGCCGGGGTGGGGGTCTACTCCGAGTCCATCGCCGCCGAGGTTTCTCCAGAGCGGCTCGAGCGCTTTTTCATCAAGCGCGGCAATCATTTCGTGGTCAAGACCGAGATCCGGCAGAACATCGTCTTCGCCAAGCACAACCTGCTGGAAGATCCGCCCTTCACCCGCATGGATCTGGTTACCTGCCGCAATGTGCTCATCTACCTCAAGCCTCCGGCCCAGGAGCGGGTATTGCGCCGGCTCCAATACGCCATGGCGCCCAATGCCTCCCTGTTCCTGGGCAGCAGCGAATCCCTGGCCAACCTGCAGCGGGACTTCTCGCCGGTCAGCTCCAAGCACAAGATATACAAGGTGCTGCGCCATGTTTCCCTCACCATGGATGCGGTGGACCGGGGCCTGGGCCAAGGCTTGCCCACCCCAAGGCGGCCGGCCCTGATCCGATCCCAGAACAGCATGGACGGCCATGCCATCGAGGCAGGCCAGATCGCGCTGCTCAAGGGCTATGTTCCCCCCAGTTTGCTGCTGACCGGCAAGCACGAGCTGATTCATGTCTTTGGTGATGCCCAGCGTTACCTGCGCATCGGCGAGGGTGCCGCCAGCCTGGACCTGACCCGGCTGCTCCCCGAACGCATGTCGCCCGTGGCAGTGGCGCTGCTGCACAAGGCCGCCCGGGACAAGACACCGATCCGCTCGGACCTGCTCAGCTATGACCTGCCGGACGGCACCCGGGAGCGTATCCGGCTGGTGGCGAGGCCCACGCCTGCCCGGGATGGGGCTGAACCCATCCTGGTGCTGAGCATCGAGGCCGAGCCGGTACCGGAACCGGTGGAGCGGGGCGACATGACCACCATCGACGTGGATGCCGAGACCTCGGAACGGGTCCAGTTGCTGGAGCGGGAACTGAACGCCACCCGGGAAAGCCTCCAGGCCACGATCGAGGAGCTGGAAACCTCCAACGAGGAACTCCAGGCCACCAATGAGGAATTGATGGCGTCGAACGAGGAGTTGCAAAGTTCCAACGAGGAACTCCAGTCGGTGAACGAGGAGCTCTACACTGTAAACGCCGAAAACCAGGAGAAGATCGAAATCCTCAATCGCCTCAACGCCGATCTGGACAGCATGGCCAAGGCCTCCTCCATCGCCACACTGTTCGTGGACGAGCAACTGCGCCTGACCCGGTTCACCCCCGAGGCCACCCAGTTGTTCAAGATCCGTGAGACGGATATCGGCCGGTCCCTGGATGATTTCGCAAATTTGCTGGATTACCCGGAATTCGTCGAGGAATTGCGCGTCACCCTGGCCCAGGGGCGCCACGTGGAGCGGGAGATCACCGCCAGCAACGGCAAGTGCTATCTGACTCGCATCCTGGCCTATAGCGTGCCCTCCTCGGATATCCGGGGTGCCGTGGTCAGCTTTGTGGATGTGACCAGCCTGCGGGATGTGCACCGGCTCCAGGGAATCCTGGATGCCTTGCCCGCCAATGTGGCCGTGCTGGACGCTGACGGCACCATTTCCATGGTCAATGCTGCCTGGCGCGAACATGCCCGTCATCATGGCGATCCGGGCCTGAGCTCGGTCGGACCGGGTACGGAGGGGCTCAAGGCTCTCAAGGCCCAGGGCATGCTGGATGACGGTCGGGCGCGTCAGGTCCAGGCTGGCATCAAGAAGGTGCTGGCGGGAAAACAGAACACCTTTTCCGTGCAATTCCCCGTTCCTGGGGTAGGGCTTGGGCTGCTGCATGTTGCCGCCATCCAGGCCCTGGGAGGCGGGGTGGTCATGACCCACATCGAGGCTACCGGCGGCCGGGGCCACGGGATTTCCGAAGATGAGCAAGGACACTAAGGGATCCGGGTTGACCGGTCCCCGGTCAGCCGGCTCGGAAAAGGCGGTCGCGGGCACTGACGACGGGATCATGGAGCGGGCCCGCCAGGCCCTGATGAACGGCGAATTCGACCTGGCCGACCGCCTGCTGGCCCGGGGCGATTTCGGTCTGGCCGAGCTGACCGAAAACCTGCGCATCTATCAGGCCGAACTGGAGATCCAGAACAGCGAGCTGCGCCAGGCCCAGGGCCAACTACAGCTCGCCCTGGAACGCTTCCAGGGGGTCTATGCCCACATGCCCATCCCGGTATTGCTCCTGGATCGGACCGGATTGATCCAGGACGCCAACGAGGCGGCATCCCTGATGTTCAGCATCCAGCTGGACCTGTTGCGCAAGCATTTCATGCGTCGCTTGTTTGCCGACGATGCAGGCCGCCTCATATCCAATGCCTTGGTGCATGCCCATGAATACGGGTCCGCCGTGCTGCCACGCCAGCCGGTGAAGGACCGGCTGGGCGATGTCCGCGTGGTGGACGTGCACTTCAGTCTCTTGCCCGCAGAGGTGGGTGAAGAGCGCCAATTTGTCTGTGTCCTGGTGGATCTGACCGAGACCTTGCGCCAGCAGGCGGAACTGCTCGCCACCACGGAGGACTTGCGCCGTAGCGAAGCCCGCTATCGCATCCTGGCGGACTATTCCCCCGATTGGGAATACTGGCTGGGCCCCGACCAGGCCTATCTATACGTTTCCCCCGCCTGCGAGACAGTGTGCGGCTACCCAGCCCGGGACTTCATTGCCGACCCGGAATTGTTCTGCCGGCTGCTGCACCCCGAGGATCGGGACCTTTGGCACCGGCACGTTGCCGAGATGGAACAATGCCATGAGGAGAGCCCGACCCAGTGCAGCCATGGCCGCCTTTGGCTACGACTATTGCATCGAGAGGGCGGCTTGCGCTGGATCGAGCACCATTGCACACCCGTCTGGGATGCGGAGGGTCAATATCTCGGCCGGCGCGGCGTGAACCGGGATGTCACCCAACGCAAGCTCGCCGAGGCTGCCCTGGACCGGCTGTCCGGTCTCTATGCCACCCTGAGCGCGGTCAACCAGAACATTGTCCGTGCCGACGATGAAGCGACCATGCTGAAGGATGTCTGCGCCATCGCCGTGGACAAGGGGGGGCTGAAGGCCGCCGTGATCAGCCTGGTGGACGAGACCGGCAACCATGTCTATCCCCTGGCCTGGGTGGGCATGGAGCAGGCCATCCTGGACGACCTTCCCTGGCATGCGGAGGGAGAAGCAAGCGACGGCTTGGTACCGCCAGGCCAGGCCTGGTTCAGCCAGAAGTCCTGCCTGTGCCAGGATTGTCATGGGGCTGAGCTCAGCCGGGCCTGGCAGGCCTGGGCCCGGAGGGCCGGTATGGCCTCCTGCGCCCATTACCCGCTCCATCGGGATGGCCGGCTGCACGGGCTGGCCAGTTTCTTCTCGGAAGCCCCGGGCTTTTTCACGGATGACATTGCCCGCTTGCTGAATGAAATGGCTCTGGACATCGCTTCCGGCATGGACCGGTTCGCCATGCTCCGCCGCCAGGACGAGGACCGGCACAGCCTGGCACGCCAGCGAGCCCACCTGAGTGCCTTGCTGGATGGCGCACCCATCGGCATCGGCATGCTGGTGGACCGGGTGATCCTGGACGTGAACGAGCAGTTCTGCCTCATGATCGGGTATTCCAAGGCCGAGCTGAACCATGAATCCGCCCGGATCCTGTATGACGATGAGCATGAATACAACCGGGTCGGGCAGGAGAAGTATGCCCAGATCAGGGCCCAGGGCCGGGGCCAGATCGAGACCCGCTTCCGGCGCAAGGACGGTGCCATCATCGATGTGCTGATCACCTCGGTCCCCCTCAATCCCGAGGACCTGGGCCAGGGAGTGGTGTTCACGGCCCTGGACATCACCCAGCACAAGCAGGCTGAGACACGGCTGCGGCTGGTGGGCCAACTGTTCGAGAGCTCCAGCGAGGGCATGCTCGTCACGGACGCCGACGGCAACATCCAGGCCATCAACCAGGCCTTTGCCGGCATCACGGGCTATGGCGAGGCGGATGCCCTGGGGAAAACCCCGCGCATCCTGAAGTCAGGCCGGCATGACGCGGCCTTCTACCAGCAAATGTGGACCAGCCTGCGGGAATCCGGCCAATGGCGCGGCGAGATCTGGAACCGACGCAAGAACGGCGAGATTTTCCCCGAATGGGAGACCATCAGCTCGGTACTGGACGACCATGGCCGGGTGAGCCATTACGTATCGGTGTTCTCGGATATCACGGACGTGAAGCAGTCCCAGCAGACCCTGGAGTACATGGCCCACCACGACCCCCTGACCGGCCTGCCCAACCGCAGCCTGTTCCGGGTCCGGCTGGAGCACAGCATGCAGCGGGCCGTGCGAACCGGCGGGAAGCTGGCCCTGCTGTACCTGGATCTGGACCGTTTCAAGAACGTCAATAACACCCTGGGCCACAGCGTGGGCGACGAATTGCTGCGCCATGTGGCTGCCAGCATGACGGAAGCGGTCCGGGGGGTGGACACCATTGCTCGCCTGGGTGGGGACGAGTTCGTCCTCATCCTGGAGGATATCGATTCCAGCCACGCCGCCAGCGTGGGTGCGCGCAAGCTCCTGGACCTGTTCCATCAGCCCCATGCGGTGGACGACCGGGAGTTCTACGTGACGGCCAGCATCGGCATCAGCATCTTTCCCCAGGACGGGGAGGATGTGGATACTCTGGTGCGCAATGCCGACGTGGCCATGTACCAGGCCAAGAACCAGGGGCGCAACACCTTCCAGTTCTATGAGCAGGCCATGACCCGTGGTTCCTTCGAGCGGCTGGAAATGGAGACTGCCTTGCGAGGTGCCTTGGAGCGCCACGAATTCGAGGTTTACTACCAGCCCCAGGTGGACATGCAGGGCGGAAGCCTGGTAGGGGCCGAGGCCTTGATCCGCTGGCAGCACCCCCAACTGGGCCTGGTGTCGCCGGCCCGGTTCATCCCCCTGGCGGAAGAAATCGGTTTGATCGACGAGATCGGCCTGTGGGTGCTGGGGGATGTGTGCCGCCAGATTCGGGCCTGGGAGGAGGTGGGTTTTGCCTTGCCCGTGGCCGCCGTCAATCTGTCGGTCCGCCAACTCGAACGGGTTGACCTGGTGGAAAGGATTGCGGCCATGATCCAGGGCGCTGGCATCCCGCCGGGCCGCATCAAGCTGGAGATCACGGAATCCATGATCATGTCCCAGACCGGGGTCGCCCAGACCATCCTGCAGGAACTCCAGCGTTTGGGCATCGCCGTGGCCGTGGATGATTTCGGAACCGGATATTCCTCCCTGGGCTACTTGAAGCGCCTGCCCTTGAACCAGCTCAAGATCGACCAGTCCTTCGTCCAGGACATCGGCCATGACGTCAACGACGAAGCCATCACCCGGGCGGTCATTGCCATGGGGGACAGCCTGGGGCTGGAAGTCCTGGCCGAAGGGGTGGAGCGCGAGGAGCAGAAAGGCTTCCTGATCCAGGAAGGCTGCCGCTTGGGCCAGGGCTATCTGTTTGGCAAGCCCATGCCCGCCGCCCAATTCCTGGCCGCGTGGCATGGTTCGGTTCCCGGATCAGTAAGCTGACACGGGGCCCGCCCGCAGAAGCGCCTCTCGGCTACCTCAATCCTCCCGGCGGGTGTCCGTGACTTGGGCATCGAGGGTGCCGCGATGCAGGCGGATGGCGATCTCCTGGCCCGGTCGTGCCTGGGCGGCCTCCCGCAGGATCACGCCCTGGGCGTCCCGGACCACGGCGTAGCCCCGTTCCAGCACGGCGTCGGGGTTCAACTGTCCCAGCTGGCTGGCCAAGGCGGCCACTTTGTCTCCCAGCCGTTGATGCTGCACGCGCCAGGCACGTGTCATGCGTTGCCCCAGGGTATCGACCCGGCGCAGGGTTTCCGCCGGTCTCGGGCGCCCTCGCTCCAGACCGGCCTGGAGCCTCTCCAGCCGGCGTTGCCGCTGCATGAGGCCGTGTTGCCAGGCGGCGGGCATGCGCCGGGCCAATTGGGCCAGGTGACGGCCTTGGACTTGAAGCCGCTGGCTCGGGTGTTGCAGCCGACGGCCCAGGCCATCCAGGCGTTGAGCCGCGTACTCCAGGCGCCGGCGTTGACTGCCCCGGAGTTGGCGGGACAAGTCCATCACCCGTGCCGTCAGGTCTGAGCCCAGGGGAGTGGCCAACTGGGCGGCCCCGGTGGGTGTGGGCGCACGGACATCGGCAACGAAATCGGCGATGGTGAAATCGGTCTCGTGTCCCACCCCGCTGACCACGGGGATGGGGCAGGTCGCCAAAGCCCGGGCCACGACTTCTTCATTGAAGGCCCAGAGGTCTTCAATGCTGCCGCCGCCGCGCACCAGCAGCAAGGTATCGCATTCCAGGCGCTGACCTGCCGTGGTGATCGCCTGGGCAATCCTGAGCGCGGCGCCTTCGCCCTGGACGGGCGTTGGGTAGAGCACGACCCGGGCCAGCGGCCAGCGCTGGGCGAGGGTACTGAGCACGTCCCGCAGGGCGGCGGCCTTGGGCGAGGTGACCACCCCGATGCAGTTCGGAAAGGGCGGCAGGGGGCGCTTGCGCTCGGGGGCGAACAGGCCTTCCCGGGCCAGGGCATCCTTGAGTCGGGCAAAGGCCTCGTACAAGGCGCCCAGTCCGGCCCGGCGCATGGCGTCCACCGTGACCTGGAACTCGCCCCGGGTTTCGTAGAGCGAGGCCTGGCCGCGCACTTCCACCTGCATGCCGTTCTCCGGCCGCCAATCCAGGAACTGGTTGCGATTGCGGAACATGGCGCAACGCACGGCGGCGTTGGCGTCCTTCAGGGTGAAGTACCAATGGCCCGAGGCGGCCCGGGTCAGGTTGGAGATTTCCCCGGTGACCCAGCGCACCGGCAGGGAGCGCTCCAGGGCCATGCGGGCCAGGCGATTGAGTTCGGTGACGCTGATGACGTCGGCGGGCGTGTCGGGCATTGCGCCATTGTAGCGGAGCCGGTCAGGCGCGCGACGGTCCGGCTTCAGTGGGACCGATGGCGCTGCCGGTTACCCCGTCAAAACCCAATTCCATGAGTCTGGCCATTTCATCGGCATTCTCCACCCCCTCGGCAATGACCTGCAGGCCGATGCGATGGGCGATGTCGCACAGGCCTTCCAGGAAGGCCTGGTTGCCGGGATTCGTGTGTATGTCCCTGATGAAGCCGCTGTCCACCTTGATGAAGTCCAGCCCCAGGTCGTAGAGCAGGCCCACCTGATTGAAGTGATGCCCGTAGTGTTCGAGCCCGATGTGTACCCCCAGGGGCTTGAGTTGCCGGGCCAGGGCACGCAGGGCGGCGACCCGGCGCAGGCCCCCGGCCTCCGGGATCTCCAGCCACAGGTGGCGCCGGCCCACGGGGTGGTTCTCCAGCAGGTGGAGCAGCTGGCGCTGGAATTCCGGATCGGCCATGGAACGGGCAGAGATGTTCACCCACAAGCCACCCAGGTCGGTACGGGTTTCCAGTTCCGCCAGGGCCAGGGACAGGGTGGCCAGGTCCAGACCCTGGATCAGTCCCAGCCGCTCGGCCTGGGGCAGGAAGTGGCTGGCGGTGAGCCAGTCGCCTGAAGGCTCCAGGCGCAAGCGCAGGGGGCTTTCCAGATGGGGAGCCGACGCCCCCTTTAGTTGCAGCGCGTGATGCACCAGCTTGATGGCATCCCGACTCCGCTGGGCCTCGATCAAGGCGTCACGCCAGCCGTCGGCATTCACCGGAAGGTGACAATCATCACAGTTGAGGGCCTCCACCACCACGCTGCTTCCGGTCAGTTCGGCACTGGCAATGGCCGCATCGATCCGGGCCAGCAGGCGGGTGGGTGTGTCACCCTGGCGAAAGCCCCCGAACCCGATGTAGATTCGTGGAGTCTCTTCCGTCGTGGTGCCCGGGTTGGCCAGGAGATCTGCCAGGAGTGTTTCAAGAGGTTCCAGGTGATCACAGCCGGCGGGCAGCAGCAAACCGAAATCCGACCCGTTCAGGCGCCCGGGGAATACTCCGGCACAGCGGGAGGGCAAGGCGCTTACCCCGCGCCCCAGGCGGGTGATCAGGCTGTCGGTAGCGGGACGGCCATGCCGGCGATTGAGTCCGTCCAGGTCGGCAACCCTGACGATGGCCAGGCCTCCGAACAGGGTCTCGTCCGTTTCCAGGGCATGCTCCAGGCTGGACAGGAAGAAGGTGCGGTTGGCCAGGCCCGTCAGCAGATCGTAATTGGCCACCCGGCGCAGGCCTTCATACATCTGGGCATCTTCCTCGAAACGGGCCTTGAGGCGCGTCACGGTATCGTTCATGGCGCTTGCCAGATCGCGCAGCTCGGGGACGGCGGGTTCGGCAATGGTCACGAAGCGATGCTCGTTGATCGCCCGGGCCTGGTCGATCACCGCTTGCATGGGCTTGCGCAGGCGGCCCAGGACCAGGCTGACCAGAATGCCGCCCAGCACACCGGCGGCCAGGATGACCAGAGTCATGTTCCGCGCCGTGGACCATAGGGTGGCATAGGCAAACCGGGTCCGGCTCATCAGGGTCACGGTACCCAGGGGCTGCCACCCCCCGGTGATCTCCGCCTGGCCAGGGCTGGCCTGGATGGGCAGGGCCCGCATGAACCAGGCCGGGGCGCCGGTGTCACCCCCTTCGTGAATCTTTTCCACCAAGGGACGGCCATCGGGGTCCAGCACCCGGATGTGGGCATAGTGGCCGCTATTGAACAGGGCGGTGGCCGCGAGCACCACGTCATCGACATCCGGCTGGCCTTGGCTGAGGGCCAGGGCCAGGGTGGTGGCATTGTCCTGATTCTTCATGGACAACTCGGCCTCCAGATAGGACCGGGCATGGATCAAGGCCGTGAACAGGCTGGCGCCCAGGGCCAGGGAGGCGCTGACGATGATGGCTAGCCAGAGTTGTCGGTACATGGACATGGCCGGACTCCTATTGGAAACCTTCGGCGCGGGCGCGTCGGAGGGCATCGTCCCAGACCGCGACCCGATTGGGATCGCCCGCTATCTGGGCCGAGGCGGGATCACCCCATACGCCCTGGGCATTGAAACTGAATACCGGCTTCAACTCGGTTCGCCGGGACGCCGGCGTCACCCCGGGGGTCAAATGATCCAGCAGGGAGGGATCGGCCTTGGGTGAGGCGTAATGGGCCAGCACCATGTGCACCGGACCCGCCTTGTCCCGCAGGCGGCTCAGGGGCTTGGCATACACCAGACGCAACTGCTCTGCCGGCACGTTCAGGGCGAGGAGGGTGAAATACTTGGCCAGGGCGAAATCCTCGCTGTCACCCCGGCCCATGCCCAGGGTTTCAGCCGGTGTGGCCCAATGGTCCGCCCGTTGCCAAATCCTGGCATCGGAGTCGGCCTGGATGCGACGATTAAAAAAGTCGTTCACCCGTTCCAGCTTGATCTCCGTCGGGGCATCGGCCAGGGTATCCAGGAGACCTTTCCAAGCCGTGTAGGCGTTCTGGCCGGGCGTCCCGAACCGGCTCTTGAGGGTATGCTCGAAGACGCTCAGGTTGATGGCAAGGCGCGCCGCGCCTGTACCCTCGCGCTGCCAGGAGGCCATGAACCCCAGGATTTTCGGTGCCCGGATCTGGCCCGGGATGAACATCACGATCTCTCCATCGGGTGCATAAAGGTACGAGGTTGGGAAGAAGTCCACCGGCCCCACCTGGCGATGGGAGCTTTCCGGATCGCGCCGGCTGCCCCCGGCTACCACGGCATGGAACCGCATGCCCACCTGATGCAGGGTCTCACGAATCTTGCCGGGGTCCGGGCCATAGTCCAGGGCGACGCCGATCACCGCCAGGTCGGGGCGCTTGTTCAACTCGTTCAGTACCGGAACCCCGACCTTGCACAAGGGGCACCATGGCGCCCAGAAATTCACCAACACCCACTGGCCGCGCAAATCCGACAAACGAACCTGACGACCGTCGATATCCGTAAATACAAAGGAAATGGCCTTGGGCGCATCCACCCCTGCCGAAGGCCCCCACCATGCCATGGCCACCAGCAGCCACAGGGTTAGTGTGGCATGGGGCAGATAGCGGGCGGGGCTCATGGCCTGTCACTCATATGGATGCTGCACCGGGCCTGCCGCCAAGTCGGGGAAGCCCCTCTCCTCTGGTCAAGTTACCTAAGCCTATAACAAGAATCGGGATTTTCAATGACTTGAAGGCGTCGGGCCGGCATCAGGCTGTGCCGTGGGGGGGGCGGGATTGTAGCTGCTTGCCGTCGGAAGGTCAGTAAGCTGGCATAAAGCCCGGACAGGGCAATCGCGCTAGTCTGGCGTCAGGCTCGCGCCGTTCTTCCACACCACTTGCGGGGATTCCATGGACAAGCAGATCACCTATTATTCCGACCTCCTCATCACCTATGCCACAGAGGCGGGCTTCAAGATACTCGCCGCCATTGTGCTGTGGGTCATCGGCCGCTGGCTGATCGGGCTGGTCGGCCGCATGTTGCACAACGCCCTGACGCGCCAGAAGATGGACGCCACCTTGATGCGCTACATCGGCAGCTTCGTCAATGTGACCCTGAACATTGTCCTGGTGGTCGCCATATTGGGTTATTTTGGCGTCCAGACCACCACCTTCGCCGCGCTGGTGGCCGGTGTCGGCATTGCCATTGGCGCCGCCTGGGGCGGTTTGCTGTCCAACTTTGCGGCCGGCATCTTCCTGGTGATGCTCAAGCCCTTCAAGGTGGGCGACTTCATCAGTGCGGGCGGCGTCATGGGCACGGTCCAGGAAATCGGCCTGTTCGCCACGGCCATCGATACCATGGACAACGTCCGCACCATTGTCGGCAACAGCAAGATCTTTGGCGACAATATCCAGAATTTCAGCGTCAACGCCTATCGCCGGGTTGAACTGAAATGTCAGCTTGCCGGTCAGGCCGACCACGTGGCGGCCATGCAGCTCCTGAAGGGTCGTCTGGGTCAACTGCCCAATGTCCTGGCCCAGCCCGAAGTGGACGTGGAAATCCTGGAGTTCAACCTGGTGGGGCCCGTCCTGGCCGTGCGTCCCTACTCCCACAACGATCATTATTGGCAGGTCTATTTCGACGGCAACCGAGTTATCCGGGAGGCCCTGGACCAGGCCGGATTCCCGGCTCCCATGCCTGCCCAGCTCATGCTGACCCGGGCAGGCTGAGGCCCATCGGTTACAGGTCGGCTGCAGGTGTCCCGGTTGGTCGCGGTCGACTTCGGACGCCACGGGTTTTGGGATTGGCGGGCAATCCAGGAGGACAGACACAGACCCGGTTGGTCATGGCCGGTGGGGGTGCAGTGCTAGAATCCTGGCATTCGTGAAGCCCGAGGCGGGCGTTGCCCCGCCTCTTCCGACAGCCCGACAGGGCTGTCCGGACGGGCTCTGAACCCCATTCCGACGTTCAGGAGAATCCCATGACCCCCCATTCCCGCATCACCATGTTCCATCAGACCGGGGCAGCCTTGCTGGTGGCCGCAACCCTTGCCGGCTGTGCCACCAAGGAAGCGGTGACCGAGCAGACCGAGCCCATCCGGAGCCAACTGGGCACCCTGGAGCAATCCCTCAGCGAGGCTGCCAGGCTGGCCCAGAACACCAAGGATCAGGTGGCTGCCAGCCAGATGCGGGAAGAGGCCCTGTTGCGTGCTGTGGACGCCTTGACCCGGGAAATGGAACGGCTGCAAAACCAACTGGCGGAGACCGTGTCCCGGCAGGAACAGGCCCAGGCCGGATTGCGCTCAAGCCTGAACCAGGCCGAGTCCCGACTGACCAGCCAGGGGGAGCGTTTGGAATCCCTGTCTGCCCGGGGCCAGGAACAGGCGGCGGCATTGGTGGACCTGCAAGGGGCGCTGGCCCGGGTCGGGTCCCGCATGGATGAGTTGACCACCCATGCCCAGGAGCTGGATGCACGGGCGTCAGAAACTCTCCGTCAGACCGGTGAGTTGCGTGAGCATCTCGGCCAGGCGGCCCAGTTGCGGCAGGGCGCCTTGGAGCGTCTCGCCGCGCTGGAGGCAGGACTGGGAACAGGCCTGGCTGGCGCAGAATCGGCCCGACAAAGCCTGAGCACCCGGGTGGATGAACGCCTGGGCGATCTGGCCCGGCGCATGACGGTCCAGGAAGGCCAAGTCAATGAACTGAAGGATGTGTCTGCCCGGCTGGGCAGCACGGAACAACGCCTGGACACCTTGGCCACGGTCCTGCCCGCCCGCCTGTCCCAGATGGAATCCGAGATGGGAACCTTGGCCACCCTGGCCCAGGGGGCCATGGAGCTGGCGGCCCAGGAAGAGATCCGGGCCAAGGGCAAAGTGGCATTTTCTGTCCTGCTGACCGAGGACAAGACCCTTTATCCGCTCAACCTGTCCAGCCTGGGCAGTCAGGACCGGGCCGTACTCAGTGATCTGGTGACCCGGCTTGGCGCCCTGGATACCAACTATCACCTGGAAATCGAGGGGCACACCGACAATATCGGGGTGGATGACTACAACTACCATTTGGGCAAGGCCCGGGCCGAAGTGGTGAAACGCTATCTGCACGAGACGGAGAACATTGCTTTGAGCAAGATGTCCGTCATCTCCTATGGCGCCACCCAGCCGACCGACAGGCACTCCCGCAACAACCGTCGAATCCTGATCAAGGTCCTGGTCCTGGACGAAAAATAGTGCGGCATCCGGGAAGACAAGACCCCGTTGAAACAAAATTGTCTTGTCCCGGAGAGGGCTGTCGCTTAATCTTGCTAGGTTGATTAGCTTGAGGACGCTTGGAGGAGACTATGAATCTGAAAAAACTGGCATTTGCCCTCATCGCTGCGGGTGTAAGCACCGGCGCCCATGCCACCAATGGCATGAACATGGATGGCTATGGCCCGATTTCGTCGGCCATGGGGGGCACGTCCATGGCCTACGACAATGGCAACGCCGCCATGATGAACAACCCGGCCACCCTGAGCCTGGGCCAGGATGGCAACCGTCTGGATCTGGCAGTGGGTTTCCTGGGGCCGGACGTGGCCGCCACCACGAACATGGGCATGGGCCCCATGAAGGCAGGCTCCGGGGGTGATGCCTACCTGATGCCCGCCGTGGGTTGGACCCGCAAGGACGGCTCCTGGGCCTATGGCCTGGGCATGTTCGCTCAGGGCGGCATGGGGACCGAATATTCCGCCAATACCTGGATTGGCATGATGGATGGCATGGAGCAGCGCTCCGAGCTGGGCGTGGGCCGCGTCATCGCCCCCTTGTCCTACAACGTCAACGACAAGCTGTCGGTCGGTGGCTCGCTGGATTTCGTCTGGGCCAACCTGGACATCAAGATGGCCATGCCCGGTGCGGTCATGGCCGGCTTGATCACCGGCATGCCCACACTGCCGCTGCCTCCGGCCATTGCTGGCATGGCCAGGCTGGATTTCTCGGATGACAATGATTACACCGGCAAGGCGAAAGGTACCGGCTGGGCCGGCAAGCTGGGCTTTGTCTACAAGGCCAGCCCCACGGTCTCCATCGGCGCGTCCTACCACAGCAAGACAGCCTTGAGCGACATGAAGACCGGTGCCAGTGGCGCCACGTTCTTTGCCGATGTGAACGGTGATGGCACCTATGACCCCATGATCGGCGAGGCCATGCCCGGCAAGGTTACCGTGCGCGATTTCGAATGGCCTGAGACCTTCGCCTTCGGCGTGGCGATCCAGGCGACGCCCGAGACCATGCTGGCCCTGGATATCAAGCATATCGGCTGGGAAGACGTCATGAAGAACTTCAACATGACCTACAGCAATGCCTTTGGCAGCGTCGACTTCGCCCTGCCCCAGAACTGGGATGACCAGACCGTCCTGCAGATCGGCGTTTCCCACAAGACCTCCGATCGGCTGACCCTGCGGGCCGGTGCCAGCTTCGCCAGCAACCCGATCCCGGATCAAACCGTGCACTACCTGTTCCCGGCCATCACCGAGAACCATGTGTCGGTGGGCGTGGGCTATGCCCTGAACAAGGACTCGGAAATCAACTTCTCCTTGACCCATGCACCCGAAGTCTCGGTGACCAACCCGGGCATGGCGCCCATGATTCCGGCTGTGGATATCGATCATGCCCAGACCAATTGGCAGTTGATGTACACCCGCCGTTTCTGATGGCTTGAGAGTAGAATGAGGGGGCTGGCGTCATCCAGCCCCTTTTTTATTGGCAGTGATGGAGTGAGGAATGCATAAAATTTTGGCTGCGTTGCTGTTCCTGATGGTCAGCAATTTTGCATGGGCCCTTTCCCCGTATTTCTACGGCGACAAAGTGGCCTCGGGGGGCAATCTGACCACTGCCATGTCCCTGGTGGAGGACAAGCTCACCAAGGCCGGCTTTACGGTGGTGGGCAAGTATGCACCGCCGGGGTTGCCGGAACATGGCGTGGTCGTGGTGACCGACAAGGCCATGCTGGGCACCATACACCGCCTGGGTGGGGCCGCCATTGTCGGCGCCGGCGTCCGTGTCGGCGTGAAGTCTGACGGGGTGGTGTCCTACATGAACCCGGAGTACTGGTACCGGGCTTACCTGCGCAAGAGCTACAAGGTGGCCGAGCGAACGGTCAAGGCCATGCAGGCCCGCCTGGGCAGGTCCCTGGGTTCCCGGGGCCAGTTTGGTGGCGACGTGGCGACGTCGGATCTGGACGAATATCAGTACATGTTCGGCATGGAAAGCTTCGAGTCGGACAAGAATCTGCTCATGGAGCATCTGAGTTTCGAGGATGCCGTGAGCACCATCCGGGCCAACCTGGCCAAGAACCTGTCCCAGACCCGCAAGGTGTATGAAGTCGTCATGCCCGACAAGAAGATCGCCGTGTTCGGGGTGGGCCTGGCCGATCCCAAGGAAGGCGAAGGTTGGTGGGTCAAGACCGTGGGGGCCGACAATATTGCGGCATTGCCCTACGAGATCTATGTGGTGGGCAACCGTGCGAATCACCTCTTTGCCCGCTTCCGCATCGCCCTTGGCTGGCCGGCGGTGGGCATGGGGCAGTTCATGCGGATCGTGGAAGCTCCCTACATCATCCAGGATACCTTGGCCCATGTGGCCGGAAGCGCGGTATCGCGCTGATGTTGCCAGCGCCTGCCTACTGACGAAAGCCCCGGAAACGGGGCTTTTTCTTGCCTGTCGGGGCCTCCTAGGACGCTGCCCGTTGGTTCAAGGCTCGGCCAGCAACGCCTCGATCTTGGCGTAGGTCTCCGGTGTATCCCATTCGATGGAGCCGAACAACCCCAGTCTCACCTGCCCCTGTTTGTCCACCACGTAACTGGTGGGGAAGGCGAATACACGCCATGGTTTCAGGGTTGAACCTTCCGGATCCAGGAGAATGGGGAAATTGACCGGGACCTTGTCCAGAAACGCCCGGACCTCTTGCGGGCTCTCTCCGGTGTTGACACCCAGAAGCGTGAAGGGGCGTTGGCTGAAATGCGTGGCCAGGCGGGACATGGACGGCATTTCCTTGCGGCAGGGCGGGCACCAGGTGGCCCAGAAGTTGACGAGGACCACCTGTCCTTTCATTTGGTCCAGGTGCACGGTTTGCCCGGTCATGTCCGGCAGGGCCAGGGCGGCTGCCGGTCGGGGCGGCAGGGTTTTCAACTCGGCTGCCTGAACATGGGCCGCCATGCACATCAGGGCCAAGGCCCCCAGCCAGGATTTCATGGACGGATCTCCTTCAAAAAGGCTTGCATGGCATCCCAGACCATGTCCCCCAGGCGTGCGCCAGCCTCCTGTTCCTGGGGTGTGGCGTCGCCGCGTCGAAAAAAGCCGTCCCTCAGTCCTTTGAGCACGGACAGATGGACCTGGCTGCCGGCTTCTTCCAGGTGTGCCTTGAGCCGGTCCTGCCACCAGAAGCCAGCCGACTGGCTCGGTACCAGCAAGGCCAGGGGCATCCGGGTCTGATGCACAACCGGCACGTAGTCCGGTTCTGAACCGGCTTCGAGATCCCGGTATAGCAAGGGAAAAAACAGTATCGAGCCGGTGGGCGTGTCACCGGATTGGTCCTGGATCCGCTTGCCGGCCCGCAGGGCCAGGTCGGCCATGTGGCCGGAGGCGACCAGCACCAGGGGGCGATCTGGCTGGCGCTTGCGTATGGCCTCCAGCCAGGTGGCCAGGTCGGCGTCCGGGATCTGGGCCACGCTACCGGGCAATTGGGGCAGGAAATAGGGGGCCAGCCAGTCCGTCAGCCAGACATCGGCACCCTTTGCCGCCAGATCCCCGGCTGCCTTCTCCTCGGCCAGGGACACCCCCTGTTGACCGCTGAACCATGCCAGGATCGGCCCCTGTTCGGAGGGGTAGTGCTTGCTGAGGACTTCGATACCCGATGGCAAGGTGATGGCAACGGGAGTACTCGCCAAGGCAGGCGTTCCCAGACACATCATCAAGATCGGCAGCAGATTCCGCAACATGCCACGGGTTATACGGCGAGATGGGCGCTTGAACAATGCGATGAACATACTGGTCAACAGGTCTGGCATAGCCTGGGCGGTCCAGAAACTGGGCGGGAATCCGAAGGTGCCAGGGCGACCTGTGGTATCGGGATCCATGGTCTAGACTGGTACCTGTACCCATTTGTCCTGCACCATGGCCATGTCTGTCGAAACACTGCACTGGAAATCCAAATATGACACGGGCGTGGAGGAGATCGACCTTCAGCACCGTGCCTTCCTGAGCCTGATCATCCGTTTGGGCGGCGAGCTGGCGGAAACGAAAGATCTGAAATATCGGGAACGGTTGTTGGAGGAAATCGCCAAGTACGCGGCCTTTCACTTCATCAGTGAGGAAAACCTGATGATGAAGCATGGCTACCCCGGTCTTGAACCGCATCGGCAGTTGCACCGGGACTTGATCAACCAGCTCTCCTGGCGACGCCAGAGCCTTTCTGACAGCGATCTTCTGGAGTTTCTGGTGCGCTGGTTCATCCATCACACCGTGGAAGAAGACCACCATATTGGCGACTTCATCAATCGATCGAAACCGGAAGTCCTGCCAGGGCCAGGCTGATGGCCCTGCCTCAGGGTACGGGCTCCAGCCGTAACAGCCGACCATCGGGGGCGTCCGTCAGCAGATAGACCCGTCCGTCGGGGCCCACCCGCACATCCCTGATGCGATCGATGCCCTTGAGCAGATGTTCCTCGCCCACCACTTTGTTGCCGTCCAGACTCAGGCGTACCAGCCGCTGATATTTCAGCGCCCCTATCAACAGGTTGCCGCGCCAGCGGGGAAAGGCATCCCCGGCATAGAAGGCCATGCCGGAGGGCGCGATGGACGGCGTCCACTGGTGTAGTGGCTGGGCCATGCCGGCCCGATGGGTACCCTGACCGATGGGCGTGCCGGTGCCGTAGTTGACGCCATAGGTGATCACTGGCCAGCCGTAATTGACACCTGGCTGGAGGATGTTGATCTCGTCACCGCCCTGGGGACCATGCTCGTGGGTCCATATCTGACCCGTGGCCGGGTGGAGGGCCGCACCCTGGATATTGCGGTGGCCATAGCTGAAAATCTCGCTGCGGGCTCCCTTGTGGCGCCGGAAGGGATTGTCCCCGGGGACTCCGCCATCCTCCCCCAGGCGCACCACGCTGCCCAGGTGGTTGGATAGCTGCTGGGCCTCCTCCATCCTGCCCCGATCCCCCAGGGTGATGTACAAGCGATGCTGCCGGTCGAACACCAGACGGCCGCCGAAATGGACAGGCCCCCCCGATTTGGGGACCATGCGAAACAGGTGCTCGACTTGGCTCAGGCGGTTTCCCGTCAGCTTGGCGCGGATCACCTCGGTTCCCACCCCTGTTCCCACCCCGGCACCCGCGCCTTCGCCTCCGGCAGCGGCGTAGGAGAGGTAGAGCCAGCCGTTACGGGCATAATCCGGATGCAAGATCACATCCAGCAATCCCCCCTGGCCATGGGCACGAATCTTGGGCAGACCGGCGACGGGTTCCGGCTTCAGGCGGCCATTCTCCACGATGCGCAGGCGTCCTGGGCGTTCGGTGATCAGCCAGCGGCCGTCCGGAAGAAACGCCATGGACCAGGGGTGTTCGAGGCCGCTGACCAGGGTGTTCACCTTGAAGTTGTGCTGCTCGGACCGGACTACGTCGCCCTGGCTGGCCGCCCGGGTCGCCGGGAGGGTCGCCAGCATGAGCAGCATCAGGAGGGTCAACCCCCGGAGCAGAGCGAACGGAAGGTCGGGCGCCTTCAACGATCCACCCTTTCCATGGCGGCTCGGATGCGGGCAATGGTTTCCGAAACCTGGGCCCGGCCGGAAACCTCCAGGCCCAGTCCCCTGGCGATGGCATTGATGCGAGCCGGGTTCAAGGGTACGCCCCCGGCATCCACCGCCCGGATCAGGGCCCGGGCGCGATCGATGTCGCTCGGGGGCGGCTCCGGTGTCCATAGGCGGCGCCACCAGCCTGGCTTGGTTGAATCGGACATGGCAGTGCTTGCAGGTTCAATGACGATGCCCATAGTCTGCGCTGGCCGGGCCGGGATGAAAACCCCCGATCGCCCAGCGCGTCGTGTCGGCGCATGGCCTGCCGGATGCCAGGATGGCGCCAGAACCACATCCTCCGATCCGGCTTGCCTTTCAATGCCGCTGGGGCTATCGAAATGACCATGCCCGTTGCACAATTAGACCTATCCACCCCTCTGCTTCCTTGCCATGAATACCACTCCCGCCCGACCGGTGCGCCGCAATGCCCTGCTGGAAACCCTCATGAAGGATTACCCGGTGTTCCGGGACTACCAGCCCCTGGTCCTGGGTATCCACAAGCATTTGCGGGAGCGGCAGCCTGAACTTGCGGCTGATGCGGTGCGCGCCGCCCTGCGGGCTCATACCGCTTCCACCAAGTACCTGAAGGCCCTGGCCCAGGCCTCCCAGCGTTTTGATCTGGATGGGCAGGTTGCAGGCGAAGTCACCCAGGAGCAGCGTGATCACGCCACCACGACCTTGAAGGATCGCTTCAAGCAGGCGGCCGAGCGCAAGAAGGCGGCTGAGGCCGAGGAAAAGCTGCAGGCGAACATGGCCAAGCTGGCCGAAAAATTCAACGTGCGTTGAAGATTTCGGCCCGGAGGCTTCAACCCAGCCGGCGGCGGATCCAGTCATCCAGGGACAGTTTCCCCGGGCCACTCAGCAGCAACGGCACGAACATCACCAGGTAGATCAAGGGCAGCTTGAACCCGTTGTCGCACACGTTGTAGCCTTGGCCGGCATGGACGCTGGCCCAGGCCACGATTGTCAGGACGAAGAGGGCAGCGCTGGCAAAGCGGGTGCCCAGCCCCAGCACCAAGGCCACCGGCGCGATCAGTTCGGTCCAAGTCGCCAATTGCCAGCTTGTCTCGGGCGGAACCACGTTGAACGGAAAGGGAAACTGGTCCTGGATGTCATGGAACCAGTTTTCCCCGCGCCATTTTTCCAGTCCGGCTTCGAAAAATTCATAGGCCAGCACCAGACGCAAACCCAGGGGAGCCAGCCAGGCACCAGCCCTGTTGAGCAGACCGTAGCCATCACGGATGGTCCAGGTGATCCAGGCGTTCAAGTTCATTCCATTCTCCATGTTTTTCGGGACGATTGAGGTGCTTCCCAGGCCTGCCCACCGGCGGGCTGTTCGAAGCGGCTTCCTGCATTGGTCGGGGCAGGTGGAAAAACATGACATGTCCCCCCGATGGCTGCTCAATCACTGCTAAGCTGTAATGGTGCAGTGCAACCAACAGGTGAACCGTCATGACCACTCACGAACCGCGCCCGGGACCCGGAAACCCCTGGGGCCAACTCGATCCCTTCGGCATCCTCTCTTCCACCCAGGCGGTGTTTGCCTCCTGGGCGCGCCACCCCTATGACCTGGCCGTTCGCATGCAGCAGTACCAGTGGGGACTGTGGGACATCCAGCGCCGGTTCATGCTCCAGGCCACCGGGGTGGAGCCCGACCCGGTGCCGGCCTCGGAACACGATGAACGTTTCCGGGATCCGGAGTGGACCGAGAACCCCTGGTTCGACTATCTCAAGGAAACCTATCTGCACCACACCCGGGTTATCGAGGATGCCATCTTTGCCACCCCGGACGTGCCCGAGAAAACCCGGCGCCAGGCTGCGTTCTGGGTCCGCCAGTGGCTCAATGCCATCGCCCCCTCCAATTTTTTGTGGAGCAACCCCGT
>DYHB01000001.1:91668-101041 GCA_020724415.1 Thiobacillus sp.
ATGGCTGGACGACCTGGCAGCCGGCGACGTGCAGATCGTGGACAAGGCGGGCTTCCAGGTGGGTCGGGACATTGCCGCCACCCCGGGCAAGGTGGTCTTCCGCAACCCGTTGCTGGAACTTATCCAGTACGCCCCCAGCACAGCCAAAGTCCGAAAGATTCCCATCGTCATCATTGCCCCCTGGATCAACAAGTATTACGTCCTGGACCTGAATCCCAAGCGCAGCCTGATCCGCTACCTGATGGACCAGGGCTTCACCGTGTTCGTCACCAGCTGGAAAAACCCCGGTCCGGACATGGCCCAGACCCGGTTCGACGACTACCTGACCCAGGGTGCTCTGCCGGCCCTGGAGGCGGCCCGGGACATTTGCGGTGTGGAGGCCGTCCATGGGGTGGGCTACTGCATCGGCGGCACCCTGCTTTCGTCCACCCTGGCCTGGTGTGCCCAGGCCGGCATGCCCAGCCCGGTGTCTGCCTGGACGTTATTCACCACCCTGGTGGATTTCAGCAATCCGGGCGACATTGATCTCTTCATCACCGAGGACAGTGTGGCCTGGATCGAGAAGATGATGGCGCAACAGGGCGGTTTGCTGGATGGCAAGCAGATGGCCACATCCTTCCGCTGGTTGCGCGCCAACAGCCTGATCTGGCGCTACACGGTCAACGGCTATCTCTATGGCGAGGAGCCGCCACCCATGGATGTGCTGCAATGGAACATGGATTCCACCCGCCTGCCCCAGGCCATGCACAGCTTCTACCTGCGCGAGTTCTACCTGCACAACCGGCTGGTGCAACCCGGGGCGGTCACCCTGGCCGGGCAGGCCATCGACCTGGGTCGGATTCAGGCGCCTCTGTACGCCATCGGCGCCGAGCAGGACCACATCGCCCCCTGGAAGGAGACCTTCAAGATTGCGGCCAATGTAGGCGGGCCGGTCCACTATACCCTGGCCACCTCCGGCCATATCCTGGGCATCCTCAGCCCCCCGGTGGACCCACCCAAGCGGCGCTACTGGAGCGGCGACGCCACTGGCGCCGTCGATGCCGAAGCCTGGCGTGCCGGCCAGGACAAGGTGCCCGGTTCCTGGTGGCAACACTGGAGCCAGTGGCTGGGGCAGCACTGTGGTCCCCAAGTCCCGGCCCGGGCGCCTGGCTCTGCCAACTATCCGCCGTTGGCAGAGGCTCCAGGCGCATATGTGCAGGACTAGGTGAAGGTCACCGGGTTGGCGAGCGGGCCTTCCCTCTCAGCCATCGTGACCGATCTTGCCGGAAGACAGAATGTGGCGCAGTTCATCAGTGACCGAGGCCAGTCGGGAGGCCAGTTGGGCACCGATGTTGCGCATCAGGGTCAAGGCGATTTTCGGATGTCGGCGGGACAGGGTTTCCAGTTCTGAGGCCGACAGGCTCAGCACCTCGGTCGCGTCTTCAGTAGCCACAGCATCGGCCGAGCGGGGGGCGCCGCGCAAAATGGCCATTTCACCGAATATCACTCCTGGGCGCAGGGCTACCAGGCGCTTGAAGTTTCCTGCGCCAGGCATGGGTACACGGATTTCCACGCGTCCGGAAAGCAAAATGAACAGGCAGTCGCCTGGCTGATTGCGTCGAAAGAGCACATCACCCCGGACGTGGACATGTTCGCGCATATGGCCCAGCAGGATATGGATTTCCGCCTCGTCGAGGCCGTTGAAACCTTCCAGCTCCAGTATCCGGCGTGGGTCATGGGTGACGTTGAGTTGGGTGGCCTGGATGATGATGTCATCCTCGGCGGCCTCCAGGGCCAGATCGGAGTCGGGGAACCAATCGTTCAAGGGTACTGGTTGACTTCGACAGGATTCAAGGATGATGCGTCCCCGAGCTTCGTGGGCGGAAATGGACGACAGGCGCAGGCGAACTTGACGCCGGCTCAGGGTGCGGGCAAGCCGGAACACCACGCCGGCACCCGAGGCATCAATACTGCTGACCTGACGAAAATCGAGAATGATCTGGCCGGCCGAGTGGGCCAATTGTTCCACTTCTTCCAGCATCAGTTCGCCGCTGCCGAAAAACAGAGGACCGGACAGTTCCACCATCGCGATGCGGTGACCGTGTTGGCGCAGAAGCTGTGTGTGGGCGAGGGGGCGCATGACGGCGGAATGCCGTTTATCACCCAGATAAACCCGGGCGACATTGGACCGGCTGTTGTGCCGTACAAATTGGAGCATGGATAGCACGACTCCGGCCGCCAGGGCCGCCACCAGGTTGACCGCTATGGCCACGGCCATCACCACGATCATGATGGCAAGATTGCTGCGCACCTGACGCAGGAAATCCGGGCTTCCCTCCTTTTTCCACCATGCTCGCACCTGGTCTCGTGTCCAGGGATCAATGACCTTGTAGGCCATCAACAGAAGTACCGACGCCACCGCAATCTGAGGGATGTAATGAGCGAAAAAGGGCGTCAGAGCAGCCAGAGCGACCATCGCCAGGGCGAATGCACCGCTGGCCCATCGGCTGGTGGCACCGGTTTGCAAAGCCACCATCTGACGTGAGTTGGACGGTGCGCTTGGCAAGCCGCAACATAACCCAGACACCATGTTTCCCAGTCCCTGACCAATCAGCAGTCTTTTGCTGTCATGACGTCCGCCATGCTGGATATCCTGCTGACTGGCGAGGACCAGGGACTCCAGGGTATTCAATACCGCCAGGGAGATGGCTGGGGCCAGAATGGAGGACCCGTCCAAGGATCCCGTCATGGCCAATACCTCCTGCAGACTCAGAGCGGTCAGGCCGCTGGCCATGGTCAAGCTGGTTACTTCCGGCAGCATGTCGCCCAGATCAAGATCGGAGTCCAGCCCCCGCAACAGCGCATGGGCCAGGACTCCAGCCAGAAGTCCGACCAAGGACCAGTGCAAGGCGGGATGTAGCCGGTACAGCCTGGTCATGATGATGAGCAAGACCAGCACCAAGGCCACCCGGGCCAGCAGATCCGCGGGGTCGAAGGCCTGGCTCAAGGGGGCAGCGAGATCATGGGTGATCATCAGTAGGGCGGACAGCATCATGGATAGCGCGACGCCATTGGTAAAACCGGACAGCACCGGCAGGGGCGTGAACCGGATAATCTTGCCGATGCCCAGATAACCGAAGGCGATTTGCAGAATGCCGGCCAGACTGACGCAGGCTGCACCGGCCAACAGAATCTGGATTTCATGGCTGCCATTGCTGAGAAGACTGTAGAGCAGGGTGGCAAAGATCAGGGTCTGGGCAGGCCTCGGGCTGCCGAACAGTGGGCCGGACCCGCCCACCAAGGCGGGTATCAGACTACCCATGATGGAAGCAATAAAGGCTGCGATGATGCCAGCACTGGCATATTCCTGGCCCAGGGGGGCAAAGGCGATGTAGCCATAGCCGATGTCGGTGGCGAACAGGCCCAAGGCTGTGAGCAGGCCCGCACGGCTGTCTAGCCAGCCCAGTCCAAATCGCCGGGTCGGTGATGTCACGACAGGGATTTCCATGGGTTGAATTTACACAGGTCTTTGGTGACCCATTGGCATCCATCTCCGCAAGGATCGGCTAGGCAAATGACCCTTCCATGCAATCGTCCCGGGGCACGAGGGATGTCAGGGCGTGACCGGGACTGAGCCTGGGCATGGCGCTGGCCGTGCGGGCATTTGGCAGACAAATCCGGAGTGTTGGGGCATTTGGGCATGGCGCACGATACCCAATACTGTGTGAAGGTTTTGTTAAATTTGATTGCACACGAACTTTTTTTATGTTCGTGAAGTAGGATGGCAAGGTTTCAAATCCGGGAGCTATACCATGGACATCAGCGTTGACGCCCTCAACCCGACCACCAAGTGCATTCGGCTACGTGGCAGACTGGATCTCAAGGGATCGGTCGAGATTGATCTGCGATTCACCTCCCTGGTCAGTACCAACAGTGACCATGTCCTAATTGACATGAGCCAGGTGGATTTCGTGGCTTCCATAGGAATGCGGCTGTTGTTGTCCAATGCAAAGGCAAAAGCGGCCCACCGTGGTCGCATGATCCTGTTCGGGCTTCAACCCTTGGTGCTGGAGGCCCTCACCACCGCCGGTATCGACAGTCTGATCCCCATGGTTGCCGATGAGGCCGCAGCCCTTGCCGAACTGGCGGCCTGAGCCTCAGTCACCGGAGCAGGCCTGGGCCTGAGGTGGCGCATGGTAGAACGCCTTGATCTCACCGCAGATCATGCCGGATTGGAAGTATTTTCCGATTGGCTGACTGATCTTGCCGAGCGCCATCAATTGACGGAAGGGGATCGTTTTCGGCTGGAACTGGTGCTGACCGAAGCCTTGACCAACATCATGGATTACGCTGGCCAGGCCGGACGGGAAGTGGGCATAACAGTAGCCTGTGATCTGGCCGGTGACGACATGACCGTCATTCTCTCTGATGATGGGCCGGCTTTCGATCCCACGGCATGGGCGGCGCCAGTCCTGCCTACGCGTTTGGAAGATGCTACGCCCGGGGGCTTGGGCATCCATCTGATGCGGCAGTACTCGCTTGCCATGACCTACGTCCGCGAAACGGGGCACAACGTCCTGCGGATGCGCCTGCCGCGTGCCGGTGAAATCCCAAGTGGCTGAGCCGAATTGGGATCTTCGTACCTTCGCTCTGTTCAGGGATGTGGATGACGAACCCCTGACTGCAGTGATCGCGGGTGCCCGCCGCCTGTCACTTTCCGACGGCGAGACGTTGCTTGTGTCCGGCCAGCGCAACAACCATCTCTACATCCTGCTCAGTGGACGCATGGCTGCCCTGCTGCCGGGCGACCTGTCCCAACGGGGCATGGTGATTCAGCCCGGCGAAGCCATCGGGGAAATGTCCCTGTTGGATGGTCGGAGGACCTCGGCCAATGTGGTTGCCCAGGGTGTCTGCGAGGTGCTGGCCATCGAGGAGGCGGTATTCTGGCGCGAACTGGCACCCTTGCCTGGCTTGTTGCGCAACATGACGCGGTTGGTCATCCAGCGCATGCGGGCCAACAGCGACCGCTTGGTGCAAAGCATGGCCGAGCAACTCAAGCTGGAACATCTGCGCAAGGAATTGGGTGCCGCCCGGGACATCCAGATGGGGTTGCTGCCCCACCGCACCCCCTTGTTTCCGGACCATCCCCAGGTGGACGCTTACGGCTACCTGCTGCCCGCAAAAGAGGTCGGGGGCGATCTTTACGATGCCTTCGCCATTGATCACCAGCATTTGTTGTTAGCAGTGGGCGACGTGTCCGGCAAGGGGATGCCGGCGGCGTTGTTCATGATGCGAACCCTGACCTTGCTACGTTCCCTGGCCAGCAACGGGGTGCCGGATGACACGTTTCTGCCCACGCTGAATCGTCTGCTGATGGAGGGCAACGATGCCGATATGTTCGTGACCCTCTGCGTCGCCGTGCTACGGGTCTCCGATGGCCAGCTCACCCTGTACAACGGCGGACACCCAGCATGTTTCCTGGCAAGGGAAGGAGGGCCGTTTGAGACCTTGACAGGGGCCAAGGGCGCATTGCTCGGAATCATGCCTGCGGTCCGGTTTGTCAGTAAAACAGTCAACCTGGCCCCCGGGGATCGGCTTGTGGTGTACAGCGACGGCGTGACGGAGGCTGAAAATCCGGCCATGACGATGTATGGCGAACGACGGGCCCTGGCGGATCTCGGGACCGCACCCATCGATGCGGGATGTGCAGATCTGGTGCAGGGGTTGGTGCGTGGCGTGTCCCGGTTCGCCGACGGGGCCGAGCAGTCCGACGATATCACCATTCTGGCATTGCATTACCACGGGTCCGCACGTTTCGGCCCAAAATATGAGAGTCCGGTAAGCTAATTCCCGGCCCCCTGAAGGCGGTGTTCGCTCCCATCAGTGGGGGCAATGCCTGTGGTTTCCTGTGGTTGATTCCCTCGGAACTTTTGTACAGAAACTACATGTGAAATATTTCATTTTCAACCGGGCAATCTGCTATTGTTTTGCGGAATAAAACATCTGCTTTGGGAGTTCTGCTCATGAGTCCAGTTGTCCTGATGCTTTTCGTGCTGCTGTCCGTCGGGGGTACTGCCCTGGCCAACGAGACGGTCATCGGATATGTAAAAACCGTGAAAGGCGACGCCTTCGTGGTCAAGAACGGCCAGCCAGTCAAGGCGGTGGTGGGTAGCACGATCACACCCGGCAGTGTGCTGCGTACCGGGGCTAAAGCCTCCATGGGCGTTACCTTCAAGGACAACACTGTGATGTCTTTCGGCCCCGACACCGAGCTGACGGTGGATGAATATGTCTATGCGCCCAATCGTGGCAACCTGAAATTGGGCGCCAGTCTCTCCAAGGGTACCCTGGCCTACTTGTCCGGTGCCATTGCCAAGATCAAGCCCGATGCAGTGTCGGTCAAGACCCCGACCGGTACCATCGGGGTCCGCGGCACTCATTTCGTGGTCAAGGTCGAGCCCGACTGATCAAGTCAGAATGCGCATAGGTGCCAGTATATGCATGCTGGCGGTGTGGCTGAGCGGATGCGGCCAGATCGTCATTGTGCCGCCGACCCCGGAAGCCGCCCTGACTGCGGTGGATATCACCTGGCAGCAGGGCACACGGCAGGGCACGACCGAACTGGGCCGGCAAGGCTATGCCTTTTACATGGATCAGGTTCAGCGTGTCACTTATCGGACCAGTGACGACGAGATCGAGCGGGAGTTCGGTGCCGCTTTGTCCTCCATGCGAGAGATCTTGGGCGCGGGCCTGCCTGAGTTGGCCCATTCGTACGTGGCTTTGCTGGGTTCGGAACAGGGGCCTTTGGGTCACTTGGAGGTGGCCGTGGGCGAGGTCTCTCCCGTCACCCTTGATGAGGCCGGGCAAGGACTCCTCATCGATGGCTATCCGAATCTGCCCCATGGTATCGGTCAGGATCGGTTGCGCGCGGATTTCGGACCGGCCCTGGCGGCCCAGGCCGACACCTTGAGGGCGATGCGGTCATATCTGTTCCTGCCTGTCCCCCCGGATGGCTATCAGGACCGTTTGCGCTACGAAACGGATGGCCGGGTCCGGGAATTGGACGCGCCCGGCCAGGCACTGACCCTGGATGGCAACGATTACGCGGTGGACAGTAGCATTGTCGAGGGGGATTTTTCGGCAGCACTTGCAGAAATGACAGCCATCCTGGCCGCCGGCCTGCCAGAACTGCCACATTCCTATTTGGTTCTCCTGGAACACGGTCATGGGTCTCTGGGACGCCTAGCGTTCAGCAATGCTATGTATGGTGGCAGCCATGAGTTGTACCTGGCTGGCCAGGGAGTCTATATCGACGGTTATCCAGACCGACCCCGGGTACTAACATCCGAGCGTCTGGACGCTGATTTCTCGGCGGCCCTGGACGCCTTGGACAAGGCCTACAAGGCCATGCGTTCGTACTTGATCCTGCTGGAGAGTCCCGATGGCGCTCAAAGCAAGGTGGTATATCGCACCCACGGGCGCGAATTGCTACTGGATGAGGTGGGCAAGAGCGTCAACCTGGATGGTTTCGACCATCTTGTCGATGCCGATCTGGCCGAAGCCGACTTTGCCCCAGCCAGGAGTTCAACCCGGCAGATACTGGACGAAGGCTTGCCCAAACTGCGACATTCCTATGTTGGTTTGATGAGCCATCCTGCCGGTCCGGTGGGAGAAGTGGAGATACTGGAGGGCCACAGTCAGGGCGTGATTCTGGATGCCTCAGGCCAAGCAGTGATCATTGATGGATATTCTGACAAGGTGTATGCCTTCGATGCGGTCCAGTATGAAGAAGACTTTTCTGACGCCCTGGCGGCCACCCCCTTGCTACCAGCCACCCGGGTCATATATTTCGATTTGGGCACCACACGGGTGGCCAAGGAGTCGCGGGAAATGCTTGTGAACCTGATGCAGGACCTGCGTGTCCGGGCGGGCGCGGATGTCACGATCGCCGGTTACGCCGATACCGTGGGTGGCCATCAGGCCAATGAACGCCTGTCCCAGCGACGCAGCCAGGTCATTGCCGACATGATTCTGGCCAGCGGGGTGCCGGTGTTGGAAGTCGAGCAGACCTATTTCGGCAAGACCATGTTGGCGGTGGAAACCCCGGACAACACTCCGGAATTGCTCAACCGCCGGGTCGAGGTCACCCTGCGCTGACCCAACCTGGCGGACTCAGGCCCGGGCTTGCGATCCACTGGGTTGCCTGGCGCAGTTAGCTGGCCAGGTCCCTGGCCTGGTTTTCCAGCAGGGCGATCTTCAATTGCGGGGTCCGCGCGGACAATACATCCAATGCTTGGGTGGTCAGCCTCAAATAGACCACAGGTGTATCGGTATGGACAGAGATACTCCGGGTTGTTTAGCCCAACAGCACCATCTCCCCGAAGTTCATGCCTGGACCGAGCGAGGCAATGCGCTGGTGGCCCCGTTTGATAGCGGGCCGGGATACTGACCTGGTGGCCGCATTCGATGAAGTTGAGATGTCTAGATGTCAGACTCAAAGCTGACCTGTGACCAAACAAGTCACGCACAAGACCCACCCGCTATTTTTCCGTGAATACGATGACCTCGCCGGTTTGCCCCTGAAGCAGGCGCTGCAGATGCAGACGCACGAGCGGGTCCTCGGGCCGCTCCCGGGCCAAATCCTCGAAGGCGGCCCTGGCCTCTGGATTTCCGGACGCCAGCCGGGCGTAGGCGGCTTCGTATGCCGCGTCCGGCTCGGCGGGCCGCGCGTCATCTTGCAGAATCGGTTGATAGACCATCAAGGGCAGGCTTTTGCCCTTCAAGACCAGCTTGCCCACGGGTCTGGCGACTACCCCGGCGCAGCCGGCTAGGGTGTTTTCGGAGACGCATACCAGGGTGCCCAGCTGTTTGTTCACGCTTTCCAGACGGGCGGCGGTGTTGACGGGGTCGCCCAGAGCCCGATAGTCGAAGATGGTGCGGCCCCCGAAGTTGCCCACCGTCACCTCCCCCGTGTGGACTCCGATCCGGGTGGCGCCGAAGGGTATGCCCCGGGCGGTGGCGGCGGCAGCGTGCCGGCGTGCGTAATGATGCATCGCCAGGGCACAGTCCAGGGCGCGTTGACGGTGATCGGGCTGTTCCACGGGGGCGGAGAACATGATGGCAACGGCATCGCCGACGATCCGGTCCAGGGTGCCTTCGTGCGTAAAGGCAATGGCGATCATGTTGTCCAGGTATTCATTCAGCAAGCCCACTGCCGCAGTAGGGTCCAATTTTTCCATCAGGTTGGTGAAGCCTGCCAGATCTGTGAAGATGAAGCTGCATTCGCGCCGCTGGCCACCCAACTCCAATTGCCCGGGGTTATCCACCAAGTGATTGACCAGATTGGGTGAGACATAGCGGGCAAAGGCTTGCTTGACCCAGCGCTGACGGCGTT
>DYHB01000039.1:0-4983 GCA_020724415.1 Thiobacillus sp.
GCGGCCGGCTGAAGCCGGCCCTACAGGGATCGTCTACTGGCTGAAGCCGGCCCTACAGGGGTTCGTCTATTGGCTGTAGCCGGGTCCTACAGGGGACCGCTTACTGGAACAGCCAGGGGGCTTGCGCTCGGGGTCCGCGTCGAACCGTATCGCTTCCCCATCCGGGGTGGCCACGGTTTGTTGGCCAGCTCAGGGAGCTTCCGCGGCACTAGCTTCCGTGGGGCCGGCTTTAGCCGGCCGATGTACCAAGGCTGGTTTATACACCGAGGCCGGCTGAAGCCAGCCCCACCCTGGGCATAGACCGGCGGCCGGCTGAAGCCGGCCCTACAGGGATCGTCTACTGGCTGAAGCCGGCCCTATAGGGATCGTCTATTGGCTGTAGCCGGGTCCTACAGGGGGCCCGCCGCTTACTGGAACAGCCAGGGGGCTTCCTGCCGGCGTTTGGCCTCGTAGGCCTGGATCTTGTCGGTGAACTGCAGGGTGATGCCGATATCGTCCAGGCCGTTGAGCAGGCGATGCTTGCGCTCGGGGTCCACGTCGAAACGGATCACTTCCCCATCTGGGGTGGTCACGGTTTGTTCGGCCAGGTCCACGGTGAGGGCATAGCCTTCGCTGGCCTCGGTGGCCTTGAACAGCCGGTCCACGGTGTCGGCGGCCAGGACGATGGGCAGGATGCCGTTCTTGAAGCAGTTGTTGAAGAAGATGTCGGCGTAGGAGGGGGCGATGATGACCCGGAAGCCATAGTCCTCCAGGGCCCAGGGGGCGTGCTCCCGGGATGATCCGCAGCCGAAGTTCTCCCGGGCCAGCAGCACGGAGGCACCCTGGTAGCGGGCCTGGTTGAGGACGAAGTCCGGGTTCAGGGGACGGTTTTCATTGGGCTTGCCCGGCTCGCCCCGGTCCAGGTAGCGCCATTCGTCGAAGGCGTTGGGACCGAAGCCACTGCGCTTGATGGATTTGAGGAATTGCTTGGGAATGATGGCGTCGGTATCCACATTGGCGCGGTCCAGGGGCGCCACACGTCCCGTGTGCTGGGTGAAGGGCTTCATTTGGTGGACCTCTGGATGGCTTCGCCGGCTTTTTCGATGTCCTGGCCGACCCCGCGCACGGTATTGCAGCCATAGATGCTGAACACCACGCCCACGGCCACGGCCAGCAGGATCACCTTGATCACGCCCAGGATGATGAGATTTCTCGGACTCATTGCAGCACCTCGCTCACGTCGACGAAATGTCCATAAATGGCCGCGGCCGCCGCCATGGCCGGGCTGACCAGATGGGTGCGGCCACCCTGGCCCTGGCGGCCCTCGAAATTGCGGTTGGACGTGGACGCGCAGCGCTCGCCCGGCTCCAGACGGTCGGCGTTCATGGCCAGGCACATGGAGCAGCCCGGGTCACGCCACTCGAAACCGGCGGCCACGAAGTCCTTGTCCAGACCTTCGCGTTCGGCCTGGGCCTTCACCAGGCCCGAGCCCGGCACCACCATGGCCAGCTTGACGTTGCCGGCCACCTTGCGCCCGCTGGCCGCCGCCCAGCGGGCCACCTCGGCCGCCGCACGCAGGTCCTCGATGCGGGAATTGGTGCAGGAGCCGATGAACACCTTGTCCACCGCGATGTCCCGCATGGGCGTATTGGCGTCCAGCCCCATGTACTGGAGGGCCCGTTCCCAGTCCGATTTCTTGACCGGGTTGGGCGCATGGGCGGGATCGGGCACCTTGTCGGCCACCGACACCACCATCTCCGGTGAGGTGCCCCAGGTCACCTGGGGCCGGATGTCTTCGGCCTTGAGTTCGATCACGGCGTCGAAGGTGGCGTCGGGATCGGACACCAGGGTGCGCCACCAGGCCTCGGCCTGATCCCACTGCGCGCCCTGGGGCGCACGGGGCGTGGCCTTTACGTAGTCGAGGGTCTTCTGGTCCACCGCCACCATGCCAGCCCGGGCTCCGGCCTCGATGGCCATGTTGCACAGGGTCATGCGGCCTTCCATGGACAGACCTCGGATGGCGGATCCGCCGAACTCCACGGCGTAGCCGGTGCCCCCGGCAGTGCCGATCCGGCCGATGATGGCCAGGGCGATGTCCTTGGCGGTGACGCCCTTGCCCAGGGCACCGTCCACCCGGACCAGCAGGGTCCTGGATTTCTTTTGCCAGAGGCATTGGGTGGCCAGCACGTGTTCCACTTCGGAGGTGCCGATGCCGAAGGCCAGGGCCCCGAAGGCACCGTGGGTGCTGGTGTGGGAATCACCGCACACCAGGGTGGTACCCGGCAGGGTGAAGCCCTGCTCCGGGCCGATGACGTGGACGATGCCCTGGCGCGGGTCCGCCATGCCGAACTCGGTCAGGCCGAACTCGGCGCAATTGGCGTCCAGCGTCTCCACCTGGGTGCGGGAGACGGGATCGACGATGCCCTTGTCCCGGTCCGCCGTGGGCACGTTGTGGTCGGGGGTGGCCAGGACCGAGGCCGCGCGCCAGAGCTTGCGGCCGGACAGCTTGATGCCTTCGAAGGCCTGGGGACTGGTGACTTCATGGACCAGATGCCGGTCGATGTAGATCAGGGCCGTGCCATCCGGCTCCACATGGACCAGATGGGCGTCCCAGAGTTTGTCGTAGAGGGTGCGGGGCATGGTGAGACGGACTCTCGTATAAAGAACGGATTATTTCATATTGATGGCTATCCCAGCCAGTTGCCCTGCCCCCTTGCCATGACCCGTTCCCCGGCCTCGAGGGGACAGGCTCAGTGAGCGGCCGAAGCGCCGGACCGGCCCCGGGCGGCAAACACCCCCGCCGCCAGCAGGGCCATGCCCCCGGCCAGGGCAAAGGTGACCGGCCCGCCCAGGCCATCCCAGGCCGCACCGGAATAAAGGCTGCCAAAGCTGCCGCCCACGCCAAAAGCCAGGCTGTTGTAAAGGGCCTGGCCCCGGGCCTGGTTCTTGCCCCGGAAATAGCGATGCACCAGGCCGATGGCCGAGGCGTGATAGGCCCCGAAGGTCAGGGCATGGAGCAACTGGGCAAACAGCAGGACGGGCAGGCTGTCCACCCACCAGCCGATCAGGATGAAGCGCAGGGCGGCGGCCAGCAGGGTCAGCAGAATGACCGTTTCCGCCCGGATGTGACGGAGCACCCGGGGCATGATCAGGAAAATGCCGATCTCGCACACCACCCCCAGGGCCCAGAGCCAGCCGGCGGCCATCTTGCTGTAGCCGGCATCCACCAGGTGGATAGTGAAAAAGGTGTAGTAGGGGCCGTGAGCGGCCGCCATGAGCATGGCCGCCACCAGCAAGGCGATCACCTCGGGCCGCTTCAGCACTCCGCGCAGGGATACATGCTCGGTTTCCATGTGGGCCACCTCGGCTTCCGGGATGAAGCGGGCAAACAGGACGATGCCCACCAGCAGGCCCATGATGACCCAGAGCATGGCCCGGATGGGCCAGTGGTCCAGCAGGGCCCCCAGGCCAATCACCACCACGATGAACCCCACCGAGCCCCACAGGCGGATCTTGCCGTAACGATCGGTGCGGTCCTTGAGGTGGGACAGGGTGGTGGCTTCCACCAGGGGCAGGGAGGCGCTCCAGAAGAAGCTGATGAAGCTCATCACGGCGAACATCCACCAGAAGGAGTCGCCGACGAACACGCCGATGAAGGAAATCAGGCTGACCACCGCCGCCACCTGGACGATGGTCACCCGCTTGCCGGTACGGTCCGCAATGTGCCCCCAGATGTTGGGCGCAAAGATGCGCATCACCTGGAGCAGGGACATGAGCACCCCGATCTGGAATGCGTTGAACTCCAGGGAGCGCAGGTACAGGCCCCAGTAGGGCGCCATGGCCCCGACAAAGGCGAAGTAGAAGAAATAGAAGCCCGACAGGCGCCAGTAAGGCAGTCCGGTCATGAAATAAAACGGCCCGGAGGGTCGCTCCGGGCCGGTACCATGGGGGTCATCGGGCTTACTGGGCGGCCAGGATCATCCGGTACAGCTTGTCCTTCAGGCCGACGCGCAGCTTCTTGAGTTCTTCCTCGTACAGTTCGGAAGCCGCCTCCACACGCTGCTCGATGCGCTGGATCTTGTGGTCCACGTCATCGTAGTCCCGCATCATCCGCACGAAGTCATCGTTGGCCAGGGTCAGCTTGCGGATGGTGTCCGCATGCTCCGGGAATTCATGGTAGAGGTCGTGACTCTCGATCATCGGTATTTCCTTTCAGTGAAGTCGAATAATTTTACTTGAAAATCCGTTTATCGCACCTGCCCGGGAATGGGCGGTGTCGGGCATTGCACATCGGCGTTCTGGGCTCGATGGCGCAGGGCGTGGTCCATCAGCACCAGGGCCAGCATGGCCTCGGCGATGGGGGTGGCCCGTATGCCGACACAGGGATCGTGGCGACCGTGGGTCACCACCTCCAGGGGCTGGCCGTCCAGGTCGATGGAGCGGCCCGGCAGGCGAATGGACGAAGTGGGCTTGATGGCCAGGGAGGCCAGGATGTCCTGACCGGTGGAAATGCCGCCCAGGATGCCGCCGGCATGGTTGGACAGGAATCCCGCCGGGGTGAGTTCATCCCGGTGCTCGGTACCTTTCTGGGCCACGCAACCGAAGCCGGCGCCGATCTCCACGCCCTTCACCGCATTGATGCACATCAGGGCATAGGCGATCTCGGCATCCAGGCGATCGAAAATGGGTTCGCCCAGGCCCACGGGGACCTGCTCGGCCACCACGTTGATGCGGGCGCCGACGGAGTTGCCTTCCTTGCGCAACGCATCCATGTAGGCTTCCAGTTCATCCACCTTGCCGGTGTCGGCGGCGAAGAAGGCATTCCGGCCCACGTCGTCCCAGGTCTTGAACGGCACCTCGATGGGGCCCAGCTGGGCCAGATAACCACGGATCAGCGTGCCATGACGTTCCTGGAGCCACTTCTTGGCGATGGCCCCGGCCGCCACCCGGGAAGCCGTCTCCCGGGCCGACGAGCGGCCGCCGCCGCGATAGTCGCGGATGCCG
>DYHB01000039.1:4993-6979 GCA_020724415.1 Thiobacillus sp.
ACTTCTGCCAATAGGTATAGTCCGCGTGACCGGGCCGGAAGGTTCGGGCGATCTCGCCGTAATCCTTGCTGCGCTGGTCTTCGTTGCGGATCAACAAGGCGATGGGCGTGCCCGTGGTCCGACCTTCGAACACGCCGGACAGGATTTCCACCGTATCCGACTCCCGGCGCTGGGTGACGTGACGGGAAGTGCCGGGCTTGCGCCGGTCCAGATCGATCTGGATGTCCGCCTCGGACAGGGCCATTCCCGGGGGGCAGCCATCCACCACGCAACCGATGGCAGGACCGTGGGATTCACCGAATGAAGTGACGGTGAACAGGGTACCGAAGGTGTTTCCGGACATGAAAGCGCGAAATTCGTAATATTATTAAAAGCGATTATGTCACAGCCCGGCCGGTTGCCACGGCCCTTCCTAGCAATGAAACACCGTTTCCCCAAGACCCTGCTGCTAGCCCTGAGCCTTGCCAGCCTCATCCATGGCGCCTCCGCCGACCAGCTTCCCGGCGAAGCCAAGGCCTTCCAGTGCACCGGCTGCCATGGCCCCCATGGCATGAAATCGGCCCCGGGCCAACCCGCCATCGGCGGGCGCGACCCGGACGAGATCCTGGCCCTGCTCAAGGATTACCAGAGCCTGCATCGCATCAACCCGGCCATGCTGGCCCTGCTGATCGGACTCCGGGACGAAGACCTGGAAGATATCGCCGAGTATTTCAGCCTGGTGGGCGAGGGGCACCTCTGAGGCACCTCTGAGACCGTCCGGGTTCAGGCCAGGTCGCCCGACTCCAGCAAGGCAAGCCCCAAGCCGACGCCAAAGCCGTTGATGTCCGTGCCGGCGGCGCCCAGGCCGCCCTTGCACCGGCTGGCGGACAGGTCCACGTGCAGCCAGGGGGTATCGGCCACGAAGCGCTGCAGGAAGCGGGCGGCCAGGATGTGGTCGGCCTCGCCGTCCAGGGTGCACTGCTTCACGTCGGCCACGGGGGTATCCAGGGCCTCGTCGTAATCCTCCGGCATGGGGAAGGCCACCACCCGTTCGCCCGCCGCCCGGCCCGCCTCCACCGCCTTGGCAGCCAGGACTTCCCGATTGGAAATGACCCCGCTCATGCGTTCGCCCAGGGCCACGGTCATGCTGCCGGTCAGGGTGGCGAAGTCCAGGATGGCGCCGGGTTTGCCCCGGGCGGCCAGGGTCAGGGTATCGGCCAGGACCATGCGACCTTCGGCGTCGGTGTGGACGATCTCGATGGTGGTGCCGTTCAGGGCGGTCACCACTTCGTTCTGGGTGTAGGCCGCCGGGGAAAGGTGGTTCTGGGCGATGGCCAGCCAGACCTCCAGGTTCACCTTAAGCTTGAGCCGGCTGGCAGCCAGCAGGATGCCCAGGGCCACGGCAGAACCGTTCATGTCGTCGTGCATGTTGTTCATGTAGCGGGCCGGCTTGAGATTGTGGCCGCCGGTATCGAAACAGATGCCCTTGCCCACCAGGGCGATGGCCTTGGCCTTGCCTCCCCGCCCCCGGTAGCCGAGCTTGACGATGGCGGCATCCTCGTGATGGCTGCCCCGGGCCACGGCCACGAAGGCACCGGCCTGCATCTTGCGCAGACGGGGCAGGTCGTATTCTTCCAGGGACCAGCCTTCGGCCTTGGCCAGATCCCGGATGCGGGCCCGATAGGTAGCGGGCGTCAGCAGGTTGGGAGGCAGCATGGTCAGGGCCCGGGCCAGGCTGTTGCCCCGGGCCAGGGCTTGTTCCCGCTCCAGGTCACCGGGGCCGGCCAGGCCATGCAGATGTATCCGTGCCAGAGGCTTGGGCGAGTCCTCGGTTTTCCAGTTGGGCATGGCCAGGCCATTGACCCAGGCCACATAAGCCGACGCTCCCCCGGCCCTTTGCCGGAACGCCTCGTCCCCGTACAGGGCGATATCCAGCCGCTGGGGGTGTTCATCCAGCAGCAGCTTCAGGGCCTGGAGAGAGGCGGGAATTCCCCATGGCCCGGCCCT
>DYHB01000039.1:6989-9145 GCA_020724415.1 Thiobacillus sp.
GGGCGATGCCGCCGGCCAGCTGGCCCACCGCCTGCAGCTTCAGGGCCTGGCGCAATTTCTCATGCCACTCGAAGGTCCCCTGAGCCACATCCAGGCGCAGCCAGACACTGGCGCAGCCGCCGGACAATTCCAGGGCCAGGGGCTGTTTGGCCAGGGCGTCCGCCGGCTTGCCCTTGCGCTCCAGGGAGGCGACAACGGCATCGGCATCCGGCGCATCGTGCCAGTCTTTGCCGGCCGGCAGGATGAGCAGCAGATGGCGCAGGCCTTGGCTGCGTTTCGTCAGCAGTTCTGCATGGCCCGTCAGGGTCGCGAGTTCAGGCAAAGCGCGCGGTTGCTTCTTCATTAGTCATCCATAATATTAAGAATTCAAATAGTCTGTATTGAATTGACTTAAGGCTTTGAGGCCTCGATAATTCGCCACCTTTATTGTCACATTGTTCCATAAAACTGTTGGAGCATTCCGGGAAAGTCCTGCTGGCACAAGGCTTGCGTGGGTTTTCCCGGTGCAGATTCCGGAGACCCCATTCATGTCGATTCATTCCCCCGACGTCGATCCCCAGGAAACCCGCGAGTGGCTGGACGCCCTGGCAGCGGTGATCGAAGAGGAAGGCCCCGAACGAGCCCATTTCCTACTGGAACGACTGGTGGACAAGGCGCGCCGTTCCGGTGCATACCTGCCCTATAACGCCACCACCGCCTACGTGAACACCATTCCGGTGCATCTCCAGGACAAGCACCCGGGCGACATTCCCATGGAACGCCGGATCAAGAACCTGATCCGCTGGAACGCGGTGGCCTGCGTGATGCGGGCCAACGAGAAGGCCCCTGGCGTGGGTGGCCACATCGCCAGCTTCCAGTCTGCGGCCACCCTGTATGACGTGGCCTTCAACCATTTCTTCCGGGGACCCCAGCATCCTTCCGGCGGCGACCTGATCTATTTCCAGGGTCACTCCGCGCCCGGCGTCTATGCCCGGGCCTTCCTGGAGGGCCGCATCGATGAGGACCGGCTGGAAAACTTCCGCCAGGAGGCCGACGGCCAGGGGCTGTCGTCCTACCCCCATCCCTGGCTGATGCCGGACTTCTGGCAATTCCCCACGGTCTCCATGGGGCTGGGCCCCATCCAGGCCATCTACCAGGCCCGTTTCCTGAAATACCTGCACGACCGGGGCATTGCCGACACCTCCGATCGCAACGTGTGGGCCTTCCTGGGCGACGGCGAGACGGACGAGCCGGAGACCCTGGGCGCCATCACCCTGGCCTCCCGGGAAAAGCTGGACAACCTGATCTTCGTCATCAACTGCAACCTGCAACGGCTGGACGGCCCGGTACGGGGCAACGGCAAGATCATCCAGGAACTGGAAGCGGCCTTCCGGGGTGCCGGCTGGAACGTGCTCAAGGTCATCTGGGGCTCCTACTGGGACCCCCTGCTGGCCATGGACGGCAAGGGCCTGCTGCGCCAGCGCATGGAGGAGTGCGTGGACGGCGAGTACCAGAACTTCAAGGCCAAGGGTGGCGCCTATACCCGGGAGCATTTCTTCGGCAAGTACCCCGAGCTGAAGGAGATGGTGGCCGCCATGTCGGACGAGGACATCTGGCGCCTGAACCGGGGCGGCCATGATCCCCACAAGGTCTATGCCGCCTACGCCGCCGCCATGAAGCACGAGGGCCAGCCCACGGTCATCCTGGCCAAGACGGTGAAGGGCTACGGCATGGGCACGGCGGGCGAAGCCCAGAATCCCACCCATCAACAGAAGAAGATGGACCTGGACGCCCTCAAGGCCTTCCGCGACCGGTTCCAGATTCCCATTTCCGACCAGGATCTGCCCAAGCTGCCCTTCTACCGGCCGGCCGACGACAGCCCCGAGATGAAATACATGCAAGAGCGGCGCAAGGCCCTGGGCGGCTACGTGCCCACCCGGCGCACCAAGGCCGAATCCCTGGAAGTGCCTCCCCTGGCCGCCTTCCAGGCCATGCTGGAGCCCACCGGGGAGCGGGAGATCTCCACCACCATGGCCTTCGTGCGCATCCTGACCACCCTGCTGCGGGACAAGGGTCTGGGCAAGCGCGTGGTGCCCATCGTCCCCGACGAGGCCCGCACCTTCGGCATGGAGGGCCTGTTCCGCACCGTGGGCATCTACTCCTCCGCCGGCCAGCTC
>DYHB01000039.1:9155-15877 GCA_020724415.1 Thiobacillus sp.
CTATGAGCCGGTGGATTCCGACCAGGTGATGTACTACCGGGAAGACAAGGGCGGGCAGATCCTGGAGGAAGGCATCAACGAAGCCGGCGCCTTCTCGTCCTGGATCGCCGCCGCCACCGCCTACAGCACCAGCGGCGTGCCCATGATCCCGTTCTACATCTATTACTCCATGTTCGGGTTCCAGCGCATCGGCGACCTGGCCTGGGCCGCCGGCGACTCCCGGGCCCGGGGCTTCCTGCTCGGGGGCACCGCCGGCCGCACGACCCTGAACGGCGAAGGCTTGCAGCATGAGGATGGCCACAGCCACCTCCAGGCGGCCATGATCCCCAACTGCGTGTCCTACGACCCCACCTTCCATTACGAACTGGCCGTGATCATCCAGGACGGCCTGCGCCGCATGGTGCGGGACCAGGAAGACGTGTTCTATTACATCACCGTGATGAACGAGAACTACAGCCACCCGGCCCTGCCCAAGGGCGCCGAAGCCGGCATCCTCAAGGGCCTGTACAAGCTCTCCGGCACCGGCAAGGCGAGCGGCGGCAAAGCAGGCAAGACCAAGAAGCCCCGGGTGCAACTGCTGGGTTCCGGCACCATCCTGCGGGAAGTCATGGCCGCCGCCGAGCTGCTGGAAGCCGACTGGGGCGTGGCGGCCGACGTGTGGAGCGCCACCAGCTTCAACGAGCTGCGCCGGGAGGCCCAGGACATCGAACGCTGGAACCGACTCAACCCCGACAAGAAGCAGAAGACCAGCTATGTGGAAACCTGCCTGGACGGAACGGAAGGTCCCATCATCGCTTCCACGGACTACATGCGCGCCTTCGCCGACCAGATCCGGCCCTATCTCAAGCGCCGCTACGTGACCCTGGGCACCGACGGCTTCGGCCGCTCCGATTCCCGGGAGGCCCTGCGCCGCTTCTTCGAGGTGGATCGCCACCACGTGGTCCTGGCCGCCCTCAAGGCCCTGGCCGACGATGGCATCCTCCCGGCCGCCAAGGCAGCAGAGGCCATCAAGAAATACGGCATCGACGCCGACCGGGCCAACCCGGTCAACGTGTAAGGAGACGACATGAACCAACCCCTTGCTCACTGCGTTCGCTTCCCCCCGATGGGGAGCAAGGCCGTCCACGACCGTCTTTGCACAGCCGGTCGGCTACCCGGGCGTGGAGCAATGCTCCGCGAATACCCCGCTTCGCGCCCCGGGGCGGCCCATGGGGAGTCCTGAGATGAGCATCAAGGAAGTCCTCGTCCCCGACATCGGCAACTTCAAGGATGTCGAAGTCATCGAGATCATGGCCCGGGTGGGCGACACCCTGGCCGCCGACGACCCCATCATGACCGTGGAGTCCGACAAGGCCGCCATGGACATCCCCGCCCCCTTTGCAGGCACGGTCAAGGAACTCAAGATCCAGGTGGGCCAGAAGGTCTCCGAAGGCAGCCTGGTGCTGATCCTGGACACCCCCCAGGCGAGCGGGCCCGCCACCGCAGCTCCGGTGGTGAAGTCCTTCACCCCGCCCGAGGCCAGCGTGGCCGCCGCGGTTCCCCCGCCCTCCAGCCCGGCGCCGGAAGTCCCGGCCCCCATCGCGCCCAAGCAGCGTCCCGACCCGGTTGCCGCCCATGCAGGTTTTGTCGAGGGCAAGCCATCCCATGCCAGCCCGGCAGTGCGCCGGTTTGCCCGGGAACTGGGCGCCGATCTGAGTCGCATGAAAGGCACCGGCCCCCGGGGCCGCATCCTCAAGGAGGACGTGCAGGCCTGGATCAAGGGCGAACTGGCCAAACCGGCCGGCACGGCCCCGGGCCTGGGCATTCCGCCCGCTCCGGCGGTGGATTTCAGCCAGTTCGGCGACATCGACCAGCAGCCCTTGTCCCGGATCAAGAAACTGTCCGGCGCCAACCTGCACCGCAACTGGGTCACGGCGCCCCATGTCACCCAGTTCGACGAGGCCGACATCACCGACCTGGAGGATTTCCGCAAGTCCATGCTGGACGAGGCGGCCAAACGTGGCGTCAAGCTGACCCTGCTGGCCTTCATGATGAAGGCCGTGGTCAACGCCCTGCGCACCTTCCCCCAGTTCAACGCCTCCCTGGCGTCGGACGGCGAAAGCCTGGTGCTGAAGAAGTACTTCCACATCGGCTTTGCCTGCGACACCCCGGATGGCCTGGTGGTGCCGGTGATACGGGATGTGAACAAGAAGGACGTGATGGACATCGCCCGGGAGCTGGGCGAACTGTCCGATCTGGCCCGGGAGCGCAAGCTGAAGGTGGATGCCATGCAGGGCGGCTGTTTCACCATCTCCAGCCTGGGCGGCATTGGCGGCACCAAGTTCACGCCCATCATCAACTGCCCCGAAGTGGCCATTCTGGGCCTGTCCCGGGCCGAGATGAAACCGGTCTGGAACAAGACCGCCAAGACCTTTGACCCCCGGCTGATGCTGCCCCTGTCCCTGTCCTACGACCACCGGGTGATCGACGGCGCCGACGGCGCCCGCTTCACCAGCCACCTGCGCCTGATGCTGTCGGACGTGCGCCGGCTTTTGTTGTGACCCTGTAGACCGGATGCAGCGAAGCGCAATCCGGGGATAATGACGCCCATATCCCCGGAGCGTGCGAGACGCCATCCGGGCTATGGCAACTCGACTTCGGAACGGAACCATGAGCAACCCCATCCAAATCAACGTCCCCGACATCGGCAACTTCAAGGATGTCGCCATCATCGACATCCTGGTGGCCCCGGGCGACAGCGTGACCCGGGACACCCCCCTCATCACCATCGAGTCCGACAAGGCCGCCATGGACATCCCCTGCCCCCGGGCGGGCACGATCGAGAAGCTGCTGGTGAAGCTGGGTGACAAGGTGTCGGAAGGTTCGCCCATGCTGATGCTCTCCGTGGCCGAGCAGGACACCTCCGGCCAGGTGACGGCCGCCCCCCCTGCACCTGCTTCACCACCCGCAGCCAGCCCGGCCGGCGCGTCCACGGCCACCCCCTCCGGGGCCGGTGACCTGCACGCCGAAGTCCTGGTCCTGGGCGCCGGGCCCGGCGGCTACACGGCCGCCTTTCGGGCCGCCGACCTGGGCAAGCAGGTGGTCCTGGTGGAACGCTATCCCACCCTGGGCGGGGTCTGCCTCAACGTGGGCTGCATCCCCTCCAAGGCCCTGCTTCACGTCGCCAAGGTCATCACCGAGGCGGAAGAGATGGCCGCCCATGGCGTCAGCTTCGGCAAGCCCAAGGTGGACATCGACACCCTGCGCCACTGGAAAACCAACGAGGTGGTGGCCAAGCTGACCGGGGGCCTGATGCAGCTGGCCAAGCAGCGCAAGGTCACCGTGGTCCACGGCCTGGCCAGGTTCACCGGCCCCCACAGCCTGGAAGTGGCCGGCCCCGAGGGCAGCAAGACGGTCACCTTCGACCATGCCATCATCGCCGCCGGCTCCCAGGCCATCAAGCTGCCCTTCCAGCCCGATGACGAAAGGGTCATGGATTCCACCGGCGCCCTGGCCCTGGCGGACGTTCCGAAACGCTTGCTGGTCATCGGCGGCGGCATCATCGGCCTGGAGATGGGCACGGTCTACGATGCCCTGGGCAGCCGGGTCACCGTGGTGGAACGGGGCCCCCAGCTCATCACCGGCTGCGACCCGGACCTGGTCAAACCCCTGCACAAGCGCATGGAGAAACGCTTCGAGAAGATCCTGCTCAATACCGGGGTGAGCGCCATGGAAGCCAGGAAAGACGGCATCCACGTCGGTTTCCAAATCGGCGACAAGACCGAAACGGAGGTCTTCGACCGGGTCCTGGTGGCCATCGGCCGCCGGCCCAACGGCAAGGCGATCCAGGCCGAGGCTGCCGGGGTGGCCGTGAACGACCAGGGCTTCATCCCGGTGGACCGGCAGATGCGCACCAACGTGCCCCACATCTTCGCCATCGGCGACATCGTCGGGCAACCCATGCTGGCTCACAAGGCCGTGCATGAAGGCAAGGTGGCGGCCGAGGTGATCGCCGGCCACAAGGTGGAGTTCCAGGCCCTGGCGATTCCCTCCGTGGCCTATACCGACCCGGAAGTGGCCTGGGTGGGCATGACCGAGACCGAAGCCAAGGCCCAGGGCATCGCCATCGAGAAAGGCGCCTTCCCCTGGGTGGCCAGCGGCCGCGCCCTGTCCATCGCCCGTACCGAGGGCATGACCAAGCTCATCCTGGACAAGGACACCGGCCGGGTCATCGGCGCCGGTCTGGTGGGCACCAACGCCGGCGAACTGTTGGCCGAGGCCGTCCTGGCCATCGAGATGGGGGCCACGGCGGAGGACATCGGTCTCACCATCCACGCCCACCCCACCCTGTCGGAAACCCTCTGCTTTGCGGCCGAGATGGCCGAAGGCACCATCACCGACCTGCTGCCGCCCAAGAAGCGGCACTAAACCAGATCGGATACCGTCGGGCAGCTTGAATGCCCGACGGATTCAGGCTTGAGTGCTTACCGTGGGCGTCCCTGCCCGGACCGGTCGCAGGCACCCCGTCCGCCCTTACCCATGCCGCCCATGTCCCGGCTTGCCATGCCCTGGCCGCGCAGCTTGCCCATCTTTTCCACTTGTTCAGGGGTCAGGATGGCATTCATCTTTTCCTGCATCTCGGCGCGCATGGCCGCTCGGGTTTCCTGGCGTTTCTGGGCCTGCTCGGCGAACAGGGCTTTCACCTGGGCTTGTTGTTCTGGGCTCATGTCCAGCATGACGGCCATGCGTTCCACGTTGGGCCCACGCATCTTGCCGGGGCCACTGCCGTCGGAATTGGGACCAAATCCGGCCATGGCGGAGGGAACGGCCACCAGCAGGGCCAAGGCGATCAGGGTCTTTTTCATGATGTGCTCCTATTCTGTGATGGAAGTGGGGAAGGTTCAGGCCTTCCTTGATGTCCAGAATAGGGGCCAAAGATGCAGCAAATCGGGAGGAATTGTGCAAACAATGGGGAAGTTGGGGTGCCGCCCTATTCTGGCCCCCCAGGCTCCCTGGGTACCGGTTCGTAGCGATAGCCGGCGCCATAGACGGAGTGGATGAGTTCCAGCCCGGGCAGGATATCCGCCAGCTTCCTGCGCAGCTTCTTGATGTGGCTGTCGATGGTCCGATCGGACACGATGCGCTGGTCGGCATAGATGTTGTCCATCAGCCGGGCCCGGGAGAAGATGCGTCCCGGCGACTGGAACAGGGTGGCGAAGAGCTGGAACTCCACTGCCGTGAGTTCGATGCTCCGGTCCCCCGCCATGACCTTGAACGCATCCGGGTCCAGCTGCAACGGCCCCGCCACCTCCGCCATGACTGAATCGGGACGGGCGCGGCGCAATATAGCCTTGACCCGGGCCACCACCTCCCGGGGGCTGTAGGGTTTGCACAGGTAATCGTCGGCCCCCAGTTCCAGTCCCAGCAGGCGGTCGATCTCCTCGGCCCGGGCGGTGGCCATGAGGATGGGCACCAGACTGAAGGTGCGGATCTCCTTGCATATCTCCAGCCCGTCCCGGCCTGGCAGCATCAGGTCCAGCACCACAAGATCCGGCTTCCGGGCCTTGACCCAGCCCGCCACTTCACGGCCGTCCTCCAGGCAATGGGTGGCATAGCCGGCCGCCTCCAGATAATCCGCCAACAAGCGCGCCAGGCGGGATTCGTCTTCCACGATCAGGATGCGGGCAGGACTCGGAGGGTTGTCGGCCGGTAGATTCATGGACGGTTCACGATAGCGTTTCGTAGTCTGACATCAGGCAAGTCATGGGATGGGCAGCTCCAGATGCACCCCCAGGCCACCCAGGGGCGATGCCTGGGCCTGAATCACCCCGCCATGGGCTTCCACGATATTCCGGCAGATGGCCAGGCCCAGGCCGGCCCCACCATGGGCCCGGCTGCGCGAGGCTTCCACCCGGTAGAAGCGATCGAACAGCCGGGGCAGGGCCTCGGCCGGCACGCCCGGCGCAGTATCCTGGAAATCGACGCACCAGGCCTGGCCCCGGCGCGTCATGGTCACCACCAGGCGACCGCCCGGATCGGTGTAGCGCAGGCTGTTCTGGAGCAGATTGCGGAACAATTGGGACAACCGGTCCGGATCGGCCTGGACCACCACGGGCTCCGTCATGCCGTCGTTCAGCGTGATCTCCAGTCCCTGGCGTGAAAAGGCCCCGGTCATGGCCTCCACATCGTCCCGCAGGAGGGCCGAGGGGTCCACGTCCCGGCGCTGGTAGGCCATGGCGCCCAGATCGGTCATGGACAATTGATACAGGTCATCCACCAGCCGGCCCAGGCGATCCACATCCCCTTGCAGGACGGCGACTGTACCGGGCTCCAGGGGCCGCACGCCATCCTGGAGGGCCTCCAGCTCCGCCTTGAGCAGGGCCAGGGGAGTGCGCAACTCGTGGGAGATGTCGGCCATCCATTGGCGCCGGGCCGCTTCGGTTCGCTCCAGGGTCTGGGCCAGAGCATTGAAGTCCCGGGCCAGATCACCCAGCTCATCCTGGCCCACCCCATCCACCCGAGTCTGAAACCGCCCCAACGCCAGGGCCCGGGCACCCTCAGCGATCCGCCGCACGGGGCGTACCAATGTATTGGACAAGGGCCAGGCCAGGGCCATGGCCAGGAGCCCCACCACCAGCGCGATGGCCAGGAAGGCACGGCGCTGGTCGGCCTCGAAGCGCACATCCACCATCTCCCGCAGGGCCGGGCCGGGCGCACGCCCGACATAGCCCACGGTGGTTCCC
>DYHB01000039.1:15887-23062 GCA_020724415.1 Thiobacillus sp.
CCGCCACCTGGATGGGGGGCAGGAGCAGGTTTTCGACTCCGTCCCGGCGTCCGATCAGGGGCTGCCGGTCCTGGTCCAGCAGGCTCAGCCCAAGCTCCCGGGGCATGCGACCATGGCCAGCCCCGCGCGCGTGCCCGGCCATCTCTCCGGGTGCCACCCGCTCCGGAGGGGCGAGACGACCTTCCGCCTGAAGACGGAACCAGCGCATGCGATCCCGCCTCAAGGAATCGAAGCCACCCTCTTCCTCATATATAGTGGCCAGGAGACCGGCCAGACGCTCGGCCCGGGCCTGCTGGCGGGTCTCCAGGAAGCTGACGAAGCCCCGCTGGAACGACCAGTGCATGAAGGCTGACATCGCCACCACCATCAGGACGATGGCCAACAACAGCGTGATGAACAGCTTGTTTCGTATGGATAAGTGCATGGCGGCTCCGCAGGGCGGCTCCCATTATCCCGCAAACGGGCGGGGAGAGGCCTCATGGGTGAGCGGCCGCCCTTGGCAGGGCAGTCGAGGCAGGCGGGGACTCAGCGGGGCGCCCCGGCGGCGGGCACCTCTTCGGGGGCGGCAGGCTCCGGGAACACCGGCGGCGCATCCAGGCCGAGGGCGGTCATGCCCAGGGGCACGCTGAACAGGTAGAAACCCGTGGTGACGAATTTCAGGCCGCCCAGGGTGAAGACGTGGTCCCGGCCCCGGAAGCTCATCTTGACCCGGGTCTTGTCCATGACGCTGTACTTGGGCGAGAACAGGAGGCTGCAGCCGTGGTCCGGGTCGAACTTGAGCATGGCCGCCATGGGGTCGCCCTCGGGCTGATCGCCATTGAGGGCGGTCACCACCACGGGCTCGGCATATTTGGCCAGCCGCTCCAAGTCCAGGATAACGTAGGCCGTGCTGGGCCGATAGATGCGTCGCACCACGGCCAGGCGGGGCCGGTGCCGGTCCCGGGCACCCAGTTCGTAGGCCACCAGGGAACCCACCTCCAGAGCGGTGGAAAACTCGGTTTCCTGGGTCTTGAGACGGATCATGGTATTGGTCTGGCGCAGCACGTACCACAGACTCTGCTGCTCCGAGGTGTGGTCCTCGGCGATCATGGCGGAGCGCTCGGCGAAATGGTCGATGAAACGCTTGCCGTGGCTGTCGGCCCGGCCTGACAGGATATGCTGGATGAGCAGGTAGACTTCCCGGAAACCCACGTAGATCTGCATGTCCAGGACCTTCTCGTCCCGGTCCATGGAACCATCGTCCGGGGCCGGGCGGTTCAGGCTGTTGAGCAACAGCTGGGCCAGGGCCAGGCGCTCGATACTGGACAGGAGGACCAGCTTCCTGGGCACCTTTTGCTGATCGTTGCCGCGGCTGGCCCTGACGATGGCCAGGCAGTCAGACCGGATGTGCTTGGCCAGGGCCTGCCAGTCCATGAGCACGACGGGCAGACTGTCCGGATTCTCCATGCGCTGGGCCGATCCCGGCCCGGACTGGTGGCACTGGATCGACAACAACTCCTTGTGCATGGGCCCGCCGTGGTCATCCAGCAGCACGATGGTGTCCATGAGCCCCTCCAGATACCCCACCAGCATGGCCTGGAAAGCAATGGGCCAATGCAGCATGTCCAGATGGCCGGTGATGTGCAGGGCCTTGAAGACCTCGGCCACCGAAGTGGTCCGCCCCTTGTGGCTGTCATAGACATCGCCTTCCAGGAGGGGGACCGGCGCCTCCACGTCATCGTGCTGGCGCAGGACCAGGAACAGGGTGTTGGCCATGGCCCACGTGGCGTTGGACAGGGGCTGGTAGCGCAGGCCGCGCACCCGCTGCTCCAGGCGTACCAGTTCCAGGGCACGGCAGGCGCACAGGCGTGCCTCGACGATGGCCTTGGCAAAGGCGGCGTCGGAACGCTCGTAATGGTGCTTGAAAACCGCCATGTAGGATTGGCCGAGCAACTTGAGAATGTCCGCACTCATGTCCAGAACATCCCGACGCAGGGGGCTGTCGGGGATCCCGCCCGCCTTGGAATAGCGGCGCAGCTCCTGTTGCAGGATGGGCAGGAAGTGGCCCAGGGCCTGGCGGTTGCGGTCCAGCCGGTCGCCCGCACCCATCTTGCACCGGTTCAGGTCCCGCATGGCCCGGCGCAGGAGCTTCAATTGTTCAGCCGGAGCGGCGGCCAGTTCGGCCAGCTCCCTGGCGAAGGCGCCGGTATAGAACTGGGGGGCATGCACCCCGGGCTCCATGGCCGGCAGGGAAAAGCGCAAGTCGATGGTCTTGGTGCGCGGCCCGGCGAAGGGCCACAAGGAATCAGCCAGCCAGGCCATGGCGATGGGCTCCCTGAGGTGGATGCATTCTGTTCATTCGGCTCTGTACGGAAAAAGACGGGCTGCTGCGGGCCGGCTCTGTGGGTAATAATAGCGGACCTGTCGACCCGGGACGAGCCGGGGTCGCCCACACTGCCTGGCCTGATCATGATCCGTATCCAATCCCTGAGCCTGACCCGAGGCACCAAGCCCCTGCTGGAGCAGGCCGACCTGAGCCTGAACCCGGGCGAAAAAATAGGCCTGGTGGGCGCCAACGGTTCCGGCAAGTCCAGCCTGTTCGCCCTGCTCCGCCACGACATCCACCCGGACGCCGGCGAGCTGGACTATCCCGCCGCCTGGCGCCTGGCCCACGTGGCCCAGGAAACCCCGGCCCTGGAGCGTTCCGCCCTGGACTACGCCATCGACGGCGACACCACCCTGCGCCGGCTGGAAGCCGAGCTGGCCGAGGCCGAGGCCCGCCACGACGGCCACCGCATCGGCGAGCTGCACGCCGCCTTGCAGGATGCCGACGCCTATACCGTCAATTCCCGCGCCGAACAGCTCCTGACCGGCCTGGGCTTCAGCCACGCCCAGATGACCCAATCCGTCGCCAGTTTCTCCGGCGGCTGGCGCATGCGCCTGAACCTGGCCCAGGCCCTGATGTGCCCGTCCGATCTGCTCTTGCTGGACGAGCCCACCAACCACCTGGACCTGGACGCCATCCTCTGGCTGGAGGACTGGCTCAAGCGCTACCCCGGCACCCTCATCGTCATCTCCCACGACCGGGACTTCCTGGACGGCCTGGTCAACGTCATCGTCCACATCGACGGTACCAAGCTGAAGCGCTACGGCGGCCACTATTCCAGCTTCGAGAAACAACGCGCGGCCAACCTGGCCCTGTCCCAGGGCTCCTATGAGAAGCAGTCCCGGGAGCGGGCCCACCTGCAATCCTTCATCGACCGCTTCAAGGCCAAGGCCACCAAGGCCAAGCAGGCCCAGTCCCGCATGAAGATGCTGGCCAAGATGGAGGATCTGGCACCCATCCATGCCGCCGCATCCTTCTCCTTCGAATTCCGCGAACCCGACCGGGCGCCCAATCCCCTGCTGACCCTGGACAAGGTCAATGCCGGCTACCGCAGTCCGGAATCGGACACCGTCATCCTGCACAACCTGACCCTGACCCTCCAGGCCGGCCAGCGCATCGGCCTGCTGGGGGTCAACGGCGCGGGCAAATCCACCCTCATCAAAACCCTGGTGGGCGATCTGCCGCCCCTCTCGGGCACGGTCAAGACCGGCAAGGGCCTGGCCATCGGCTATTTCGCCCAGCACCAGCTGGAAATGCTGCGCCATGACCAGACGCCCCTCTGGCACCTCGCCCGCATCGCCCCCAACGAACGGGAACAGGAGCTGCGCAACTTCCTGGGCAGCTTCAACTTCCCCGGCGAGATGGCCACCGCCTCCATCGCGCCCTTCTCGGGCGGCGAAAAGGCGCGCCTGGCCCTGGCCCTCATCGTCTGGCAAAAGCCCAACCTGCTCCTGCTGGACGAACCCACCAACCACCTGGACCTGGACACCCGGGAGGCCCTCACCGTGGCCCTGGCCCAGTTCGAAGGCACCCTCGTCCTGGTGTCCCACGACCGGCACCTGCTGCGTGCCACCACGGACGAATTCATGATCGTGGCGGACAAGGGCCTGCAAGCCTTCGACGGCGACCTGGACGACTACCGGGACTGGCTGTTCAAGACCAAGCTGGGGTCGGCCAAGCCCGCCAGGCCGGACAGCCTGGCGGCCACCCCCGCCGTGGACCGCAAGGAACAGAAGCGCCAGGAGGCCGAAGCCCGCCAGCGCCTGGCCGTTTTGCGCAAGCCCATCGAATCCCGCATCCAGCGCCTGGAGGCGCTGATGGACCGGCACAATGCCCGCAAGGCGGAACTCGAAACCCTGCTGGCCGACCCGGACATCTACAGCGACCGGCGCAAGGACGAACTCAAACCCCTGCTGTTCGAGCAGGCCAACCTGCTCAAGGAACTGGAACAGATCGAAGCGGAATGGATGGAGCAGCAGGAAGCCCTGGAGGCCATGACGGCATGACAGCCCAGGACTGGCTGGACAAGATCATGGCCGCCCACGGCGGCATGGAGCGCTGGCGCCGAACAGAATGCATCGAAGCCGATTTCTCCTCGGGCGGCCTGGCCTTCACCCTGCACATGCAGGCCACGGCCCTCCATAACCTGAAGATCAAGGTCTGGCCCCATGACCAGCGCGTGGAACTGCACGATTTCACCCAGCCGGGCTGGACCGGTCTCTGGACCCCGGACCATGTGCAGCTCCTGGACGGATCGGGCCAGCGGGTCGACGAACGCCGCCAGCCCCGCCAAGCCTTCGGCGGGCTGGTCAAGCAGGTGCGCTGGGACCGCCTGGACATCCTGTACTTTGCCGGCTATGCCCTGTGGAACTACCTGAGCTTCCCCTTCCTGCTGCGCAATCCCGGCTGCAGGGTTCTGGACGCCGACACGGACAAGTCCACGGAAAATATACGGCTGCAGGTTCGCTTCGACCCCACCGTGCCCACCCACAGCATGTACCAGACCTTCCATGTCCATGCCGACGGAACCCTGGTCCGCCATGACTACACCGCCGACGTCATCGGCCCCTGGGCCAAGGCCGCCAACCAGTGCCTGGAGTCGGTCCAGGTGGGCGGCCTGCGCTTCTATACCCGGCGCCGGGTCACCCCGCGCCTGGGCAAGGACACCGTGCTGCCCGGCCCGACCCTGGTCTGGATCGAACTGCGGAACATGCGCCTTATTGAGGGCGCTGTTCCGGAAACCACGGCCGCTGACCTGTCAGCCAGCCCAGGGGACTAGCCCCCTGCCCTGCCCGACCCGCCGGGGTAATTCAGACGGCCAGCCAGGCTTCGATCTTCTTGCGGTCGGGGACGCCGCCCGCATGGACCACCTGGCCATCGATCACCACCCCGGGGGTGGACATCACACCATGGCCCAGGATCGCGGCCATGTCGGTGACCTTTTCCAGGTCGATGGCCACGCCTTGGACGGCGGCCACTTCCTGGATCATCTTCGCGGTGGTGTCACAGTTGCGGCACCCGGTGCCGAGGACTTGGATCTTTTTCATGATTTCTCCGGTTTGACGGCCTCGATGCTGGCCGAGGCGATGTAACGTTCTATGCCGCGTCCGGGCGCCCATTGGGCGATGTATTCGGCGCTGGCGGCCTTGGGTTGGATCTGGATCTGGCGGAATCCGGCGGCGGCCATGAAGCCCTCCAGGGTCGGGATATCCACGGCGCCGCTGACGCAACCGGTGTACATGGCCGCCTCATCACGCAGAGCCCCGGGAAGATCGGCCAGGAGGACGATGTCCGAGATGGCCAGCCGGCCACCAGGCTTCAGCACCCGCCAGGCGTCCAGGAACACCTGGGCCTTGTCGGGCGACAGGTTGATGACACAGTTGGATATGATCACATCCACCGTGGCATCGGCCACCGGCAGGTGTTCGATCTCCCCAAGGCGGAATTCCACCTGGTCATAGCCGCCCTTGTGGGCATTGGCGCGGGCCTTGGACACCATGTCGGGGGTCATGTCCACCCCGATGACCCGCCCCCCGGTGCCCACGGCCCGGGCCGCCAGGAAGCAGTCAAACCCGGCACCACTGCCCAGGTCGAGGACGGTTTCACCCGGTTTCAGTCCGGCGATGGCCTGGGGATTGCCACAGCCCAGGCCCAGGTTGGCACCTTCCGGGACGGCGGCCAGTTCATCTGCCGCGTAGCCGATGCCCCGGGCCAGGAGGGCGGCCACGGAGGCGTCGGAGGGGGCACAGCATGCACTGGCATTGGGGGCGCAGCAGGACCCGGCATCGGCCCGGGCCACCGCGCCGTAGGCCTGGCGCACCTGCTGGCGCAGGTGGTCGTGGTCAGGATGGGACATGACGTTTCTCCTTTTGGGCCTGGCAATGCGCCGCCCGGGCGATGATCACCACCGTGGGGTCGGCTTCAGCCGACCTGAACATGTTGGCCGGCTGAAGCCGGCCCCACACGGGACCTAACCGGACATTTTGGCCGGCTGAAGCCGGCCCCCGGGATAAGGGTTTCATGCACGGGAACAAGGTTTCATACACGGTAATGCCGTCCTTCAGACGGGGACTCAACAGCAGGACTGGCCCGACGCGGTGGGCGTGCAGCAGGCCCCGCCGGTCTCCCTGACCGCGATGTTGGCGAAGGGATCGGCCTTGAGCGGAGGCTGCGCCGGCTGCATGGCCTGGTGGTAGGCGGCGTCGAAGCTGGCATCCAGATTCTGGGCATTGAGCTGGGCGGCCTCGTCCCGGATATGCCTGGCGATCTCGATGACGGTATCGATCTGCTCCGGAGCCACCCCGTACTGTTTCAGCCGATCCACCTGACACAGGCCCTGCTTGGGGTGATGGGCGGCGATATTGGCGGCCAGGGAGACCAGGGCGACGATGGAGGGATGCAACGGATTTGCGGAAGACTCACTCATGACAGGCTCCTAAGACTATTGAACAAGACGCCGACAAAGACAAAGCTGATCGCAAGATAGCCGGCAAACACCCCCAGCAGCGGCCATTTGACCACCTTGCGCAGGATCAGCATCTCCGGCAGGGACAAGGCGATGACCGACATCATGAATGCCAGGACGGTGCCCAGGGGCACCCCCTTGCCCAGCAGGGCCTCGGCCACCGGGATCACGCCGACGGCGTCGGAGTACATGGGCACCCCGGCCAGGACAGCGGCGATGACGGACAAAAGGCTGCCATCTCCGGCAATGCGGGCGACGAAATCCGCGGGGACATAACCATGGATGAAGGCGCCGATGCCGACGCCGATCAGCACGTACTTCCAGATGCGGCCGACGATCTGGCGC
>DYHB01000178.1 GCA_020724415.1 Thiobacillus sp.
GGATATCCACGATCTCCACCCCGGGCGACACCAGCAGATAGTCGATATGCCAGCGCAGGGCCTTTTCCCGGCGCAGGTGTCGGGCGACCCGGGCGGCCAGGTTGCGCCGGGCAGAACCGGTGTAGACATACAGCCCGGCCGGGAAGGTAAACCGGCCCAGGCGTCCCACCTGAAGAAGCAGCGGCTGGGCGACCCGGATCAGCAACTGGTAAGTGCAGGCCGGGTGCCCGGCCGGGGGATCGGCAAGCGCCATGCCGGGTCAGATCGCCTTTTGCACCAGGGCCGACCCGGCGGGCAAAGGGTCAGGCGACAGATGGAAATGGTGCACGGCCACGGTACGCCCGTTTTCAGTCTCCACGGCCACTTTCCACTCGCCGGGGGTCAGGTTCCGTTTCCAGGTATAGCCCCGGTAGCCTCCCGTGCGGCCACCGCTCAAATCAAAGCCGATTCTGGATGTGGTCAGCCAGCCCCGGGTCGGGTCCCGGTACAGCCAACGATGGTAGAGCCGGGTCTTGAGCCCGGCGGGGGCGAAAATGGAAGAGACGCAATACAGTCGCTGGCCGGACCCCAGCCGGATGTCTTCCTGGGGATTCCTGAACAGGTTCCACCAGGGCACGTCTTCCTGCCAGATGACATAGCTGCCTTGGGCACGGGTCAGGTCCTGGCCCAGGGCCATGTCCCGCTTCACCAGGGGTACCGGCGGAATGACGTCGATCCAGTAGGCCAGCATCAGGCCGGCGGCCACAGCCCATGCCGGGGCGATGCGGCCGGGACGGCCCGGGGTGCGATGGCGCAGGAGGTGGGCCAGGCCTGCGCCGGCCAGGGTGCTCAATATGAACCATCCGGCCGAAAGCCCCCCCACGGCATGGGGAATGACGAAGTTGAGCAGCAGCATGGCGCAGAGACCGAACAAGGCCCAGGTCAAGGTGAAGCGACTGTAGCGGTCCTTCAGGAACTCGTTGGCCACCAACAGCGCCCCCAGGCCCAGAGCCCAGACAACGGCCGGCCAGTGGCTGGAACTCTTGAAGTAGAAGATGAACAGGGCCGAAAACAGGCCGCCATAGAGAAACTGCAGCAGGACATAGGGGCCGGATTCCAGCCACGGTGGCCGAACGGGCGGGGAGGGTGGCATTCCGGCGCTTAGCCCTCCCGCATCCGGGACGGAGCCCGCCTGGCTGGATTGACGATGGCCCAGATACCAAAGCAGTGCAGCCGCCCCGGCGAGGTAGCCCGCGAGCAGCCAGAGGTCGCCGCTGGACGTGGAGCGCCCCAGGGTCAGGGCATCCCAGGCGAACCCGGCAAAGAATGCTACGGCGGGGGCCGTGCGCTTGATGGCCGCCATCGCCGGTTCCAGGTCCGGGAATACGCGCAGGATCATGTCACAGGCTGGGCAAGGGCGCGTACGGATCAGTCGGCAATGGGCTCACTGGCGGCATGCTCCTTGGCTACGGGCACATCCCGGGGAGCTGCGGCTGGGGGCGACTCCCGGGGTTCACCCTGCCCGGGCGCATGCTCCAGAGTCATGGGCTCCTGGGTCATAGGCTCCTGGGTCATAGGCTCCAGGGGCGTGGCCGCCTGGGCCGGGGCGGCCACGGGCTGCGTGTTCGTGGGGCTGGAAGCCACGGGCTGGGGCACGTGGTCCGACATCCAGACCAGCATGTCATCCCACATGGCCCGTTGGTCTCTTTGGCTGGGCATGGCCGTGGCATTGGGCAGTTCGATGGTAATCACCGGTATTCGCTTGTGCAGACCGCCGTAGTTGCCCAGGGAGCCCGGGTAGACGCCCAGACGATTCAGGGACAGACGGCCAAAGCGCAGGGGCTTGGGGACCGGTCCGTCGTAATCCAGCAGGTTGTAGGGGGCATGCACGCTGATGATCAGATTGGGCTGGAAATCGTCGATATGCCCCTGCAGCCACTGGGTTTCCAGTTCTGATCCCGACTTTTCACCAGGGTAGCGGCGGGGATCCTTGCGGGTGCGCTTGACCCAGTAAGCTTGGGCATTCTCATCCCAATCCGGCGTCTGGAAGTTCCGGTTCAGATCCACCCCGTTGCCGTTGACCCGGGTGGACGGCCGCACCTTCAGCCCATCAGGATTGGCCAGGGGGATGATCCGCCAGTGGTAGCGGGCGGGCTCGGCTTCCCCTATCCAGTCCAGCCACTTGAATACGATGGAGATGGAGGTGAGCTCATCGCCATGGATGCCGCCGATCACCAGTACCCGCCTGGGAGGACCCTCCAGAGGCGGGGCGGGGTTGGCGGGATGGTCGACATAGACCAGGGGGTTGCCCCGTGCCGTCAGGGTGGTCGAAGCCATGAAGGGCTGGCGATGACAGGCTTCGGCAGACACGCTGCGCAGGCGTTTGCCCAGGTAATCGCACCAGGCCTGGGTGGCTGTGGACGCCGCCAGGGCCGTCGGGCCAAGAAGCATGGACAGGCCGGCCAGCATGGCGGGTATGACGGTTTTCATGGCGGCATGGGCAGGAGGGGGTGGCATGAGTATCGGTGGAATCCTGGGTTATGGCGTGAAGGCGCAGTCGGTCTTCGTTGTTTGCACGTGCTTGGTTGTTTTACATCACGTTCGGGCGGCAGGTCGATCCAGTCCTGGAGCAGGCACCCGGCGCGGCCCGGACCTCGGGCCGGCTGGTTTTGCAAGGTCCTGCGATCGGGAAGACAATACCCGAAGCACCGATCCTCGGAAAGTGTATCGCCATGCCTGACCAGCGTCCTTTGCCCCTGGGGCGATGTCATCATCGCCCCTTTCGATTCCTGTCATGCCTGGGCCTGGCTCTGCTTGTGCTCATCCAGTCCTGGGCGGCCTGGGCCG
>DYHB01000040.1:0-1444 GCA_020724415.1 Thiobacillus sp.
CCAGCCTCATCCGCATCATCCAGCAGGTGCAGCCGGACGAAATCTACAACCTGGCCGCCCAGAGTCACGTGGCGGTCAGTTTCGAAGAACCCGAATACACCGCCAACTCCGACGCCCTGGGCGCCCTGCGCCTCCTGGAAGCCATCCGCATCCTGGGCCTGGAAAAGAAGACCCGGTTCTACCAGGCCAGCACCAGCGAACTGTTCGGCCTGGTCCAGGAGACCCCCCAGAAGGAAACCACCCCCTTCTACCCGCGCAGCCCCTATGCCGTGGCCAAGCTCTATGCCTACTGGATTACCGTCAACTACCGGGAGGCCTACGGCATGTACGCCTGCAACGGCATCCTGTTCAACCACGAAAGCCCGATTCGCGGCGAAACCTTCGTCACCCGCAAGATCACCCGGGCCCTGGCCCGCATCAAGCTGGGCCTGCAAGACTGCCTGTACCTGGGCAACATGGATGCCAAGCGGGACTGGGGCCACGCCAAGGACTACGTGGAAATGCAGTGGCTGATGCTGCAACAGGACCACCCCGAAGACTTCGTCATTGCCACCGGCGTGCAATACAGCGTGCGCGACTTCGTCAACGCCGCCGCCAAGGAACTGGGCATGCAAATCCGCTGGGAAGGCCAGGGCGTGGACGAAAAAGGCTTCGACAACGCCGGCAAATGCATCGTCGCCGTAGACCCCCGCTACTTCCGCCCCACCGAAGTCGAAACCCTGCTGGGTGACCCCGCCAAGGCCAAGGCCAAGCTGGGCTGGACCCCCAAGATCACCTTTGACGAACTGGTGGCCGAAATGGTCCGGGAAGACCTCAAGTCGGCCGAGCGGGACGAACTCATCAAGCAGCACGGCTACAAGGCCATGGACTACCACGAGTAATCCGGGCCATGGGGGGCCTCCCCGTGGCCGGACCGGAAAACTCGATGGGGTGGATTCAGGCCGGGCGCTGCAGGATGGCGCTGGCCAGGGATTGCCTGAGCAGTGCGGCGATCTCTTCCACCGACCGGGTGGTGGCGTCCAGGATGGGAATGCCGGCGTTGCGCATCATGGTATCGGCAGCCGTCAGTTCCCGCTTGCAGGTTTCCAGACTGGCATATTCGCTGTTGGGGCGGCGCTCGGCACGGATCTGGGCCAGACGCTGGGGCGACAGGGTCAGGCCGCGCAGTTTCTTGAGATGGGGCTTAAGTGCGTCGGGCAGGTCGAAGCGTTCGAAGTGTTCCGGGGTCAGGGGGTAATTGGCCACGCACAGGCCGTATTGCATGGCCATGTACAGGGACGTGGGGGTCTTGCCGCTGCGGGATACCCCCACCAGGATCAGGTCGGCCCGGTCATATTTCAGGGCCATGCCGTCATCGGTGGCCAGGGAAAAGTTGAGGGCATCGATGCGGGAGGTATAGGTGTTCTGGTCGCCCATGGCGTGGAACTTGCCCTTGGCCGGGGTG
>DYHB01000040.1:1454-20859 GCA_020724415.1 Thiobacillus sp.
CGATCTCGCCCACCATCATGCCCAGGAACTGGCCATAGATATCCATCACCAGGGCCTCGGAGGCGGTGATGGCCGCCCGGGCATCCGGATCGGTCAGGCTGGAGAAGACAAAGGGTCGCAGACTGGACACATGCCAGGCATTTCTTATGTGCGCCGCAACATTTTGTGCTTTCTCCTGACTGTCCACGAAGGGTAAACTCTCGGGAGCGAATGCTTCGTCGGGAAATTGGGAGAGCAGGCTCTTGCCAATGATCTCGGCAGTGATTCCTGTATGGTCGGAAACGAAAAACACCGGGCGTGCTGGATTCATGGGGGAAGGAGGCTCTCGCGTGTTATGTGTCAATCGCAACTCATCAGAGGATGAAATGGACTATATCGCGCGCTTTGAGGACCTGTCCATGCACGACGTGGAGCGGGTCGGGGGCAAGAATGCCTCCCTGGGAGAAATGATTGCCAACCTGACCGACAAGGGGGTTCGCGTCCCCGGGGGTTTTGCCACCACCGCCGATGCCTTCCGGGAATTCCTGTCCCACTCCGGTCTGGCGGACCGCATCGCCGATAAGCTGAGGCATCTCAATACCGATGACGTGACCGCCCTGGCCGCCGCCGGCCGGGAAATCCGGGGCTGGATGATGGCCACGCCCCTGCCGTCCGGGCTGGAGGCCGCCATCCGCCACGAGCACCGCCTGATGTGCGCCGAGGCCGAAGCCGACCTGCAATTCGCCGTGCGTTCCTCCGCCACTGCCGAGGACCTGCCCGATGCCTCCTTCGCCGGGCAGCAGGAGACCTTCCTGAACATCCAGGGCGCCGAGAACCTGATCGACGCCGTCAAGCGCTGCTTCGCTTCCCTCTACAACGACCGTGCCATTGCCTACCGGGTCCACAACGGCTTCGAGCATGAAGTGGTGGCCCTGTCCGCCGGCATCCAGCGCATGGTGCGCTCCGACATGGGCGCCGCCGGGGTCATGTTCACCCTGGATACCGAATCCGGCTTCCGGGACGTGGTCTTCATCAACGGGGCCTATGGCCTGGGCGAAACCGTGGTCCAGGGCTCGGTGAATCCGGACGAGTACTACGTCCACAAGCCCAGTCTGAAGGCGGGCAAGCGGGCCGTGATCCGCAAGAAACTGGGCGACAAGGCCACCCGCATGGTGTTTGCCAGCGAATCCGTGGCGGAGCGCTCCACCCGGGTGGAAGACGTGCCCCCGGCCCTGCGCCACCGCTTCGCCATCGACGACGACGAGCTGCTGGAACTGGCCCGCTACGCCATGATCATCGAAGACCATTACGGTCGTCCCATGGACATCGAATGGGGCCGGGACGGTCTGGACGGCAAGCTCTACATCCTCCAGGCCCGGCCCGAGACGGTGAAATCCCGCAGCGGCCAGGTACAAGTGCGCTTCAAGATGCTGGAAAAAGGCCCGGTCCTGTCCGTGGGACGGGCGATCGGCAGCAAGATCGGTCAGGGTCCGGCCCGGGTCATCCGCAGTCTCGACCAGATGCACCTGGTTCAGCCCGGCGACGTGCTCATCGCCGAGATGACCGACCCGGACTGGGAACCGGTCATGAAGAAGGCCGCCGCCATCGTCACCGACCGGGGCGGGCGCACCTGTCATGCGGCCATCATCGCCCGGGAGATGGGCGTACCGGCCGTGGTGGGGGCGGGCAACGCCACCAGCACCGTGCCCGACGGAGCCGAGGTCACCGTCTCCTGTGCCGAGGGCGAGGACGGTTACGTCTACCAGGGCCTGCTGAAGTACGAGCGCACCGAGATGGTCATGAAGACCATGCCGGACATCCCTCTCAAGATCATGATGAACGTGGGCAACCCCGAGCAGGCCTTCCATTTCGCCATGCTGCCCAACGACGGCGTAGGCCTGGCCCGGCTGGAATTCGTCATCAACAACGCCATCGGCATCCACCCCAACGCCTGTCTGGAATACCGCAAGATGCCGGACGACGTGAAGAAAGCCATTGATGCCAAGATCCACGGCTACGGCGACCCGGTGAACTTCTACGTGGAAAAGCTGGCCGAGGGCATCGGCACCATCGGCGCCGCCTTCTGGCCCAAGCGGGTCATCGTGCGCATGTCCGACTTCAAGTCCAACGAATACGCCAACCTCATCGGCGGGCCGCTCTACGAGCCCCACGAGGAAAACCCCATGCTGGGCTTCCGGGGCGCCGGCCGCTACGCCAGCCACATGTTCCGCCACGCCTTCCAGCTGGAATGCAAAGCCATGCGCCGGGTGCGGGAAGACATGGGCCTGACCAACGTGGAGATCATGCTGCCCTTCGTGCGGACTCTGAAAGACGCCGATGCGGCCCTGGAAGTGCTGGCCGAAAACGGCCTGGAGCGGGGCAAGAACGACCTCAAGATCATCATGATGTGCGAGCTGCCTTCCAACGTGCTCCTGGCCGAAGAATTCCTGGAGCGCTTCGACGGCTTCTCCATCGGCTCCAACGACCTGACCCAGCTCACCCTGGGCCTGGACCGGGACTCCAGCCTGGTGGCCGCCAGCTTCGACGAACGCAACCCGGCCGTCATGAAGTTCCTGGCCATGGCCATCCAGGCCGCCAAGAAGGCCAACAAGTACGTCGGCATCTGCGGCCAGGGTCCCTCCGACCACCCGGACCTGGCCGAATGGCTGATGGAGCAGGGCATCGACAGCCTGTCCCTCAACCCGGATACCGTGGTGGCCACCTGGAACCAGTTGGCCGGCAAACGCTGAAGCCTGCCGCTCGGTACGGCCTCTCCCACCCCCTATGCCCGCATTGCGCGGGCATTTTTCATTTTCCACCGCGTTGAGCGGGCATTTTCATGCCTTCCACCTCCACCTGGCATTCCTGCTCCGGCCTTGGAGCAGGTCCGGGGGCAGGCCCAGGAGCGGGCAATGGGCTATGCATTCCGGCCCGGGCGTAGTACAACAACGCCCTACAACCCATCCCGTCCCACGCGGCATGTTCATACGGAGGAAAGAAAGAATGAAAGCCATTTATTTACAATCGGTTGCCGTAAGTATTGCATGTATTTTATCGTCCATGGTCCAGGCCGATGGCTTCGTCATCACCCCCTATCAAGGCTCGGAGCTGGTGGACAACAAGGAAGAAGCCTTCAACGAATACCGCCGCATCATCGGCCCCAAGAAGGAAACCGAAACCCTGGAAGGCGCCCTGATCCGGCAGCGCTACAAAAATCCCAAAGGCCGCTCCACCCTGGAGATCGAACGGAACTACCGGGACGCCTTGCGCGCCCAGGGCTTCAGCGTGGACTTCTCCTGCACCGGCAAAAAAGAGTGCGGCGACCCGGCCCGGGCCCCCAGTTGGAAATCCATCAACGACATCAACCTGGGCGTGGCCGGCGACGTCCGGTACCTGACCGGCCAGCGCAGCACGGGCGGCGCCCGGGTATACGTGGCCATCGCCATCAATCCCCAGACCCACTACATCCACAGCCTGGAAACCAAGGCCATGGAAACCGGCCTGGTCTCCGTGGAAGGCCTGGCTGCCGGCCTGGAAAAGGACGGCCGGGTGGAACTGCAAGGCGTCTTTTTCGATACCGGCAAGGCCAGCCTGAAGCCGGAAAGCACGCCCGCCCTGGAACAAGTGGCCGAACTCATGCGCCGCCAGCCCAACCTGCGCCTGGACGTGGTAGGCCATACCGACAACGTCGGCCAGGCCGACGCCAACCTGCGCCTGTCCAAGGCCCGGGTGGACGCCGTCCGCAACGCCCTCATCCAGCAATACGGCATAGCCCCCGGACGCCTGGGCGCCAAGGGCATGGGCAGCCGCCAGCCGGTGGCAGACAACACCACCGAAGCCGGTCGGGCCAAGAATCGGCGGGTGGAACTGGTGCGGCAGTGATCGCTTGGTCCAATAACTCAACGGTGGGCCCCAAGGCCCCTCGGAGAACAAGAATGCGGATTCGGTAAGAAATGCCTGATCCCTTCGGATATATGTTCCTTGGGTAATCCAGCACCGCTAATCCCGTAGTTTGAATTTCACCATATTAAGTGTGTGCATTATGCATTGTTGAGAGGTAAACCTATGTCGAATCGTACTTTTACTCACGTGCTGAGTATTGTTGGAGCAACTTTCGTCCTCATCTCCAGCCCGATCACGTCTAAGGCCAGCGATGGGCTTGGACGTCTGATGAAGATTACCCAGTCTAAAGCCGAGACGGTCTCGGTGACAGTGGAAGCAGCAATACAGAAGCAAAACAACATCATAGCCGAACGACGAGCACAGGGTTTCGATGTAAAAGCCGATGAGGGTCTTCAGCGAGCATTACGGACCACCGCGGCCCAAGTGCATGAATTAGAGAAACGGCTTCAACAGATGCAGGCCGAGATAAAGAAGGGCTGTAGATAGCTTGATTGAGGGTGATAGAGTGTGAACCGCCAGAGACGAGTAGTAGGCTCGGCCCTCTGATCTCCCAGTTTAGTATCACGATGACTAAAGCCATGCCCTGTAGCATATTTTTATTATGGGTGCGATCTGTAGTGTAGATTGATAGACATGTCATATAGTATATGGCTGCTGACATTGGACTATTTTTTTACATTTCTGTAAATGGATGTCGTCAATAATTTAGTTATATATATTCGTATTATTGTGATCTCATTTTTTGGTGTGTCAACTAAGAATATTTGTTTTTCGAGACAATGACTCAAGCACAACTTCAAGAATATATAGATTTGATAATAAAACAGGGGGTTGCTTTTTGGTGGCTGTTGACTAAGCCAAAGAGAGCCATATTTTCCATGGTAAATGATCGACCCGAAAGCAAGCAACAAGCAATTATTTTTTATATTATTTCCGTGATTGTATCGATTGTTGTGGCACCGAAATTTTTTGAGCACGATATTGATTGGACATATATCCTTGAATTGCTAATTGGTTTTGCTCTTGCTGTTTTTGTTTATGCGGGTGTTATTTATTATACTTGGCTCGTTTTTCGAAAAAGCATCAGGTTTAAGTTGGTGGCTTTGGCCTCTTTGTATATTATGGGGGTGCATGAATTAATAACCACCTTGTTTTCAAGCATTTCCGTGCATTATCTTATGTCTGAGGATATGAGCTTGGCCAAAGAGTTTTATGGTGGTGTTGCCAATAGAATATTGATGGGGTCTGCAAGCTCAAATGTAGACATCAACGACTTCTCAACTCTTGCGCGTATGGGCCATAATTCCTTTGGTATATTAAGTTATTTGGCATCGATTGTATGGCTATTGGCTACGTGGGGTGTTTATCGGCATTGGAATGGTTCTTCAAGATGGTTTTCAGGTGTTGTATTTATAATTGTATACTTGGTCATGGGTTTCATATCCGCAATGTTTTTGCCTATTGCGCTTGGATCATTCAAGCAACAACTCATTTAAAATCTGGATTGCTTGCAAGTCATCTTGCTGCAGGGGTCTTACATAGCTCTATACCATACCTGTAAAAAATAATGATGTTGCTGGTAATTCCGTGAGTGTCTATTTAAGAACCATACAGTTCATTGGATTAACCTTGCAATGTGTACAACTCTAATTTGTAGTTGCTCTCGATCGCATGGGTCATGCTTCCATCGTGCTACCACGTTTGAAATTGTTATCGTCAATTACATGGGATAGGGCATCAAAAACGATGCCAGGAATTCGTGCTAAGTGCTCAGGCTGTGGTAGCAGAATCGAATCGCCAGTACCTAATTGCAAGCCAGCCCGAGCGACCTCACGGCGACGGTCGTCCGTCATGGGTATACATACTTGGATACGAGGGTTCTTCCCTTCGGCGTGATAGCGAATCAACCAACGGTTTACTTTGCCTTGATAAAGTACTGCAAAATAGCTCTCAGTGTCTTTGGGTGACACATCGACCTCGTTTCCGAGAATATCCAAAACAACTTCCATCAGCCGGCGCTCGGCGTATGTAGTAACAATACGTGGATTCAATGGGTCTACAATGTCAGCCTTACCATCGTTGGTAGCTGGAGATACGTCTTGTGCCGATACTGATGGTGTTTGTGCAGCTGAGAGACTATTAGCTACCATTTCACTTAATGATTGAGCTACGGCTTGTTTGACGATGGGGGAAATAGTCTCCATGAACTTGGCAGTAAGTGTGCGCTGAACAGTGGACTTTACGGCAACGTACCGGACAAAGTCTTGGTCACAATCCAATACGCTCTTCCGAATAACCTCCTTGAAGGCATTGAGATAGACACTTTCTTCTGCTAGAGTGCGAAGGGCATCTGGCTGGAACTCGTCGTGTCTGAAACGGTAAAGGCGAGCAATTAAGGAATCGTCCAAGTGCTCAAAATCGAGGACTAAGAAGGGCTCAGTGTCCATGACATTCTTGTTTGACAGATCAGTAAAAAAGCGCCACTCCCGTCCATTAGTGATCGCCGCAATGGCTACTTCCGGCGTAGCATTGAAGTAACGAGATAACTGTGGACAGTGGTTTGTCAATTTCTCGCTGTAGGCCTTAGCTTCTATAAACATTACTGATACTGCATGGCAGAAAAGTGCATAGTCCACCCGTTCACTTGCCTTAGCACCAGGAAAATCTGCGCTGTACTCTGCTTTTACTCGGGTTGGGTCGAACGGGCTGAAGCCAAGGATATCTAGCAATGGCAATATAAGGGCCTGCTTGGTTGTTTCCTCGGTGGTACAGTGGGCGCCAACATTGATGACATGCTCTGCATGTTTTTGAACGCGCTCTATGAAGCTCTGCATAATATGTGCTCCCGTGGTTGTTTTGCCAGTATTGAGTAAGTAAGCATAACGCTACAATTAACATCGAAGCAATCAAATACATATGGGAGTCGATCTCTGTTGTCTTCTGAGGAATATCTGGACCACATTGTTCGTAGTTCCAATCACAGGCCCTGACTCGAATGTGGTTGGCGGCCCTCGCCCAGGGGCCAGCCAGTATTTCCAATGCTCGTTAGGCCAAGAATCGGCGGGTGGAACTGGTGCGGCAGTGAGCAATCGTGTTCAAAAGTCGAGGCCCCATCCCTGACTGACGCTGTGCGGCTGAATCACCCAGCGTGCTTCAAGATCCGGGACGAGTTGGGCGATTCGCATGTCACTCAGTCGTGACCCAGCCAAATCGCGGCCAAGGCCGCTCCCACAATATCGAAGCGCAGGAGCGGCCTTGGCCGCGAGGGTGTTCAGTCCACGCTTCCCGAGCCTAGCCAGTGGTCTCTGGAATGTCAGCCTTCCCCAGGGCATAGCCGGGGGGGGCAGAGGGGTATCGCCGGCAGGCGCTGCCGGCGTTTCCTGACCGCTTACTTCTTGGACTTGGTCATCTTTTCGATGAAGCTTTCGGCCCAGCTCCGGGCGCCCAGGCCGAAGGCGATGGCGAAGGCCAGGCCGATGGCGCCGAAGGCGATGATGAAGGCGGCGGTGAGGAGTTCGTTGGCGATCTGCAACTGTTCCATGGCGATGAAGAAGACGAACACCATCATGGCGTATTCCGAGAAGGTGGATACGGTGAGGGCGCCGTCGAAGCCCACGTTGTTGAGCCAGGCGAAGACGATGCGGTTGATGAACCGGGCCAGGACGGTGCCGAAGACCAGGACCAGGATGGCGACGATTACGTTGGGGATGTAGAGCACCACCTTGTTGAACAGGTCGGCCACCATGTGCAGGCCCAGGGAGTTGGCCACGGTGACGATCATGACCAGGATGATGAGCCAGTAGATGAGGTTGCCCAGGATCGAGGCCAGGGAGACTTCCAGATCGGCTTGCTTGAGGAAGGCTTCCAGGCCGGATTTTTCGGATACCGTGTCGAACTTGAGCATCTTGAGTACGCGCACGATGCCGTTGCGGGCCAGCTTGGCCAGCAGCCAGCCCACGAAGAGCAGCACCAGGGCGGCCAGGAGTTGGGGCACGAAGCTGGCCAGTTGGGTCCAGAAGGAGGCCAGGGAGGCCACGAAGATGTCGAGTTGTTCCATGTGAGTCTCCAGATGCGGCAATGCCGTTGTGAGCTTAAGGGATGAGTTGTTCCCGGCTGATGACAAACAGGGTGTCTTCGCCCCCGTCCACTTCGGGCCAGGTGAATTCCAGGTGCGGGAAAGCCGCTTCCACCGCGTCCCGGTTGTGGCCGATTTCCACCGCCAGCAGGCCGCCCGGGTTGAGGTGGGCGGGGGCCTGGGCCAGGATGACGCGCAGGGCGTCCAGGCCGTCATCGCCCGAGGCCAGGGCCATGACCGGCTCGTGGCGGTATTCCTGGGGCAGGTGGGCCATGGCGTCGGCCGTGACGTAGGGGGGGTTGGATACGATGAGGTCGTACTGGCGACCGGCCAGGGCGGTGAACAGGTCGGACTGGACCAGGCTGACTTGTTCCGTCAGGCCATAGTCGGCCACGTTGTCCCGGGCCACGGCCAGGGCGTCGGGGGACAGGTCCACGGCGTCCACCCGGGCCTGGGGGAAAGCGTGGGCCAGGAGGATGGCCAGACAGCCGGAGCCGGTGCACAGGTCCAGGGTGGCGTGGATGCGCTCGGGTTCCATGACCCAGGGCAGGAACTGGTCCAGGATGAGGGGGGCCAGGAAAGAACGGGGCACGATGACCCGGGGGTCCACCTTGAACCGGAAGCCGTGCAGCCAGGCCTCGCCGGTGAGGTAGGGGGCGGGCAGCCGCTCGTCTATGCGCCGGGCCAGGATGCCGGCCACCTGGCGCGCTTCGTCGGGCAGCAGGCGGGCGTCCAGGAAGGGGTCCAGACGGTCCAGGGGCAGGTGCAGGGTGTGCAGGATCAGGTAGGCGGCCTCGTCATAGGCTTCCTGGCTGCCATGGCCGTAGTGCAGGCCGGCGGCCTGGAAACGGGAGACCGCAAAGCGCAGCCAGTCCCGCACCGTGCGCAGTTCGGCCACGGCCTGGTCAAACATGGAGCAGGCCTTCCAGGGTGCCCAGGTAGACCCGGGTGAGGGCGCGCAGTTCGTCCACCCCCACGTGTTCGTCGATCTTGTGGATGGAGTGGTTGAGGGGGCCGAATTCCACCACTTCGGAACAGATGTCGGCAATGAAGCGGCCGTCCGAGGTGCCGCCGGTGGTGGAAAGCTCAGGGGTCACGCTGGTCACGTCCTGCACCGCCTGGCTGATCACCTCCACCAGCCGGCCGCGCCCGGTCAGGAAGGGCTTGGCGCCCAGTTCCCATTCCAGGTCGTAGTCCAGGCCGTGGCGGTCCAGGATCTCGTGTACCCGGGCCTGAAGGCTGTCCTGGGTGCTGGCGGTGGAGAAGCGGAAGTTGAACACCACGTCCAGATGGCCGGGGATGACATTGGTCGCCCCGGTGCCGCCGTGGATGTTGGAAATCTGCCAAGTGGTGGGGGGGAAGAATTCGTTGCCTTCGTCCCAGACCGTGTTGGCCAGTTCCGCCAGGGCGGGGGCGGCCGTGTGGATGGGGTTGCGGGACAGGTGGGGATAGGCGATGTGGCCCTGGATGCCCTTGACCCGCAGGCGGCCGTGCAGGGAACCCCGGCGGCCGTTCTTGAGGGTGTCGCCGAAGACCCGGGCGCAGGAGGGTTCGCCCACGATGCAGTAATCCATGGCCTCACCCCGGTCGCGCAGGCGTTCCACCACCCGGACGGTACCGTCCACGGCGGGACCTTCCTCGTCCGAGGTGATCAGGAAGGCGATGGAGCCGGCATGGTCGGGATGGGCGGCGACAAACGCCTCGGTGGCGGCCAGGAAGGCGGCGATGGAGCCTTTCATGTCGGCGGCCCCCCGGCCATAGAGCAGGCCATGGCGGACGTCCGGCTGGAAGGGGTCGCTCTGCCATTGGTCCAGGGGGCCGGTGGGCACCACGTCGGTATGGCCGGCAAAGCAGAGCAGGGGAGCGGCCGTGCCGCGCCGGGCCCACAGGTTGGTGACCTGGCCGTGGTTGACGGCTTCGATGCTGAAGCCCAGGGGCTTCAGGCGTTCCGCCAGCCAGACCTGGCAGCCGGCATCGTCCGGGGTGGTGGAGGGCCGGCGAATGAGTTCCCGGGCGTACTCCAGCACGTCCGGCAGGTGCGTGTCAGCCGTCATTCGCCGAAAAACGCTGCGTAGTTGTCTTCGGAAAAGCCCACTTGGTACTGGCCGTCCTGATCCAGTATGGGGCGCTTGATGACGCTGGGGTTTTCCTGCATGACGGCCAGGGCGGTGGTGGCGTTCTTGACTCCGGCCTTCACCTCGTCGGGCAGCTTGCGCCAAGTGGGGCCGCTCCGGTTCACCAGGGCTTCCCAGCCATGAAGTTTCATCAGGGCCTTCATCAGGGTGCCGGGCACGCCCTGTTTCTTGAAATCGTGGAATTCATAGGCGATGTCCCGCTCTTCGAGCCAGGCCCGGGCCTTTTTCACCGTGCTGCAATTGGGGATACCGTACAGTTTCATGGCAAACTCGCGTTAAACAACCGCGACATTTTACAGTGTTCCCCCCGAAGCCTCCCAACAAACCGCATTTCAATATCCTGCCGGCGGACCTGGCCCGGGATGGTGCGTCCATCGCCTGGCTGCGACGCCGGGTGTTCATCGAGGAACAGGGAGTTCCCGAGGCCCTGGAATGGGAGCCGGAGGAACCCGGGTGCGATTGGTTCCTGGCCCGGGTGGCGCTCGTCGGCAGTCCCGCCAGGGAGCCGGTGGGCCCGGGCAGCCTCATCGGCATCGTCCGGCTCACGCCCACCGGCCGGATCGGCCGCATGGCGGTGCTGCCGGACTGGCGCCGCCAGGGTGTGGCCTCGGCCCTGCTCCTGGCCGTTCTGGCGCGGGCCGGCCAGCGGGGCCTGGACCGGGTTCACCTCCATGCCCAGATCTCGGCCGTGCCTTTGTATGTCCGCCATGGCTTCCGGCCCGTGGGCGCCGTGTTCCAGGAAGCCGGCATTCCCCACCAGGCCATGGCCCTGGATTTGAATCCGCAGAACAGAAAGGATCACACCCCATGAACTTCAGGATTGGCCATGGCTTCGATGTCCATGCCTTTGCCGAAGGCCGTCGCCTGGTCATCGGCGGCGTGGAGATTCCCCACCCTCGTGGCCTTGCGGGGCATTCCGATGCCGATGTCCTGCTCCATGCCATCTGCGACGCCCTGCTGGGTGCGGCGGGCCTGGGGGACATCGGGCGGCATTTCCCGGACACGGATGCGCGCTACAAGGGGGTGGACAGCCGGGAACTGCTGCGCCACGTGGCAGGCCTGCTGCGGGACCGGGGCTGGGTGACCGGCAACGTGGATGCCACCGTCATCGCCCAGGCACCCCGCATGGCGCCCCATATTCCCGCCATGGGCCGGCACATCGCCGCGGATCTGGGCGTGGCGGAGGCGGCTGTCAACGTCAAGGCCACCACCACCGAACGCCTGGGCTTCACCGGCCGGGAAGAGGGCATCGCGGCGGAAGCGGTGTGTCTCATCCAGGCCGCCTGAGGGACCCGGCCCGGGTCTTCTTCGCCCTTTGGCCCGACCCGGCGGTGGCTCGAGCCCTGCTGGCCCGGGCCCGGGATTGGCACCACCGCCTGGGCGGCCGCCTGACCCGGCTGGATACGGTACACCTGACCCTGGTGTTCGTGGGGGATGTGGAGGCCGGTCTCATCCCGCGCTTGATTGACACCGCCCGGAGCGTGTCAGCGTCGTCCTTTGACCTGGAATTGGACCGGATGGGCCTGTGGCGGCATAACCGGATCGTCCATGCCGCACCGGGTCGGGTACCCCCGGCGCTGGAGAGTCTGGTGGCTGGCCTGGAACAGGCCCTGACGGAGGCCGGGGTCGGCTTTGACCGACGTCCCTACCGGCCCCATGTGACCCTGGTCCGCAAGGCGGGGCTGCCCGATGGGACTCCGGCCATGGCGCCGGAGGCATGTCGGCCATCGCTCCACTGGCCGGTGGCGGCCTATCGTTTGGTGCGCTCCCATCTGTCCCAGGCCGGGGCCCGCTATGAGACCCTGGCCGAATTTCCGCTGCGCTGAGGATCAGAGCCGCATGTGGGCGCCCAGGTGTCCTGCCAGTTCCTTGTCCGTGGCCTTGGTGTAGTCCTTGTCCAGGCTCAGGCTGACGCGCCCTTGCAACTGGCTGGACAGGCGCTGGTTGAGCATGCCCAGGAAGGGGGTGGACGCCACCAGGACCAGTTTTTCGAAGGCATTTTTCACCCGCCCGTCTTCCAGGGTGCCGGCCACCTGGTGGGCAAAACGTTCCATTTCGTGGTGCTTGGGGTCGGTATGCTGGGCGTAACTGCCGGAGCCCTGGAAGTTGCCCACCCGGTCGCTCACCAGTTGGGCGGCTTTTTCCCGGCTCTCCGGGTGACTCAATTCCCGGAGCAGATGCAGGCCCTTGTTGGGGCCCTGGTTTTCATAGAGTTTGGCCTGACTGGCATTGGCTACCATGATCCACGTGATGGACATCCTTCACCTCGCTGAAAAAGCACGGCTGGTTGGAAAATAGCAGGCGCCCGGCGCCTCATTTCAGCCTAGCAAGGGGGGGTGGGGCGTCAAGCTGGAAGGGTGGGGATTCCCTCCCATCCCCAGATTGAGGCCATCTCAATAACAGCAACCGCCACCCCGGGTTATGAAAGCGTGACGCAGGAGCGTAACCATATCGGCGTAACGAAAGGGCGTGACTAAGCCCGTCACGCCTTTGAGTCACGCTGTTGCGTCACGCAATTTCGTCACGCATTTCCGTTAAAGCACGGGGTTCAGGGCCATCCTGGCCAGATGGTGCACACTGTCCTTGTCCGGCGCTTCCAGGCGCAGGGTGGGGCCGTGGGCGGCCTGGCCGAAATTGCGCGCCAGGGATCGGCCGTAGGCCGGGTCGTAATGGACTTCCAGCAGTTCCGCCACCAGCGCGTCCCAATGGCCGGCCTGGCCCAAAGCCTTCCAGCGCCCGACCCGGTCCCGGCCGCGCAATTCGGTCAACCGGTCCAGTTGTGCCCCCAGGCCGACCGGGTCGGCCAGGAAGTGGGCGTATTCTTCCTTGAGGAGTTGCACCCGGACCGGAATGGGCGCTTCCAGGTTCAGGCAGCGGGAAGCCCGCATCCGTTGCAACAGGGCGTCCGGGGTGTGCAGGTGGCCGATCTTGCGGCTTTCCGATTCCACGAAGACCGGCTGGCTGGGGTCAAACCGGCTCAGGACATGCCAGATGCGGCTTTCGAACAGCTTCTGGGGCGGTTGGGGACGATCGGGGTAGGCCCCCAGGACCGACCCCATGTGGGCCGCCAGATCCTCCAGGTCCAGGACCTGGCCTCCTTCATCGGCCAGGGCGCGCAGGAAGCGGCTCTTGCCCACTCCGGTAGGACCACACACCACCACGAAGCGGAAGCGCCCCGGCAGGGTGTCCAGCTCGGCCATGACCTGCTTGCGATAGGTCTTGTAGCCCCCCTGCAACTGGGCCGCCTGCCAGCCCACGGAGCGCAGGATGTGGGTCATGGCCCCGCTGCGGCTGCCGCCCCGCCAGCAATAGACCAGGGGGCGATAATTCTTGGGCTTGTCCGGGAAGTAGGTTTCCAGATGGGTGGCCACGTTGCGGGCCCCCAGGGCGGCGCCCACCTTCTTGGCGGCAAAGGGGGATTCCTGGGCATGGAGGGTGCCCACCCGGGCCCGTTCCTCGTTGTCCAGCACCGGCAGGTTGATGGCGCCCGGAATGTGGTCCTCGGCATACTCGGCCGGGGACCGGGCGTCGATGATTTCGTCGAATTCGGCCAGGGCGGACAGATCCACCCGGTCCGGGCGCCCCCTGGCCTGGGTATCGGCAGGGCAGAGCACTAGGCGTCCCTCCGCATCAGGCGCTGTTTCTCGCGCTGCCAATCCCGCTCTTTTTCCGTGGCCCGCTTGTCGAACTGCTTCTTGCCCTTGCCCAGGCCGATCTCCAGCTTGATGCGGCCCTTGGTGAAGTGCATGTTCAGGGGCACCAGGGTATAGCCGGCCCGTTCCACTTTGCCGATGAGCCGCTTGATCTCTTCGCCATGGAGCAGCAGCTTGCGGCTGCGGGTGGGGTCCGGGTGGACATGGGTGGAGGCCGTGGCCAGGGGGCTGATGTGGCAGCCGATGAGCCATACGGCGCCATTGCGCAGGACCACGTAGGATTCCTTCAACTGGATGCGCCCGGCCCGGACGGCCTTCACTTCCCAGCCTTCCAGGACCATGCCGGCCTCGTAGCGTTCCTCGATGAAGTAATCGTGAAACGCCTTTTTGTTTTCCGCGATGCTCATGATGCTCTATGCTCTGTGTTTCCGTTATCTTACCAAGGGCGGCCCGGTCCGGCCCTGGCGTTTGTGATTCATGCCCGAGGTTATCAAGACAGTCCTGGTGCCCTACACCCCCGGGGAGATGTTCGCCCTGGTGGACGAGGTGGAGCGCTATCCCGAATTCCTGCCCTGGTGCGGCGGCAGCGAACTGCACCATCGGGATGAGCAGATCACCGAAGCCAGCATCCACATCCACTACATGCAGGTGAAGCAGAAATTTTCCACCCGCAATACCAAGTTGCATCCCCAGGAGATGCAGATCAGGCTGGTCCAGGGTCCTTTTCGCGCCCTGGAGGGAGGCTGGCACTTCAAGGCCCTGGGTGATGCGGCCTGCAAGATCGAATTCGTGCTGAACTACGAGTTTTCCAGCCCTTTGCTGGCCAAGGTGCTGGGGCCGGTATTCAGCTATATCGCCAATTCCCTGGTGGACGCCTTCGTCCAGCGGGCCGAGAAAATTTACGGTGAGCGATGACCACCCTGCATATCGAAGTCGTCTACCCCCTCCGGGACGAACAACATGTCGTGCATCTGGAGATGCCCGAGGGTGCCACCGTGAAGGAGGCGGTGGAGCGCTCCGGCCTGCTGGCACGGCATCCTGAAATCGACCTGGGCGGCGCCAACAAGACCGGTATCTGGAACAAGCTGGCCAAACTGGATGCCGTGTTGCGGGACCGGGATCGCGTGGAAATCTACCGTCCCCTTCTGGCCGATCCCAAGGAGGTCCGGCGGCAACGGGCGGCCGAGGGCAAGGCCATGAAGAAGGGGGGCGGCGACCTGGCCGCGGAATAGACCCTGCCAGATCGGGGCGTCACGCCGCCGGAGGCCAGCCCAGGACCCCCTGGTGGAACTATGCTACGGGCCAGGGACCGGGCGGTTTCAGTCCAGGGAAGCCGTGCCCCCGGGCCCATGGACCAGCATGAGCCGGTTTGCCCGGGCAAAATTCAGGACTTCGTCATAGGCGGATGGATTGACCCGGGCCAGGTCGGACTTGACCACCAGGCACACCACGCCATCCCGGGTGGCAGGCAACAGACGCTCGGAATAGATCACACGACGGTCCGCCCCCAGCCGGGCGTAGTTTCCGGCCAGGCGCTCGGCCCAGTCACTGGGACGGAACCGGCTCCCCGTCTCGGTAATGCCCTGGATGATGATGTCGTCGTGCAGGTCCGGAACCATGATCGCCCAAGCAGGATTAAGCTGGCCAAATCCTAGCAGTGCACTCAGATAAATTATTTTATTGTCAATATAATTTATTTTAATTCATGCGCCATCCCGTGCGGACTGGAACCTGGGACAACCCGCCATGCCAGTCAGGGGAGTGAGACGGGGGGATAGTTCTGCTGGGCCAGGCCCAGTCGCACCAGTTCCACCACCGTGGCACTGTGGCGCAAGACGGCTGCACTGTCGCCGGCCTGGGCGGCGGTTTCCGCCAGTTCCATGGCCTCGCGCGCCGAGACCCACAAGGCACGTTGAGCCTGGGCGCTCAGCACGTGGGCACGGGCTTGCTCCAGGGCCGTCTGGGCGGGTGGGGTCAGGCTCTGTCCGGGCGCAGGGGAATCGTTGGCCGGCAGCAGGGCGCAGGAAGTCAGTGCCGGCAGACACGCCAGGGCCAACGCCAAACCACAGATCCTGGCCAGGTCCAGGGGGCTGTAATGCATGTAATGCCTCACGTCGGGGGTGGATTCCGGATGCCCATTATCCTCTTCATGGGGTCCTTGGGGAGGACATGGGATGGATTTCAACCGCAGGGCGAACCCAGTATAATGCGGCTTTGTGCGTAGGGTTTCATAAATGCGTATCCTCCAGAAAGCACTCACCTTCGATGATGTGCTGCTCGTCCCCGCCGAATCCAACATCCTGCCCCGGGATGTCACCCTCAAGACCCGACTGACCAAAAGCATCGAATTGAACATTCCGGTGCTGTCTGCGGCCATGGACACGGTGACCGAGGCGCCCATGGCCATCACCATGGCCCAGGAGGGCGGCATCGGCATCATCCACAAGAACCTGACCGCCGAGCAGCAGGCGGCCGAGGTGGCCAAGGTCAAGCGGCACGAATCCGGCGTGGTGAAGGATCCCATCACCATAAGTCCTTCCATGAGCGTGAGCGATGTGCTGGACATTACCCGGCGCTACCGCATCTCCGGCCTGCCGGTTGTGGACAAGGCCGGCAAGGTGGTGGGCATCGTCACCAACCGGGATTTGCGCTTCGAGACCAATCTGGACCAGACCGTGCGCAGCATCATGACCCCGCGCAAGCGGCTGGTCACGGTGGGGGAGGGGGCCAGCAAGGAAGAGATCGTGGCCTTGCTCCACAAGCATCGCCTGGAGCGGCTGGTGGTCATCGACGACCAATCCATGCTGAAGGGGCTGATCACCGTCAAGGACATCAGCAAGTCCAGCGAGCATCCCATGGCCTGCAAGGACAGTCAGGGCCGCCTGCTGGTAGGTGCTGCGGTGGGCGTGGGACCGGACAACGAAGAACGCATTGCCGCCCTGGTGGAAGCCGGCGTGGACGTGATCGTGGTGGATACCGCCCATGGCCACTCCCGGGGCGTGCTGGAGCGGGTCAAGTGGACCAAGCAACATTTTCCCCAGGTTCAGGTCATCGGCGGCAACATCGCCACGCCCGAGGCGGCCCGGGCCCTGGTGGACCACGGTGCCGACTGCGTCAAGGTGGGCATCGGCCCAGGCTCCATCTGCACCACCCGCATCGTGGCCGGGGTGGGCGTGCCCCAGATCAGTGCCGTGGCCAACGTGGCCGAGACCCTGGCCAAGCTGGGTGTGCCCTGCATCGCCGATGGCGGCATCCGCTATTCCGGTGACATCGCCAAGGCCATCGCGGCAGGCGGGAACTGCATCATGCTGGGCGGCCTGCTCGCAGGTACCGAAGAGGCACCGGGCGAGATCGAGCTGTTCCAGGGCCGCTCCTACAAGTCCTACCGAGGCATGGGTTCCCTGGGAGCCATGCAGAAGGGCTCCAAGGACCGCTATTTCCAGGATAACGAGGCCAATGCCGACAAGCTGGTACCCGAAGGCATCGAGGGCCGGGTGCCCTACAAGGGCTCGGTGCTGGGCGTGCTGCACCAGTTGATGGGCGGGCTCCGCTCATCCATGGGCTACCTGGGCGCCAAGGACATCGAGACCTTCCAGAAAACCGCCCAGTTCGTGGAAATTTCCAACGCCGGCATCAAGGAATCCCACGTCCATGACGTGCAGATCACCAAAGAAGCCCCCAACTACCACGTTTGATCCACCCCAAGGAGGGCATGTCCCTCCTTGGCCTGTCCCGAGCATTCCATGCACCAGAAAATCCTCATCCTCGACTTCGGTTCCCAATACACCCAATTGATCGCCCGGCGGGTGAGGGAGAGCAATGTCTATTGCGAACTCCACCCCTACGACGTCAGCGACCAGTTCATCCGGGATTTCAAGCCGGCGGGCATCATCCTGTCCGGCGGGCCGTCCTCGGTGACCGAGGCCGAGACCCCCAGGGCGCCCCAGGCGGTGTTCGAGCTGGGTATGCCGGTCCTGGGCATCTGCTACGGCATGCAGACCATGGCCGCCCAGTTGGGTGGCAAGGTGGTGAACGCCAGCCATCATGAATACGGTTACGCCGAACTGCGTGCCCACGGCCATTCCAGGCTGCTGACCGACATCCAGGATCGTTGCGATCCGGACGGCAAGTGCTGGCTGGATGTGTGGATGAGCCATGGCGACCGGGTGGACGAATTGCCGCCCGGGTTCAAGGTCATCTGCGAGAATGCCTCCACGCCGATGGCCGGCATGGCGGATGACGTACGTCGCTTCTATGGCGTCCAGTTCCACCCGGAAGTCACCCATACCCTGCAGGGCAAGGCCATCCTGGGGCGTTTTGTCCACGACATCTGCGGCTGTGGCCATGACTGGAACATGCCGGATTACATCCAGGAAGCCGTGGCCCGTATCCGGGCCGAGGTGGGCTCCGACGAGGTCATCCTGGGCCTGTCCGGCGGTGTGGACTCCTCCGTAGCCGCTGCCCTGATCCACCGAGCCATCGGTGACCAGCTCACCTGCGTGTTCGTGGATACCGGCCTGCTGCGCCTGAACGAGGCCGCGCAGGTCATGGAGACCTTCGCGCTCAACCTGGGCGTACGCGTCATCCATGTGGATGCCAGTGATCAATTCCTGGACAAGCTGGCCGGGGTTTCAGATCCTGAGCGCAAGCGCAAGATCATCGGTGCTGAATTCGTGGCCGTGTTCCAGGCCGAGTCGGCCAAGCTCCAGAACGCCAAATGGTTGGCCCAGGGCACCATTTACCCGGATGTGATCGAATCCGCCGGCGCCAAGACCAAGAAGGCCCATGCCATCAAGAGCCATCACAATGTCGGCGGACTGCCCGAAGACATGCACCTGAAGCTGCTGGAACCCCTGCGTGAACTCTTCAAGGACGAGGTGCGGGAACTGGGCGTGGCCCTGGGCCTGCCCCACGACATGGTCTACCGCCACCCCTTCCCGGGCCCCGGCCTGGGGGTGCGCATCCTGGGCGAGGTCAGGCGCGAGTACGCCGAGCTGCTGCGCCGGGCGGACGCCATCTTCATCGAGGAGCTGCGCGCCGCCGGCTGGTACGAGAAGACCTCCCAGGCCTTCGCCGTCTTCCTGCCGGTGAAGGCGGTGGGGGTGATGGGCGACGGCCGCACCTACGACTACGTGGTCGCCCTGCGTGCGGTGCAGACCCAGGACTTCATGACCGCACACTGGGCCGAGCTGCCCTATGGCCTCTTGGCCAAGGTCTCCAACCGCATCATCAACGAGATCCGCGGCATCAACCGCGTCACCTACGACATCACCGGCAAGCCGCCGGGCACGATCGAGTGGGAGTAGGGGTGATCTATAATATATTGATTATAAAATAAAAATATGAGTCATCGTTAATCATGTGGCGCACATAATCAACGAGTTGACGCACCTCGAATATCAATGGGTTACGTGGGTGCGGTATAGGTAGTTTCCATTTCTGATGATGGCATTTTTGCTGGTATCGAGAAGATGGTCGACCGATCGGACGCTTGTTCGCAAGTTCCGACACGGAGGCGCTTTATCCACGGCCAGTCAGCGCTCCGGTTCAGGAACATCGAACGGGTGGCGCGACGCAAGCTGCTGCAATTGCATGCGACCACCGAGATGGCGAGCCTGAGGATCCCACCGGGCAACCAACTCGAAGCCCTGAAAGGAGAC
>DYHB01000040.1:20869-22531 GCA_020724415.1 Thiobacillus sp.
CTTGCGTGTCCCGCCCGCCAATCGCCTGGAGACCCTAAAAGGAGACCGCAAGGGGCAGCACAGCATCCGGATCAACGACCAGTGGCGCATTTGCTTCGTCTGGTGCAAGGACGGCGCACACCAGGTCGAGATTGTGGACTACCGCTAGGAGCGGAACATGGCGAAATCGCTCGGCGAAATCCACTCCGGCGAAATTCTGCTGGAGGAGTTCATGAGGCCGATGGGCATCACGGCGCGACAGCTCGCGGCCGACATCGATGTTTCACCGAGCCGCATCAGCGAGATCATCCACGGCCGCCGCCCGGTCACGTCCGACACGGCGCTACGCCTGGGCCTGTACTTCGGCATGGAACCGCGGTTCTGGATAAACCTTCAGGCGGAGTGCGACATGCGGATCGCGATGCGCGAGCTTCGAGACGAGATCGCGCCGCGCATCCGGGCATTGCATCCCGCCTCAGCGTAAATCTCTTGCGGATATCATTCCCGATGTCGTAGCGGCCCGGGCCTCGCGAGGCGACGGAGGAAAAACCGCCAATGCAACTTGATATCTTCGAACACAATTGCGATGTTGCGCTACGCAACGCGGCGACCGATGCGCTGAAAAACCGTGATGCCACCGGCTGGATGATCGAGGCCAGGCGCGGGCTGCGCGACCTCGACGCCGCACCGTTCGCGTGGTACATGCGGAGCCGATGACCTATGGATCACCGCTCGGGCGATCTCTTCCGTCATGTCAGCGCCGACAAGGCGGCGTTCTACCGCACGATCCTCGATGTCTTCGCCGCGGCCAAGCGCCAGTTTCGCCCCTATCTGCGGCCCGACGAGGTGCTGCGCGAGGCGACCTGGCCCGCCGATCCGCCGACGCTCGAAGAGGTGCGGGTGGCCCTCGCCCAGCTGGTGGAATGGGGTAACCTCGAAGCCCAGCCGGACACGGCGCGGGTGGCGAGCCTCAACGATTACTATCTGGCGCGCTTCCTCTACCGCCTGTCACATGGCGGCGAAGCGGTGGAATCCGCATTGGCGGCCTTCACCCAGGCGCTGAAGCGCCGCGGCGAATTGCAGAGCGTGGCGCTCGAAGACATCCACCACCGGCTCGACGCCTTGATCGCCTTGGGGCAGGAGCCGGCGCCGGACGAGGCCAAGGTGCACGAGGTGTTGCGCGATCTCGTGCGGGTGTTCGAGGATCTGGCCGAAAATGCGCAGGCCTTCATGACCGGTATCGCGCGCAGCGTCGACATCCAACAGGCCGACGCGAACGCGGTGATCGGCTTCAAGAAGCGGCTCATCGATTATCTGGAACGGTTCATCGGCGATCTGGTGAGCCGTTCCGGCGCCATCGCCCGTCGTATCGAGGCTTTGGCGCCACGCATCGACGCGATGCTTTGGCAGACGGCGAACCGGGAGGTGCGCGACGCTGCGCCGGCCGACGTCCATGAGCAGGCGGATGCCTTGCAGGCACGCGTCACCGCCTGGCGGGAGCGCTGGCGGGGCCTGCGCCTGTGGTTCGTCTCGGACGGGCATGGGCCGCCCCAGGCCGAGGCGCTGCGCGCCAAGGCGCGCGCGGCGATCCCGCGGCTTCTGGCCGCCATCGCCACGGTCAACGAGCGCCGCAGCGGACGCAGCGATCGTTCGGCGGATTTCCGCGTCCTGGCCCAGTGGTTC
>DYHB01000041.1:0-4515 GCA_020724415.1 Thiobacillus sp.
CCCCGGCGCTGGGCATGGGCCATGGCCTGGGCCAGGCGGTCCGCGAACAGGGTCCGGTTGGGCAGGTTGGTCAGGGCGTCGTAGTGGGCAATGTGCTCCAGTTCCAGTTCATGGGTTTTCTGGGCCGTGATGTCGGAAAACAGACCCACATAATGGCGGGCTTGCCCGGCGTCATCCCGCACCTGACTGATGGTCAGGAGCTCGGCGTATACCTCGCCGTTCTTGCGCCGGTTCCAGATCTCGCCGTACCAATGGCCCTTGTCCTTCAGGGCCCGCCACATCTCGGCGTAGAACTCGGGCTTCTGGTAGCCGGACTTGAGCATGGCGGCGGGCTGGCCAAGTACCTCGTCCCGGGCGTAACCGGTGATCATGGAGAAGGCCTCGTTGGCATCCACGATCCGGCCCAGGGTGTCCGTGATCATGATGCCCTCCCGGGCACTCTGGAAGACACTGGCCGCCAGCTTGAGGGCCGACTCGATCTCCTTGCGCTCGGTGATGTCGGTGTGGGAACCCAGCATGCGATAAGGCGTGCCGGTTTCGTCCCGCAGGGCACGGCCCCGGGCAAGTATCCAGCGCCAGCCGCCATCCTTGTGCCTGAGTCGCAGTTCGATCCGGTATTCGGGCACGTCGCCGCGCAGATAGTCGGCGATCATGGCATGCACCTTGGGCGCATCGTCCGGGTGTAGCCGGTCACCGAAGCTCTCGAAGGCATCCGGCAGTTCCTCCTCGGAAAAGCCCATCTGGGCCTTCCAGATGGGCGAATAGATCACCCGGTTGTCGATCAGGTCCCAGTCCCAGATCCCGTCGTTGACCCCTTCGATGGCCAGCTTGAGCCGCTGTTCGGATACGGCCAGGGCGTGTTCCATCTGCTTCCGGTCGGTGACGTCATGGATGATGGAAAACAGGCGTGGGAAACCGTCGACCATCACCGGCGAAGAATATACCTCCACCTCCCGGAGCGTCCCGTCGGCCAGGCGGTGGGTGAAATGGAACACATTGCGCTGCTCCCGGACCGCTCGGTCCATCTCTGCCCGGACCTGCTCCTTGGTCAGGGTATTGATCTGGTGGATGCACATATGGCGGAGGGTTTCCAAGTCATGACCATAAAACGCGCAGGCCGAGGGGTTGGCGTCCACGATGGCGCCGCTGTCGGGGTCGAGCAGGAGCATGACCGAGCTGTTCTTCTCGAAGAAGCTCCGAAACCGCTGTTCGCTCTCGTTCAACGACACCAGGCTGTGTCCCAGCTGGCGATTGCGCAGGATCAGCATGCCGGCAAGGCCGATCACCAGCCCGGCCAGGGTCATGAACAGGATGATCTGGTCGCGGTACTTGGACCATACCCCATGCCAGGTGATGGGCGGGTCGTAGTCATAGGGGGCCACCTTCAAGGCCCGGGCCAGCATTTCCACCGGCAGATAGTCTGCCGGCGGAGCAAAGCCCCCGATCCCCGCAGCCTGGGCAGCGGGGTGCTCCTGGTCGAGATTCAACAGGGCCGCAGCAATCTTGCGTACCTGGGTGTCAGGCACCTGGGGCAAGGCCACGAACGGCCATTCCGGATACAGGCGAGTCGAAGCCCGGTAGGGAAAGCCGGGCAGATTCTGAAGGTTCACCACCCGAATGTCCCTGGGATCCAGGCGCCCCTCCCGGGCGAGTTCCTCCAAAATGCCGGTGCGCACGAACCCGGCCTCTGCCTCCCCGGCCAAGACCGACTGGATGACGCGGTCATGATTGCCCAACTCCTGCAACTGTGCCGTTCCAGGAAAATCCACTCCGGACTGGAGCAATTCAAAGGCCTGAGTCTGGTATCCCCCCAGATATCGGCTGCCCGGTATGCTGATGCGGCGTCCCGCCAAGTCGGCAAGACGCTGGATGGAAGTGTTGTCGGATCGGGTGACGATCACCCCGCCCAGGCTGCTGGTCGCCTGGCCGGACTCCAGGCTGATCAGGGTGGCCAGGACCCCGGACAGGCTGTTTTCACTGCGCAGCTTGAGGTAATGACTGGGATTGGTCAGGACCAGATCCAGTTGGTTGTTGGCCAGTGCGTGTTCGATATCCGGCTGGGTGAGGACATGGAGCCGGATGCGCACCCCGGGCAGGTGTCGACCCAGATAATCCGCCAGGGGCTGGTAGCGGGGAAGCAAGATTTCCGGCGGTCGATATGCGAACACCCCCAGGTGCAATTCACTGTCCGCACAGACCCGGGATGTCGGTACCAGCAGTACCAGGAAGGCGAGAACGCCCAGGATACGACGCCTCATGTCCGTGCCAGCTCCCGAGGCAGATAACCGGCATCGAACAGATCGGCCAGATCATCCGGATCGGCGAGCATGCCCTTGTCCAGCATCAGTTGATGCAGCTTGGCAGCCATCTGGCTGACCCGGGAGCCGGGGACCAGATAACGCTGGTTGTGGATCAGGTCTGGCAAGACGACTCCGGCCAGGGCACGGCGTACCGCCTCGGCCTCGATGCCCTGACGGGCCCCGATACGGTAGATGGCATCCTGACGATTGACCTGGATATGACCGAGGGCACGGAAATGGGCCTCCAGCAACCCCGTCATCTGACCCTTGCGCCGCCGTACGCGTGCATCATGGACGGCCAGGACATCCAGGACGGTTTCAGGAGCCTGGCGGGTATCGAACAGGCGTACCGCCCCGGCCTGCTCCAGCCGGGAAGCCGTGGGCTCGTAGCTGACAAAGGCATCCGCCTCGCCCCGGGACCAGGCCTCCATCTGCTGATGGGGAGGAATATCCAGCACAGTCACTTGATTTTGGGTCAACCCTGCCGCATCCAGCACCGTTGCCAGCATGAGCTGGCCCAGGGCAGATTGCTCGAGACCGATGCGCCGGCCTGCCAAGTCTGCCAGGTGCGCCAGTTCGGGCCGCGCCATGACCACATCGGCCCCGGCAGAAATGTTCAGCACCGCCACCACGGTCATCGGCAAATCATGGGAACGGGCCAGGAAGACCTCGTCCAGGGTCAGGCAGGCGGCATCGACCCGGTCATCAACCAGGGCTTGCAGGGAGTCACCTGCAGTCTGCCCATCCATCAAAGCCACATGCTCGGGCAGCCAGCCCAGTGCCTTGGCCAGATAGAAGGTTTCATAGCCGATCCAGGGGTGCAGTCCCAGGCGCAAGGGGGACCCCGGGGCACACGAAAGCAGGCTTGCGCTTCCCATTCCGAGGCCAATCCCGCCAAAGATGAAATCTCTTCGTAACATGGCACCATATTAATCACGGCCTGAGGGGCGAGCCATGAAGAATGCCACCTATCTATAAAGACATATTACTAAAGTTGTAGAGACACAAAAAAAACGGCCTGCGCCGCTTTCGCGAGGCAGGCCCAAGATAGGAGGAGAAACGTGTCGACTAAAGCATCGACGGTACAGAATCAATACAAGGTTCAGGCAGCCTTCAGGGTAACCTTGGAAGCGGCAGCCATCTGTTCCTGGGCGGTCTTGACACCTTCCTGGACCAGGTTGCTGTACTCGGTGCCGGACTCGTTGGCCACGGCCATGCCCTTCTTCAGCATGTCCATGCCCTTTTCACTGAACTCGCGGCTCAGCTGGGCCTGGCCGTTGATCAGGTCCTGCATGCCCTTGGCCTTGGTCATGACTTCCATGCTCTTGGTGGCCATGTCCATGTAGGTGGCCACGATGTCGGCCTGCTGCTGCAGCATGCGCTCGAAGGTGCGCATGTTCAGTTCGCTTACCTTGCGGGTGGCTTCCATGGCGGTTTCGGTGGACTGGGTGAACAGCTCGATGATTTCCTTTTGCATGACATTTCCTTTCAATGGTCTGGATGGGAGGCAAACGTTTGTGAAACTTATTGTGCAATGCACAATGTTGCAACGCAGCATATCCAAGCCATACCTCACTGTCAAGAAATTTTGTGCGGTGCACAATTACACTGTTGTCACCCTGCAACGCCCTACTTCTTGGGGTCCTTGTCCTGCTCAGGCTTGCCGGCAGTCTTGTAGAACTCTTCCATCTGGGCCCAGTAATTCATGTTCTGCTGGCCCAGCTTCATCCAGAAATCCATGGGATTGGTCCCCCACATGCCCAGGGCCTGATCGTTCACCATGCGTTGCTGCTTCAAGAAGAAATCCAGCCCCTGTTCCAGGAAGGTGGACAGGGTGGATTGGGCTGCGTCGCCATAGAATCGGATGAACCGGGCCAGCATGGGTGAGGTGAAGATGGGCTGGCCGCCGGCTTCCTGCTCCATGATGATCTGGAGCAGTATGCTTCGGGTCAGGTCCTGTTCGGTCTGGGAGTCCACCACCTGGAAATCGATGCCGGACATGACCAGATCCTTCACCTCCGCCAGCGTGATGTACCGGCTTTCCTCGGTGTCATAGAGACGCCGGTTGGGGTACTTCTTGATGATGCGTTCCTGGCTCATGGCGTTCCTTTAGTGGCCTGCTTTGCAGGACCGGCTGTGCTTGACCACCACCCTAGCATGGTCATAACCGATCCTGCAAAACACCGGCGGGTGGCCCCGCCGGCTCGGCATCAGC
>DYHB01000041.1:4525-21898 GCA_020724415.1 Thiobacillus sp.
GTTGGCGCCGGTGATGAAGGCACCGTCCTCGGAGGCCAGGAAGGTGACCAGGGCGGCGATCTCTTCAGGCTTGCCCAGGCGGCCCACAGGAATCTGCGCGATGATCTGGTTGCGCACGTCCTCGGCGATGGCCATCACCATCTCGGTCCCGATATAACCGGGCGACACCGAATTCACCGTCACCCCCTTGCGGGCGGTTTCCTGGGCCAGGGCCATGGTGAAACCATGCATGCCGGCCTTGGCGGCGGAATAATTGGTCTGGCCGAACTGCCCCTTCTGGCCGTTGATCGACGAGATGTTGATCACTCGGCCCCAGCCCTTGTTCAGCATGCCATCCACGAACTGCTTGGTGACATTGAACACCGAGTCCAGATTCACCGTCAGCACGGCGTTCCACTGGTCGGCGGACATCTTGCGGAAGGTACCGTCCTTGGTGATGCCGGCGTTGTTGACCAGGATGTCGACCCCGCCCAGTTCGGCATTGAGCTTGTCGCCCATGGCCTTGCAGCCGTCGAAGCTGGACACGTCGCACTTGACGATCACGGCGTCCACGCCGTCGGCCGCCATCTTGGCCTTCCATTCGTTGGCCTGGGCCTCATCCAGATAGGTGGCCACCACCTTGGCGCCGGCTGCGGCCAGCTTCTTGCAGATGGCGGTGCCGATGCCCCCGGTGCCGCCGGTAACCAATGCTACTTTTCCTTGCAGACTCATCATCAAATCCTTTCGATTGCCATAGCCACGCCTTGACCGCCCCCGATGCACTGGGTGGCCAGGCCTTTGTTCGCGCCGGTGCGCTGCAGACCATACAACAGGGTCACCAACACCCGGGCGCCGGAGGCACCGATGGGATGACCAATGGAGATGGCGCCGCCGCTGACGTTGACCTTGGACAGGTCGAAACCCAGCTCCTTGTTGACCGACATGGCCTGGGCCGCGAAGGCCTCGTTGGCCTCGATCATGTCGAGATCGGCCACCGACCAGCCGGCCTTGTCCAGGCACTTCTTGACCGCGGGAATGGGGCCGGTGCCCATGATGGCCGGGTCCACGCCGGCGCTGCCGAAGCTGACGATGCGCGCAATGGGCGTCAGACCCAGAGCCTTGGCCTTGGCCGCGCTCATGACCACCACACCCGCCGCGCCGTCATTGATGCCGGAGGCGTTGCCCGCGGTCACCGAGCCTTCCTTCTTGAAGGCGGGACGCAGCTTGCCCAGGGATTCCGCCGTCACGCCGGCCCGGGGGAACTCATCCCTGGCGAAGACGATGGGATCGCCCTTGCGCTGGGGAATCTCGACGGGAATGATCTCCGCATCGAAAGCGCCGGCATTCTGGGCAGCCTCGGTCTTCTGCTGGGAACCGGCCGCGAAGGCATCCTGCTCGGCGCGGGTGAACTGGTACTTGTCGGCGATGTTCTCCGCCGTGATGCCCATGTGGCAGTTGTTGAAAGCGCACCACAGACCATCCTTGATCATGGTATCCACCAGCTCCCAGTTGCCCATGCGCTGGCCATTGCGGGAGTTGGGCACCACGTGGGGCGATGCGCTCATGTTCTCCTGGCCACCGGCGATGACGATGCCGGCATCGCCGCAGCGTACGGCCTGGGCCGCCAGATGCACGGCCTTGAGGCCACTGCCGCACACCTTGTTGATGGTCAGGGCGGAGACCTCCACCGGCAAGCCGCCGGCCAGGGCCGCTTGGCGAGCCGCATTCTGGCCCACACCGGCCTGAAGCACCTGGCCCAGGATCACTTCGTCGATCTGCTCCGGCTTCAGACCCGAGCGCGCCAGCAGACCCCTGATTACGTGGGCACCCAATTCACTGGCCGGTATCCCCGCCAAGGTGCCGCCAAACGTACCCACTGCGGTACGACCCGCAGCGACGATGACTACATCATCCATGCAAAACTCTCCTCTGAGTGACGCGCCAGAAGGACCGGAATGGCCGGCGTGCCGAAATTTCCCCCTCGGCTATTATTCTACTCGTGGCGGACGTTATTTTGCACTGCAAAATGGCGGGCTTGACAAGCCCATGTTGCACCGCACAAAATCACCCAATCTTATCTTCACCTGACCGGAGGAATGCCGTGAGTGATCCCGCGAACGCATGGATGGAAAACTGGCTCGACAGCCAGCAGAACTACTGGAAGGCCTGGGCCGAGATGGCCCAGGGCGGCATGAAGGCCCCTGAACCGGCACGCATGCCCTGGTCAGACGGCATCAACCAGTGGTGGCAAAGCGTCTCCCACATGGCGCCCCCTTCCGGTCGGGACGTGTTCGACAAGCTCATGGACGTGAGCCGGGGTTACTTTTCCATGGCCGAGAAATTTGTCAACGCCGCCGGCAAGGAAAGCGGCCTGGACACCATGAACGGCTGGCTGGAAAACGTTCAAAAGACCTGGGGTGACTGGATGCAGGGCGGCAACATGTTCCGCCCGGATGCCAAGCACAAGGACATGATGGCCTTCTGGGACCTGCCCCTGGACACCTGGCAGCGCATGGCCGCCAACATCATGCCCATGCCCGGCGACTTCACCCAGGCGTTCCACCCCGAGGGCACCACCCAGACCATGGACCAGATGCGCGGCCAGGTGAATCGCTTCCTGTCCATACCCGCCGTGGGCTACTCCCGGGAACAGCAGGAGCAGTACCAGATCCTGGCCCAGCGCATGATGGACTACAGCGCCGCCGTGAATGCCTTCCAGACCGGCTTTGGCAAGCTGGCCATGGAAACCACCCAGGAATTCCAGCAGTCGGCCCGGGAGATGGCCGAAAAAGGCCAGGGCATGAACACCCTGAGGGAAATCTATGACAAATGGGTGGAGATGAGCGAAGCCGCCTACGCCCGTTTCGTCATGACCGAGGAATACCAGACCCTCTACGGCCGCCTGGTCAACAACCTGCTGGCCGTGAAGCAGCAGATGGCCCGCATGGTGGACCAGAACCTGGAAGCCCTGCACATGCCCACCCATGCCGAGATCAGCACCCTGCAGTGCCGGCAGCAGGAAATCCGGCGCGAAAACCTGCGCCTGAAGAAGGACATGAAGGCCATGCAGCAGCAAATGGAAGCCCTGCGCCAGCAGCTGCTGAAACTGGAGCAGCAACCGGCCCCGGCCAAGGCGCCGGTCGCTGCCAAGGCGCCTGCTGTAGCCAAAGCCCCGGCCGCCGCCAAGCCGGCAGCCAAACCCGCCGCAAAGCCTGCTGCGAAGCCCGCTGCCAAGCCCGCGGCCGCAAAGCCCGCCGCATCCCGCGCCAAGTCCGGCGCCGCCAAGAGCAAATAAGAGGAGCCGCTAAATGAACCCATTCGACATTCGTCCCGATGCCGTGATGCAGGAAGTCATGGGCTACAGCCAGAAGCTGTCCCATGGCCTGAAGAACCTGATGGACGTGGGCGAGATTTCCACCGGCGTTTCCCCGAAGACCGCCGTTTACCACGAGGACAAGCTCACCCTGTTCCGCTTCGACCAGCCCAAGGACGCCATCCCCAGCAAGGTGCCCCTGCTCATCGTCTACGCCCTGGTGAACCGGCCCTACATGACCGACATCCAGGAAAACCGCTCCACGGTGAAGGCCCTGATGGACGCCGGCCAGGATGTCTACCTGATCGACTGGGGCTACCCGGACCGGGCCGACCGCTTCCTGACCCTGGACGACTACATCAACGGTTATCTGGACCGCTGCGTGGACGTGATCCGCGAACGTCACCGGGTGGACAAGATCAACATCCTGGGTATCTGCCAGGGCGGCACTTTCTCCCTGTGCTACTCCGCCATGCACCCGGACAAGGTCAAGAACCTGGTCACCATGGTCACACCAGTGGATTTCCAGACCCCGGACAACATGCTGTCCCACTGGGTGCAGCGAGTCGACGCCGACCTGGTGGTGGACACCATGGGCAACGTGCCCGGCGAGATGCTCAACTGGACCTTCCTGAACCTGAAGCCTTACCAGCTCATGGGCCAGAAGTACCTGGGTCTGCTGGACACCCTGGACGACCCCGAACAGTTGAAAAATTTCCTGCGCATGGAAAAGTGGATCTTCGATTCCCCCGACCAGGCCGGCGAAGCCTTCCGCCAGTTCATCAAGGACTTCTACCAGCAGAACAAGCTGCTCAAGGGCGGCTTGGAGATCGGTGACGAGGAAGTGAAGCTGAAGAACATCACCATGCCGGTGCTGAACATCTTCGCCGAGCAGGACCATCTTGTTCCCCCGGATGCCTCCCGCGCCATGCGCGGCAAGCTGGGCACCAAGGACTACACCGAGCTGTCTTTCCCCGGTGGACACATCGGCATCTATGTCAGCGGCAAGGCCCAGAAGACCGTGCCTCCCGCCATCGGCAAGTGGCTGGACGAGCGTAGCTGAGCCCATTCACCCTCGTACAACCCGCTGCCCCAAGCCCGGTCCGGCCCTCGGAACCGGGCTTTTTTCATGCCCGGATCACGCCCCGTGGACAAGTCTGCTCAGGGGTAGATCGGCCTGCCGGGCACATTGCCCACCCTGGCTAAAGTTTTCAGCGACTGCGCCGATATCCATGACAGCTCCGACTGTTTACGGCTTACCCATCATGACACCGCCCAAAGCTGCCACCTCCGGCAGCCTCGCCACCATCCTGATCGTGGACGACACGCCAGAAAACCTGACCGTGCTGGGCGAACTGCTCCAGCCCCAGTACCTCATCAAGGTGGCCAACTCCGGGCCCCGGGCCTTGCAGGTGGCAGCCAAGCCCCCCTACCCGGACCTGATCCTGCTGGACGTGATGATGCCGGAGATGGATGGCTATGCAGTCCTGGAGGCCCTGCGCCAGCAGGATCACACCCGGGATACCCCGGTCATCTTCGTCACCGCCATGGATGCCACGGAGGACGAGGAAAAAGGCCTGGAACTGGGTGCAGTGGACTACATCACCAAACCCATCCGGCCCTCCATCGTCCTGGCCCGGGTGCAGACCCAGCTGGAGTTGAAGCGGGCCCGGGACTGGCTGAAAAACCAGAACGCGTACCTGGAAAACGAGATCCGGCGCCGGATGATGGAAAACCAGTTGATCCAGGATGTGAGCATCCGGGCTCTGGCCAGCCTGGCAGAGACGCGGGATACGGAGACCGGCAACCACATCCGCCGGACCCAGGCCTATGTGGAGGCCCTGGCCCTGAAGCTGGCCGACCACCCCAGGTTCCGCCACTTCCTGACCCCGCGCCAGATCGACATGGTGGTCAAGGCCGCCCCCCTGCACGACATCGGCAAGGTGGGCATTCCCGATGCCATCCTGCTCAAACCCAGCCGACTGAGCGAGGTGGAGTTCGAGCAAATGAAGAGCCACAGCATGATCGGCGGCGATGCCATCGAAGAGGCCATGCGGGGGGCCCTGGACGACGAGGCCTATGCCGCCCTGAAGGATCATTGCGAGCTGGGCTGCGAAGCCCTGGACCAGGCCTCTGCCGCCGGGCCCGAAAGCCCCCTGGAATTCATGAACATCGCCAAGCAGATCGCCCACTCCCACCACGAGAAATGGGATGGCACCGGCTACCCGGACGGACTCCAGGGCGAAGACATCCCCATCCCGGCCCGCTTGATGGCCCTGGCGGATGTGTTCGATGCCTTGACCAGCAAACGCATCTACAAGGCTTCCATGGCCGTGGACGAGGCCACGGCATTGATCGTGCAGGGCAAGGGCCATCACTTCGATCCGGACGTGGTGGAGGCCTTCCTGGCCATCCATGACGACTTCCAGAAGATTGCCCTGCGCTTTGCCGACGAACCCCTCCATGCCCACTGAACCCACCAGCGCAACAGGCGCATCCGAGGAGAGCCTGGGCGGCACGCCGGCCAACGCCATGGACGCCCCCAATAGTTACCGTATCCTGGTGGTGGATGACGACGACCTGACCCGGGAACTGCTCCAGTCCCTGCTGGAACTCCACGGCCACCGGGTGGACGAAGCCGGCAACGGCGCCCTGGCCCTGGCCAAATGCCAGGACAAGGACTACGACCTGATCCTGCTGGACATCACCATGCCGGTCATGGACGGCTACGAAGTCTGCCGCCGCCTGCGCGCCTCCCACGGCAACCTGCTGCCCATTGTCATGCTGACAGCCCTGAACGCCGCCGAGTCCGTGGACCAGGCCTACCAATCCGGGGCCACCGACATCCTCTACAAGCCCGTCAATCAGACCTACCTGATGCAGCGGATACGCTTCGTCATGCAGTCCTTCCATACCCTGCGCCGCCTGGAGCAGGCCAAGCAGGATCTGGTCAGGGAAAAAAGCCTCATGGAAGCGGTGTTCGCCACCATTCCGGACCTGGTCTGGCTGAAGGACCCTCAGGGCGTGTACCTGGCCTGCAACCCCCGCTTTGAGCGACTGTACGGCGCCCCGGCCCGGGACATCCTGGGCAGGACGGATTACGACTTCGTGGACCGGGACGTGGCCGACTTCTTCCGGCAGCATGACCTGGCTGCCGCAGATGCCAGTCAATCTCTGGTCAACGAGGAATGGCTGACCTTTGCTCAGGACGGCTACACGGGCCTGTTCGAGACCACCAAGACGGCCATGCGGGACGCTGACGGCCGCCTGATAGGGGTGCTGGGCATTGCCCATGACATTACCGAGGCCCGGGCCGCCCGGGACCGGATCCTGGAGGCCGCCCAACGGCGGCAACAGCTCATGGACGCATCCTTGGACGGCATTGCCATCATCGACCAGGACCACCGCATCATCGAGGCCAACCAGCGCTTTGCCGAGATGCTGGGCTACCGTCCGGAGGAGCTGGTTGGCCTGCATACCTGGGACTATGACGCCGATCTGACGGAAGCGCAGATTCGATCGGGCTTTGCAGACCTTTCCACCACCCACAACAGCTTCGAAAGCCGGCACCGGCGCAAGGACGGCACCACCTACGACGTGGAGGTCACCGCCACCGGCACCGTGGTCAAGGGTGAAAGCGTCGTACTGACGGTGTGCCGGGACATCACCGAGCGCAAGCAGGCACGGGACACCTTGCGGGACCAGGAGGAATTGTTCCGGTCCATTTTCGCCCAGGCGGGCGTAGGTATCGTGCTGATCGATCCAGATACCCTGGCCTTCCAGGAATTCAATGATGCGGCCTGCCAGACCCTGGGCTATAGCCGGGAGGAGTTCGCCAGGATGGGCATTCCCGACATCCAGGCCGACATGCCCCAGGACGAAATCGTTGTACACGTCCAGGAAATCAACGACACGGGCAAGAGCGATTTCGAGAACACCCACCGCCACAAAGATGGCAGCCTGCGCCGGGTCTGGATCACCAACCGTCTGCTGGAACTGCGCCGGGGCCGGTTCATCGCCGCCATCTGGCATGACATCACCGACATGAGGCTGGCCGAGGAACAGATGACGGCCAGCGAATCCAAGCTGCGCGGCATCCTGGACCATGCCGCCGACGCGGTCTTCATCGCCGACCGGCAGGGGTACTACACCTATGTCAACCAGCAGGCCTGTACGCTGCTGGGTTATGGCCCGGACGAACTGGTCGGCAGTCATGTGAGCAGGCTCACCCCCGAACGCGATGTGCCCGAGTTCGCCAGGGCGCTGGCCCAAGGCCATCTGGAGCTGGTACTCGACCTCATCCGGAAGGATGGCCAACGGGTTCCCGTGGAATTGCATGCCGTGGTCCTGCCCGACGGCACGGTGTTCGGCGCTTGCCGGGACATCCGGCAGCGCCTGGCCGCCGACCAGGCCATCAAGTCCAGTGAGGAGCGCTACCGGATCCTGGCCGACTACTCCCCCGATTGGCAGTACTGGAGCTGGCCGGACGGCACCTTCAAGTACGTCTCCCCGTCCTGCAAGGTCATCACCGGCTACCGGGCCGACGAATTCATGGCCGATGCCGGGCTCATGGCCCGAATCGTCCATCCCGATGACCGGCCGATGTGGCTGGCCCATTGGAGCGAGGTCACCGATGGCGCCTTGCACGATGCCCACCCCCATGCCAACCTTCAATTCAGGATCTACGACAAGGGCGGTGAACTGCACTGGATCGAGCATCAATGCCAGTCCGTCTATTCCACCGAGGGCGAGTATCAGGGGCGCCGGGGCGTCAATCGGGACATTACCGAGCGCAAGCTCACCGAGGCGGAACTGGACGCATACCAAAACAACCTGGCATCCCTGGTCCATGCCCGCACCGCCGAGCTGGAAGCGGCCAACCAGCGACTCACCCTGAGCGACCAGCGCCTGAATGCCCTCTATACGCTGAGCCAGCGGGCGCCGGACCTGAGCGAGGCGGAACTGCTGCAACAGGGCCTGGAGGAGGTGGCCAGCTTCACCCACAGCACCATCGGCTACCTGCACTTCGTCAGCGATGATCAGGAAACCATCCAGCTGGTGACCTGGACCGCCGCCACCCTGGCCCATTGCACGGCGGTGTACGACAACCATTATCCGGTCTCCAAGGCCGGCGTGTGGGCGGACAGCATCCGCTTCAAGACACCCGTGATCCACAACGATTACCCCCACCTGGCGGATCGGAAGGGCGTGCCCGAGGGCCATATTCCCCTCTTCCGCCACATGGGCGTGCCCGTCATCGAGCAGGGCAAGGTACGCATGCTCCTGGGGGTGGGCAACAAGGAAACCGACTACGACGAGTCCGACGTGCGGGAACTGCAGCTCATCGGCAACGACCTCTGGCGCATCGTCATGCGGCGCCGCGCCGAGCTGGCCCTGGCCGAGGCCCGGGATGCCGCCGAGGCGGCCAACCGGGCCAAGAGCACTTTCCTGGCCAACATGAGCCATGAGATCCGCACGCCCATGAACGCCATCATCGGCCTCACCCACCTCTTGCAGCGGCAGATCACCGACCAGCGGCCCCGGGAGCAGTTGAACAAGGTCTCCGAAGCGGCCCAGCATCTCCTGGGGCTCATCAACGACATCCTGGACCTGTCCAAGATCGAAGCCGGCAAGCTGAGCATCGACCCCACCGATTTCGAGCTGTCGGGCATTTTCAAGAACATCAGCACCCTGATCAGCGACAAGGCCTCCGGCAAAGGTCTGGAGCTTGTCTACGACCTGGATCCCGAGCTCCCCGCCATGCTCCATGGCGATCCCCTGCGTCTGGGCCAGATCCTGCTCAACTTTGCCAGCAATGCGGTCAAATTCACCGAGCAAGGCTCCATCGTCTTCAGGACACGCGCCCTGGCGCGGGCCGGGGACACCCTGCGCCTGCGCTTCGAAGTACGGGATACCGGCATCGGCCTCAGTCAGGAACAGCAAGCCCGGATATTCGATGCCTTCGAACAGGCCGACACCGCCACCACCCGCAAGTTCGGCGGTACCGGACTGGGCCTGGCCATCTGCAGGCGGCTGGCCCATCTCATGGACGGGGAAGTGGGCGTGGAAAGCCACCCGGGCCAGGGCAGCCTGTTCTGGTTCGAAGGCCCCTTCAGGCAATCCAGCCACCACCCGGTCGCCAAGGCACTGATCAGCCCCGGCAGCCGCCGGGCCCTGGTCGCCGATGACCTGGACACGGCCCGGGAAGTGATGGCCGCCCTGCTGGAGCAGATGGGCTTCACGGCGGACACCGTGGCCAACGGCATTGACGCCATAGAACGCATTCGCTCCCGGGATAGCGCCGGACAAGGCTACGACCTGCTGATCCTTGACTGGCACATGCCCGATCTGAACGGCATGGACACCCTGGCCCGGATCCATGCCCTGCCCCTGACCAAACGGCCCATCGCCATCCTGGCCACGGCCTACGGCAAGATGTTCAGCCACCAGGCGGTCGCCGATGCCGGCTTCGCGGGATTCCTCGCCAAGCCTGTCTCACCCTCTCAAGTCAATGACCTGTTGTCGGAACTCCTGACCGAAACACCCGGGAATGCCGCCCCGGTCAAGGATGGATCCCAGCCCTTGCCCGGTCATCGAGTCCTCCTGGCCGAGGATAACCAGATCAACCAGGACGTGGCGCGGGAACTCCTGGAAGAAGCCGGCCTTCGTGTCGAGGTGGCCAACGATGGCCTCCAGGCGGTGGAAATGGCACGGCAGCGCTTGTACGACCTGATCTTGATGGATGTGCAGATGCCACACATGGACGGTCTGGAAGCCACCCAAAGAATCCGGCGCGACACCCTGAACAAGCACACCCCCATCCTGGCCATGACCGCCAACGTCTTCAAGGAAGACGTGGATCGCTGCCTGGCGGCAGGCATGAACGACCACGTCGCCAAGCCGGTGGACCCGGACAGGCTGTATGCTGCACTGGAAAACTGGCTGGGTGCCCATGAACAGCCCCAAGACCTGGATTCTGCCTTCGACCCGGACCAGATTCGTGCCGAATTGCAGCACATCCCGGGACTGAACATGGCTGCGGGCCTGAAACGGGTACGGGGCCGGCTGCACAGCTATGTGCGCCTGCTGGAAAAATTTGCCCGGGGTCACAAGGAGGATGTGGCGCGCATTCGCCACGCCATCCAGCAAGGCGCCCGGCAGGATGCCCAGCGGGATGCCCACAGCCTGAAGGGGGCCTCCGGAACCCTGGGGCTGGAAGAGATCCAGCGCCTGGCGGCCGAGGCCGAGCGACGCATCAAGACGGCGGCCGATGATGCCGAAACCTATGTCCTGTTGGACCAGCTCCAGGCCAGCCTGGCCCAATCCCTGGATGCTCTGGAACGCAGCCTGGGGCACACCCCTGCCGGCACCCCTGACATGCCCGTGGACCCGGCCTCCCTGATGGAGCAGCTGACCACCCTGAGGGGACTGCTGGAAAGCGATGACCTGCGGGCTTCTTCCTACTACGAAAGCCATCGCGGGCAGTTGCGCCCGATACTGGGCATGGCCGCCCAACTGCTGGAACAGCGGCTTCTGGCCTACGATTACCAGGGGGCCCTGGAGGTGCTGCAGACCTGCACCTGGAAACCGGCTTCCGACGCCGGACCCGTTTGAATGGATGCCATGACTCAGCCGTCCCGCCAACCCCTTTCCGAGGGCTCGCCCAGTGACTTGCTCAAGGAGCTGACCCGCCAGGCCCATGCCGAGATGGAAGCGCAACCGGCCCTGGCCTGGTTTCATGCCAGCCTGGCAGACCGGCCCGCCTACATCCATTACCTTGGCACCATGCATGGCTTCTACGCAGGCTTGGAGGTACGCCTGGCGACCTGTCCGGAGCCGCTTCCCGAGGTCCTGGGCGGGCCGTCCCGGACCCAGGCCCTGGCTCGGGATCTAGCGTCCCTGGGCATGCCTGCGGCCCACCTGGCCGAACTGCCCCGGTGCACGGACCTGCCCGAGTGCCGGAGTGGTGCCCAGCGGGCCGGCATCGCCTACGTGATCAACGGCTCCACCCTGGGTGGCCTGGTCCTGGCCGCCCGGGTGGAACAGCAGTTGGGGACCGCTGCTTCGGATGCCACCCGTTTCCTGCGCCTGCATGGTACCGAAACCAAAGCCCGGTGGCTCGCCTTCCGGTCCTGGCTGGACGGTTATCTGGACCAGAGGCCGGATCGCATGGCCCAGGCCGGGGCAGCGGCCATGGATACCTTTCACTCACTGGCAGCCTGGCTTGAGATGCACTATCAGAACACTGCCGCCATGGATCAGGCCTCCTGAACCCACCACCTTAATGGCCCCGGCCTTGGCGCGGACGTGGAAGCCTGCCTCCGATCACGCCAGGGGGCGCTGGCCTCTTGCTCGGTGCAATGCCAACCCACCGAGCATCAGCCCAAGGAGAGCCAAGCCCCATCCAGAGACAGCCGGAACTGCGACGGCAGTGACAGCTGCGGGTGTCATGGTGACAAATGTACCCGTTGCCGGCCGCGAGGGGATTGGCAATGACAAGTAATCGACGACCCCCCCCGGCGGCACAGCCGGTGAGCTGATGCCATCACAGTTACCACTCGAATTCACTCGAAAGCAGGCGCCTTGGTGGAAGACACGGGTGTAGTCTGAACTGGTGTGAGCCATGCTAAAGCTGTTCATCAACGTTCCCACTGTATGTGGGCCCATGGGTTGCATGAAACCTATCGTATACAAGTCGATATCGCCATTTGCATCCGTGGACACGGAAAAGCGGTCATTCAGGTCAATAAGCGCCATGGAATTGCTTTCATCCCAAGTCGTGATTCCGTCATTGAATGTCCATGACTGGACCAGATTGGCGCCCTTGGGGCCGATCTCGGTCAAAGGCATGTTGGCAGGAAGAAGAGCATGGGTCGTGAAACTGCCTGTCAGCCTCATGCTGGTGGTATATACCCCAGTGGGATTGACATAATTGTTGCCAGTAAAAACATAGGTGGTGGCGTGACCGACGCCATGGATCAGCAGGAATGACAATAAAGTGATTAGGCGCACCATGGCATCCTTGTTATGAAGAGTGTGTGTCTGAAAGCGTTGCTGACCGTATAGCGACAGGTGAATGATGGCTGTAGGAGTGTGTGTCCCACCATACTTGAATGTCTACCACAACGTCTGTCAACCAGCCTTGGCCGATACTACCCCATAACCATAGAGCAGGGGCGTAGCGAACAGGGTCAAGGGCGTGGCCAAGGCCAGGCCCCAGACCAGGGTGGCCGCCAGGGGCCCCCAGAGCACGGATTCCCCAGCCAACCCCAAAGCCAGGGCCAGCAGCCCGGCGATGATGGACAGGGTGGTGATCAGAATGGGGATCAGCCTGCGTCGGGCCGCGTAGAAGGTGGCATGGATGGGCGCAAAGCCGGCCAGTCGCCGGTCCTGGGCCGCCGAAACCAGCATGATGGAGGCATTCACCGCCACTCCGCCCAGGGCGATGCCCCCATAGAGCGTGTAGAGGGTCAGGGGCTGACCCATGATCATCAAGCCCAGCAGGGCGCCGGCGAAGGCCATGGGCGCGGTGGCCATCACCAGCAGGGGCAGTATCGGACCCCGGAATTGCAGAGCGAGCAGCAGATACATGGCGGAAAGACCGATGACGAACAGCCGGGCGATATCCCCCAGGCTGTCCTGCACATCGTCCAGGGGTCCGTCGAACAGCAGGTCGACCCCCGGGTGTTCCTGGCGCAGGCCCTCCCAGGCTGCCAGTACCTGAGCCTTGGCTTCCCTGGCCGAATATCCGCCGTGCTCCAGTTCCGCCTGGATGGCCATGCTGGGCTGGTAGTTGATGCGCCGCAACTGGCCGGCCGCCGGCTCGAATTCCAGGCTGAACAGCTCGCCGGCCATCACTTTGTTGCCACTCGGCAGCAACACGGGTTTGTTGAGCCAGTCCTGGATGGCCTGGGCATCCATGGGTTTGCCGCGTACCACCACGTCGACCAGGGTTTCACCATCGGCCACCTGGGCTACGGGCGCCCCATCCAGGTGCAACCGGACATAGCCGGCCAGCCTGTACGGGTCGACACCATGCCGGGCCGCGGCGGAGCTGTTCAGACGCAGGGTCAGGCGCGGCTTGCCGATCACGGTGTCCACCTTAAGGTCGGTCAATGCCGGCATCTGTTCCAGGAGCACGCTCAGGCTCTCCCAGGCCGCCAGTACCCGGGCCTGATCCGGACCTGCCAATCGCAGATTTAGGGCCGACAGGCTGGGCAGGTCTGCGGACAGCACCTGGAATGCCACCTTATGTGCCCCGTGCACGCCCAGGACGGCCTCCCGCGCCGATGCCACGAAAGCCGTCACCGAACGCATGCCTGGTCCATCCGGAGCCAGGCTCACGGTCACCTGGCCCACGTTGTCGCCGGTCAGCAGTTCGTTGGGCGTGAACTGGAGCCCGGCCACCGAGATGGCAGACTGGACCTCGCCGGGGCGCCCGGACGCCCGCAAGCGACGTTCCACTTCCTGGGTGGTGGCCAAGGTGGCATCCAGGCCGCTGGCCGGAGGCATGACCACATTCACATTGAACACGCGGAGGGGGTCTGATGTGAACCACTGGACGCCCACCCAGCCCTGCTGGAGCGCCAGGCCCGCCGCCAGGAACACGGCCAGGAACACCGAGGCCACACTGCCAGGATGACGGAAGGCCATGGCCAGGGCACGGCCATAGACGTGCCGCAACCGGCGCTGGACCAGGGTGCGCAAAGGATCGGGAGTGGCCGAACCGGCGCGGCACCCCAAACCGCCTGCCACATGGCTGGGCAGTATCCAGAGGGAAGCCACCAGGCTGGCCAGCAGGGTCAGGATGACCGTCAGGGGCACCACGAACATGAACTTGCCCATGATGCCCTCCAGGAACATCAAGGGCGCAAAGGCCGCCACGGTGGCCAGGACCGAGGCCGTGACCGGCATGCTGACCTCCTTCAAGGCATCCGCCAAGGCCGCCATGCGATCCATGCCCCGGTTCAGCCGCATGCTGATGGCCTCGGCCACCACCACGGCATCATCCAGCGGAATGCCCAGCACGATGGCCACGCCCAGCAGCACCGATACGTTCAGGGTCTGGCCGGACAAGTACAGCACCAGGAACATGGCGGCCAGGGCAAAGGGCACCCCGATGCTCACCAGCAGGGCCATGCGCCGGCCCAGGGCCAGCCAGGCGATGGCCAGCACCAGTATCAGGCCCAGCACCGCATTCAGTTCCATGGCCCGCACGGAGTGGCGAGTGGACCCGGTCTGATCGTCGGCAATCTGCAGGGCCTCCCGCCCCAGAAGCCGGTTCTTGCTGGCCACGTAGGCACGAATTTCATCCATCAGGGCCAGGGTGTTGGCCTGCTCCTGCTTCATCACGGTGAGCAGGATGGCCGGCTTGCCATCCTGAGTGACCCGCTCCCGGGGTTGGGAAAGACCATAGCCCACCGAGGCCACCCGTTCCAGGGCCACGCTGCCGCCCCCGGCCGTGGGCACCGGCAGATCCAGCATCCAATCCGGATTGGCCCCCAGACCCAGGACCCGGACGGAATAATGTTGACCATCCAGGTTCAGGCCTCCGGCCGGATAACCCCTGGCCTGCCGCTTCAAGGTCTCCACCAGGCCCTCCAGCAGCGCTCCCTCCGCAGCCATGGCCCCAGGGTCGAATTCCACCCTCAGTTCCGGCTTGCGCAGGCCGTAGGCCCATACCCGTCCCACGCCTTCCATGCCTTCCAGCTCCTGGCGGACGGTTTCGGCCAGGGCACACAGCTCCCCGTCCTGGGCTTCGCCGCCCAGGGTAATCATGGCGGTATGGAACAGGCTGGAGGTGGTGAGCTCCAGGAGCTGGGGGTGTTGCACCTCGGTTGGGAACGCCCCTGAAGCTGATTGCACAACCCGGGCCAGTTCCTGGATCCGAGCCGACATTTCACTGACCGAAGCATCCCGGAACCGGATCACCAGGGCCGAGACATGGTCCCGCGACGTGGCCGCCACGTAATGCACGCCGGGCACCTGGCGCACCGCCGATTCCAGGGGCAGGGTCAGGTAGCGTTCCACATCCTCACCCGATGCCCCCGGCCAAACGGTGGCCACGGCGACCCAGTTCAGCCGGACCTCGGGATACTGGGCCCTGGGCATGGCGAAGTAGCTCCAGGCCCCCAGGGCCAAAACCACCAGGAACACCAGATTCACCAGGTATCCGTTGCCCCTCAAGCTGCCATGCACGCTCGCCCCCCGTTCTATGGATATACTTACTATATCGCGATCATTCGCTGTGTTGGTTTCCGGAAGCCCGCTGCCGGCCCAGCCCGGCCAACCCTGGTTCATGAAGCCTTCATTCCTGCTACCGCTGCTGACCTGCCTGCTGGTTGGCGTCAGCCTGCCCGTCCAGGCCGATCCGCGCCTGACCGTTCGCCAGGAGGGGAACGTCATCATCGTGGCCGGCGCCCTGGAGCCTGATGTGGCTCCCGCCGAGGCCTGGTCGGTACTGACCGACTATGACCGCTTCCCTGAATTCGTCCCCGGCATACGGCTGAATCGGGTAGTCAAGGACAACGGCTCCCGCAAACTGGTGGAACAGCAAGGTGAATTGATGGCCGGCACCCTGAAGGTCCCGTATTTCGGTACCATGCAGATTGACGAGAAGCCTTCCAAGGAAATGCGTATCCTGTTCCTGAACGGACTGTTCAAGGATGTGCAAGGTACCTGGCAACTCAGCGGGAAGAAGCCGGTCAAACTCAGTTACGAAATGCGCATGGACCTCATGAAATCCCCCTACCCGCCCGCCATGGCCCACGCCATCGCCCAGCAACAGGTGAATACCTGGGTGGCCGTCTTCTCGGCGGAAATGGAGCGGCGCAAGAACAGGAATAAACCATGAATCTTCCCGTTGGATTTTGGCGCGTGTTGGCGCCCCTGGCCCTTTCGGGTCTGATCAGCACTCCAGCCATGGCCAGCAAGGATGTCTGGGTCAAGGCAGACACCGGGCTGACCGGCATCCGGGTAAGTGCCAGCATGGGCGTGGACGCGGACCCGTCCACCCTTTGGAAAACCCTGACCGACTACGACCGCCTGACCCAGTTCGTGCCCAGCATGGTGGTGAGCCGAATCATCTCCAAGCCCGGACGCCCCTTGCGGGTGGAGCAGCGGGCCGATTCCGGCATGTTCTCCTTCATGATGCCCGACCACGTGGTCCTGGCCATGGAGGAACACGCCCCGGACCTGATCCGCTTCCGGGCCGTGTCCGGGTCTGTGGTGGCCATGAGCGGCGAATGGCGCATCCTGGGTAAGAGCCGCCCGGTGCGGCTGGTGTACCGGGCTCATGTCCTGCCCATGGTCCCGCCGCCCCCCCTGGTCTCGGACGGTTTCATCGAGGATGAGGTGCGCAAGCGCTTCGAAGCCGTGGGCCGGGAGGCCGAGCGGCGCGACAAGGAACTTCAGTCCACCTACTCCTATGCGCCGGGTCAGCCGGTCCGCAGCTATCTTCCCGCGCCCGGGGCCCCGGGGGGCTACGCCCCCACCTACGTGCAGGAATACGTGCCCAAGTACTGATCACCGCCTGGGCCGTCATCCCGGGCGCACGGTGCCCGCACCTGGCTTCGGCCGGGCGATGGGGGTTCAGGGGTTTGGTGCACCGCCTTCAGCACCGAAGATCAGCTTCTTTAGGCTGTGCATCTGGTCCCGCAAGGCGGCCGCCTTTTCGAATTCCAGGTTCTTGGCCGCTGCCAGCATCTCCTTCTCCAGCGCCTTGATTTCCTTGGTCAACTCCTTCTCGCCCATGGCGCCGTAGTGGGCCCGGTCCTGGGCCACCTTGAGGGCCTTTTCGGCCTCTGCAACGTCATAGACACCGTCGATGATGTCCTTGATCTTCTTCTGGACCCCTTTCGGGACAATGCCGTGGGCCGTGTTGAATTCGGTCTGCTTGTGCCGGCGCCGATCGGTCTCGTCCATGGCACGGCGCATGGAATCGGTGATCTTGTCGGCGTAGAGGATGGCGGTGCCGTTCAGGTGCCGGGCAGCCCGGCCGATGGTCTGGATCAGGGAACGCTCGGAGCGCAGGAAGCCCTCCTTGTCCGCGTCCAGGATGGCCACCAGGGACACCTCGGGGA
>DYHB01000179.1 GCA_020724415.1 Thiobacillus sp.
CCAGCGGGCGCGCACGGAGTTCTGGGGTTACGCGGAGACCGAAACCCTCACCGGCGAACAACTCATTGCCGAGGAATACCGGGGCATACGCCCGGCGCCCGGTTACCCGGCCTGCCCGGAACACAGCGAGAAAGGCGCCCTGTTCGAGCTGCTCGACGTGCCGGCCCGGATCGGCGTGAGCCTGACCGAAAGCTACGCCATGCTGCCCATGGCCTCGGTGTCCGGCTTCTACTTCAGCCACCCCGACGCCCGCTACTTTGCCGTCGCCAAGATCGACCGGGACCAGGTGGAAGACTATGCCCGGCGCAAGGGTTGGGATCTGGCCGAAGCGGAGAAATGGCTGGCACCCAACCTGGCCTACACCCCGGCATGACCCTGCCGGATATCCTGTCCAGCCCCCAGGCCCTGCATCAGGCCTTCATTGCCGGCCTGGAACGCCAGCTCGACGAACCCGGCCTGGGGCCCTACATCCTGGTGCTGGCCAACGCCAGCTTTGACCCGGACATCTGGCCACGTCTGAAACCCCGCCTGGCCGAACGCTTCCAGACATTGGCCGGCGATCTGCGCAGCCGCCTGCGTGACGGGCGCGCACCCGAGGCCCCCGAGGACGACCTGATGGTGTTTCTCAAGCTCATGGCCATGGGCTTTGACGCCATCGAAACCACCCGCTACCGGAATACAGGCCCCTGGGAGCTGCAATTCAACCCCCTGCGGGCCCTGCGCCCGGCCCGGGCCAGTGGCCAGGGCGTGGCGGGGGGGACGCCGCCGGCCTTCAATGCCCAGGGATTCCATTTCAACAAGCCCTTCCTGGCCCGGGAAGTGCTGTGGCAGGGCCCCTTGCTGGGCCGGCCCTGTCGGCTGCTCTACAACAAGTTTCCCTTCGCGCCCTGGCACGGCCTGCTGGTGCCGGAACCCGACCAGGCGCTGCCCCAGATGCTGAACCAGGAACTGCACCTGTTTGCCTGGCACCTGACCCAGGCACTGGGAACATCCCTGCCCGGCTTCGGTCTCAGCTACAACAGCTACGGCGCCTATGCCTCGGTGAACCATCTCCACTTCCAGACCTTCGTCCGCCCCCGTCCCTTGCCGGTGCACTCGCCCCAATGGCGCCACAACCATGGTGCCCAGGACTATCCGGCCCATTGCGAGCGCTTCGACGATGCCCTGGACGCCTGGTTCTTCCTGGAACAGCAACATCGCCTTGGTCGCCCCTACAACCTGCTCTATGGCGTCGGGCATTTGCTCTGCCTGCCCCGGCGCGGCCAGGGCAGCCATGCCCGGGCAGACTGGAACCCCGGCTTTGCCTGGCATGAAATGGCCGGTGGCATCCTGGCCTTCAACCAGGATCGGTTCAACGATTGCACGGAAGCCGAGATCACCCTGGAGCTGACCCGAACCCGCCCGGATTCCTGAGCGCCCTTCCCTCGGCCCCGCACCCATGGCATTGTTCCCCATCCCAGCCACCACTCCGAGATGACCCCGATCCTGTCCAGAATCCTGCACTACGCCGCCTATGGCGCGGGGGTCGCGGTCATCCTCGTGTGTGCGGCCGCGCTTTTCCTGCGCCTGGTGGTCATGCCCAACGTGGACCACTATCGGGATGACATCGAGGCCCTCGCCAGCCAGGCCGTGGGGGTGCCCATCCGCTTGAGCCGCATCGAGGCCGGCTGGAGCGGATTCAACCCCCGTTTCAGCCTGCGGGATGTCACCCTGGCCCACGCCGACGGCCAGGCCCCCCTGGCCCTGCCCCGGGTGGACGCCACCCTCTCCTGGCTGGGCCTGTTCACCCTGGATGTCCGCCTGCGTCACCTGGCCCTGTATGCCCCAAGCCTGGAAATACGCCGCGATACCGACGGCTTCATCCATGTGGCAGACATTCCTGTCAACCGTCCCGGTCCGCCGAGCCCTTTCCCCGACTGGCTGCTCAGCCAGCGCCACATCATGGTCTCGGACGGACGCCTGGTGTGGAACGATCAACAACTGGGCGCACCGCCCCTGACCCTGAACCGAGTCAACCTGATCCTGCGCAATCACAACGGCCGTCATGAACTGGGCATCAAGGCCAGCCCCCCTGGGGACTCGGCCCAGGCCCTGGATGTTCGCGCCGACCTCCACGGCGACAGCATCCATGACTGGGAACGCTGGCAGGGCAAGATCTACGCCCGGGTCGATCGGGCCTCGGCCTCGGCACTGGCCCGCTGGGCACCCTGGGCCCAGGACCAGATGCGGGATGGGTCGGGGGACCTGCGCTTCTGGATCACCCTTGGCCAAGGCCGCATCCAGAGCCTGACCGGGGATGTGCGCCTGGCAGACGTGGCCTTGTCCCTGGCCGAAGACCGGCCGGACATGCGCTTCGAGACCATCGAAGGCAGGCTGGGCTGGACCCGCAACCAGGATCGCCACACCTTCATCGCGGAAAGCATGCGTTTCCGCATCGCCGGCAATCCCGGCCTGGAGACCGCCAGCTTGCGCATCCAGTCCCGCCTGGACAGCGACGGCAAACTGGTGCTGACCGGGGCCCGGGCAAAGAATCTTCGCCTGGAGGCATTGACGGCCCTGTCCGGCGCCATCCCCATGCCCCCGGCCTACCATGGCTGGATCGAGAAACTGGTGCCACGGGGCTACATCGAACGGGTGGAGCTCCAGAGCGAGACGCCGGAAAACTACAGCCTGGAAGCG
>DYHB01000042.1 GCA_020724415.1 Thiobacillus sp.
GGTATGTTCCTCGGCGTCGGCCTGGCGCTGCTTGGCCCGTTCCTCGGCCCGGCGCTCCCGGTACAGCACATAGGCTCGGGCGACTTCGTGCTCGCCCGATCGCATCAGGGCCAGTTCCACCTGGTCCTGGATATCTTCGATGTGGAATGTGCCGCCGTTGGGCTGGCGCCGGATCAGGGCCTGCACCACGCTACCCGTCAGCTGCTCCACCAGGTCCCGGATGCGGGCAGAAGCAGCCGCTTGCCCGCCATTCACCGCAATGAAGGCCTTGGTCAGCGCGACGGCGATCTTGCCGGGCTCGAAGGCCACCACGGCGCCATTGCGACGGATGATGCGATGGTCCAGGTAGGCGGCGGCGGTGCTGTCAGTCTCAACAGAATGCGGCAACGGCGGGACGGGGCTGGCGGGCTGAATATCGTTGGCAAGCTGCATCGGGGCTTCTCCTTCCTGTGGGTTTTCAGTCTCTGCGCCATGTTTGGCGGTATATTAGCAAACACTAAATGTAGTGCCTGGGTTGTGTTGGCTGCGCTAATTCTAGTGTCGCTGTCGGATACGTCAACCCATTTTTTCAGACAAATTCCGTGCCAGAAAAAGGCCAGTGATTTCAATGTACTGATGCCAAACAGGCGATCTTGGGGTCCGGTTTACAGGTATCATTGCCGGGTTTTGCACCTGCACAAACCGACACGAACAGCCATGCGCAATACTGCCGTCCTGTTGGTGGCCTGCCCGGATAAAAAAGGGCTGGTGGCCGCCATTGCCAATTTCCTGCTGGCCTACAATGCCAACATCCTGCATGCGGATCAGCATCAGGACAGTGGGGCCGGGCTATTTCTGATGCGGGTGGAATGGGATCTGGAGGGCTTTGATCTGGGCATACACCGTTTCCAGGAGGCCTTCGCCCCCGTGGCGGCGGAGCATGACATGCAATGGCGTCTCTCCCTGTCTTCGGTCAAGCCGCGTCTGGCCATTTTTGTGTCCAAGTATGACCACTGCCTGGCCGACCTGCTCTATCGCTGGCATGCCGGGGAGTTGTATTGCGAGATTCCCCTCATCCTGAGCAACCATCCCGATACCCACTGGCTGGCCGAGGCCTACAAGGTGCCCTTCCAGCACATCCATGTCAGCAAGGACAACAAACCCGAGGCCGAGTCCCAACAAAAGGCCCTGCTGGCCATGCACCACGTGGATTTCATCGTCCTGGCCCGTTACATGCAGGTGTTGTCGCCGGGTTTCATCCAGGATTATCCGAACCGGATCATCAACATTCATCATTCCTTCCTGCCGGCGTTCCATGGTGCCAAGCCCTATCAGCGTGCCTTTGAGCGGGGTGTGAAACTGATCGGCGCCACTTCCCACTACGTCACCGAGGTGCTCGATGACGGGCCCATCATCGAGCAGGACGTGACCCGCATCTCCCACCGGGACGATCTGGAGGATTTGGTGCAGAAAGGGGCTGATCTGGAAAAAGTGGTGTTGTCCAGGGCCGTGAAGTGGCATATCGACAACCGTATCCTGGTCTATGGCAACAAGACGGTGGTGTTCGATTAGGCCCCGCTGACATGTCGATCACGCCGGATCCCTCCCTGGCCGAGTGGATCGGTTATCCTGCGGCGATCCTCACCACGGCGGCCTTCATTCCCCAGGCCTGGAAATCCTGGCGTACCCGGGATGTCTCGGGTTTGTCCCTGCACATGTATCTGCTGTTTACCGCCGGGGTCGGGCTTTGGCTGCTCTATGGCATCCTGCTGGGAAGCCTGCCCATCGTGCTGGCGAATGCCGTGACTTTCTGCCTGGCCCTGTCGGTGCTCTGGCTCAAATGGCGGGAGTATCCCAAGCGTCCCTGATCGGGGTTGCGTCCGGCCTCAGGCGGCCTTGGACAGGAACCCGTTCAGGATTTCGGACATCTGGTGGGCCCCGATGCGCACCTCGGCCATGAGTTCGGACATGTCCTCGGGCCGCAGAGAGGTGATTTCCCAGGCTTGCTTCACCACGCCCGCGACTGGGTCGGACCCATGGTGTTCTGCCCAGGCCAGGGCGCCGGCGATGTTCAGCAGGGCGGCATCCATGGTATGGGGGGCCCCCTCTTCGGGTTCCAACTGGTTGGCGATGGGAATGTGGATCGCTCCGGGCAATCCCCAGGCTTTCAGCATGGCACTGCCGACCTGGGCATAGTCGCAGTTCAGCAGCCGACGTTCCGCGATGTGCAGGGGCTCCGCGCCTGCTTCGGCCACATGCAGTGCCTGTAGTGCTTCAGCCGGAGCCTTGAGGTACAACACCATGTGGCCCAGGTCACTCAGCAAGCCCTGGATGAAAAAGCGTTCCTTTTCCCGCAGGCCACACTGGGCGGCGAGCGTCTTGACCGCCTCGGCCCGGAATACGCAGCCCTTCCAGAAGGTGGCCACGTCCATCTTGTCGGCCGGTATCTTGGCGAAGGTGCTGGATACCGAAGCCGCCAGGGTCAGGTCATGAATCTGGTGGGTGCCCAGCATGCTGACCGCCCGGGTGATGGTTTCCACCGGGCGGGACTGGGCGTAGAACGGACTGTTGACGATACGCAGGAGCTTGGCCGAGAGGGCGGGATCCATGGACAGGGCCTTGGCCAGGTCTGCCAGTGAGCTGTTGGGAGAGTCGATTACCCGCTTGACCTCGAAATAGATGGTCGGGAGTGTCACCAATTGGGCGATATCGTTGGCGAGGGCTTCCGCGCGATTCGTCATGAGAGGTCTTGGCCTTTGTAGTCAGTGCGTCCTATTGGTTGTATCGGCACGGATTCCCGTATCTTGAATATTTTTTGGCTGGATCGCTGAACGGTGGTTGAGTGCGCCCGAACGGCGGTATCCTAGTCTGCACCATGTTGAACCTAGTGCTTTGCTGGCATTTTCACCAGCCCGATTACCGGACCGAGGACGGGACCTATCGCCTGCCTTGGACCTATCTCCATGCCATGAAGGACTACGCCGACATGGCGGCGCATCTGGAGCGGCAACCGGGCATGCGGGCGGTGGTGAACTTCGTGCCCAGCCTGCTGGATCAGTTGGAGGATTACACGCGCCAATTCCAGACCGGGGTGTTGAAGGATCCCTTGCTGGCCCTGCTCATCAAGCCGGACCTGGATGCGCTTGGCCGGGAGGAACGCGCAGACCTGGCGCAACGCTGTCTGAAGCTGAATGTCCCGACCATGCTGGAGCCCTTTCCGGGGTTTGTACGCCTGCGCGACATCATCCAGGTGGCGGCTCGCCAGGGCGCTGAAGGCTACGATTATCTCTCGGGGGCATTCCTGTCGGATCTGGTGACCTGGTACCACCTGGCCTGGACGGGCGAATCGGTCCGGCGCGATCAGCCCCGGGTGCTGGAGCTGATGCAGCGAGGCGGCGGCTTTTCCCTGGAGGAACGGCGCTATCTGTTTGATCTCTATGGCACCGTGATCGGCAGCCTGCTGCCTCGCTACCGGACCCTGGCCCGGGAAGGTCGCATCGAGTTGTCCAGCACGCCCCATAGCCACCCGATACTGCCCCTGCTGCTGGATCTTGGCGCCGCACGCGATGCGCGCCCGGGTCTGGCCCTGCCTGAATCGTCCGACTACCCGGGGGGTGCCGAGCGGGCCCGTGCCCATGTCCAGGGCGCCCTGGCTGCCCATCGGGCCGTCTTCCAACAGACGCCCAGGGGCTGCTGGCCGGCTGAGGGTGGGGTATCCCGAGCCGCCCTGGATCTGTTGGCGGGGGAAGGTGTGGCCTGGGCCGCGACCGGGGAAGGTGTGCTCAGGCATACCCTGGGCGGTGGTGCAGACTGGAACCAACGCCGTCACGCGGCCCTGGCCAGACCCTACCGGTTGGCCCCGGACGGCCTGGCCCTGTTCTTCCGGGACGATCATCTGTCCGATCTCATCGGCTTTGAATACAAAGGCTGGTTTTCCACGGATGCAGTACGCCATTTCCTGCATCAAGTGGAGGAGGGCTACCGCCATGCCGGTGAAGACCCGCTCATCGCCATTGTGCTGGATGGGGAGAATGCCTGGGAGTATTACCCGTACAACGGGCATTATTTTCTGACCGAGCTGTATCACGCCCTGGCGAACCATGGAACCCTCAGGGTGACCACCTTCGGCGAGTACCTGGATCTGTTTCCCGATCAGGTGGGCCAGCTGCCCAGCCTCGTGGCCGGGAGCTGGGTCTATGGTGATTTCACCACCTGGATCGGCGATGCGGCCAAGAACCGGGCCTGGGACCTGCTTTGCGCGGCCAAGGCGGCCTATGATGAAACCCTGGCCGGCGGCGGTTTGGATGAGACCACCCGTGCCCGGGCAGAGGCGGTGCTCAAGTCCTGTGAAAGCTCAGACTGGTTCTGGTGGTTCGGAGATTACAACCCCGTGGAAAGCGTGGCCGACTTCGATCGGCTGTATCGGGCCAAGTTGCGCCAACTCTATCAATGCCTGGGCCGTGCGGCGCCGGCCCAACTGGATCGACCCATCTGTCGCGGGGGAGGTGGCGCGGTGTCGGCCGTCATGGAGGCCGGGGGCGTCATGCGCCGGGGCGTGACGGACTGAGGGTAAGGGCCGCTCTGCTAGAATGCGCCTTCAATACATTTAAAGGTGCAGCATGAGCGAGCAGGTGGTAACAAAGAACAAGGTGGTCTACATCCGTTATTCCGTACTGGATGAGAGCGGCCGGGTCATGGGGCAGCAGGATATGCCCACGGGCTACGTGCACGGTGCCGGCAGCGGGCTGTTCGAGGAGATCGAGCAGGCTCTGGAGGGGGCCAGGGTGGGCGACGAGGTCCGCGCTGAGCTGACGCCTGAAAAGGCTTTTGGACCGAGCGATCCTGAGCTGATCGTGATCGACGACATCGATAACGTGCCGCCCCAGATTCGCTACGTGGGCGCCGAGGCCCAGTTGCAGAACGATGCCGGGGACGTGATGACCTTCCGCGTGGTGGATATCCAGGAGGGCAAGATCACCCTGGACGGCAACCATCCCCTGGCCGGGCATAATGCCGTCTGCGTGGCGGAAGTCATTTCCGTCCGGGACGCCACCCCCCAGGAAGTGGAAAGCGGTTTTCCCGTGGAAGGGTGATCGGTAGCGGCAACGAAAAACGCCCCTCTCGGGGCGTTTTTTTAGCGCGTACCCACCCGGGCAATGCCGGCTGGGTCAGGAGGTGAGTGCCGGACGATTACTTAGCCGGGCACGCATCATCCCCGGGCACCTTGCCGGGGATCAGCAGGAACTGCTCGAAGGGGCCCATGACCTTCATGGCTTCGCCCTTGGGACCTTCGAATTTCAGGCGACCGAACATCATGGCCCGCATGGGGCCGTATTCGCCAGCCCCCATTTCACGCCAGCGCTTGGTTTCGGCATGCATCTTGTAGTCCATGTCGAAATTCAGGTCGCCATGTTTGATGGCGCCGCCGTGGACGCAGGTGGTCTTGCCACCCTTGGTGGAAATGGTCATCTCCACCTTGCTGGGCTCGCCGCAATCGGTAGGGTACATGTGGATGATCTTGTAGCCGCGGCCGCCATCGTTGGGGGCCCAACGCTCAGCCAATTCGGTGGTCAGGGCCGGGTTGGTGTTCCAGTACTGGCAAGCCTGGGCCGCCCACTCGGCGGACATCAGGGGGGCGGCGGAGGCCGTACCGGCCAAGAGGCCTGCGGACGCCAGAAGACTCATCAGGATAGTGCGCATAGTTATCAACTCCTCCAAAACTTTGGGAAAGGGCGTTCAAGACCAGGCGGGAGATTAGTCCCCGCTTCCCATAGTGTCAAAAAAATCCATTTGATCAATGGGTCCAATCAACTAATGGGGCACCTTGTCTTTCAGGGCGCCATACAACCAAGTGCCGTGCAGGGCACCGGCCAGGACTACCAGGGCGCCGATGGAGCCCATGCCTACGAGTGCAAACACCGGCCCCGGGCACAGACCGATCAGGCCCCAGCCAATGCCGAAGGTCAGGCCTCCGTAGATGTAGTTCTTGCGCCCCGGGGGTTTTACCGGGATTTCGATGGGTTGCCCGTCCAGGGACCGTCGCCGCCCCAGGTAACGCAATATCTGGGTGCTGATGAGGCCGGTGGCGATGGCGGAAAACAGGATGCCGTACATGTGGAAACTCTGGAAATGGAACATCTCCTGTATGCGGTACCAGGAGGCAGCCTCGCCCTTGACCAGGATGAAGCCGAACACGCACCCGGCCAGCAGGTACGGGAAATAGCGTTTTATTGCAGCAACCATGGCACCAGAATCCAGGAAGAGAACAGACCGCCGGCGAAGATGCCCAATACGGCATACAGCGAGGACAGCTGCAATGTGGACAGGCCGGTAATGGCATGACCCGACGTGCAGCCGGCCGCGTAGCGGGTCCCAAAGCCCACCAGGACCCCGCTGGCAAAGAGGAGGGTAAGGTTGCGCAGGTTCGGGTCGAAGATCTCGGGCGGGACCATGGGTCCAGAAGGCGGAGCGAAGCCCCACGACTGAAGCATGGCCACGGTCTGCGCGGAGATCTGGACCGGATTGGGGTCGGCAAACACCACACCGGCCAGGAAGCCGCCCAGGGCCGTGCCAATGACGAACACCAGGCTCCAGGTATGTTCCTTCCAGTCGTACTTGAAGAAATCCACCTCCACCTGCTTGGGCTGGGTGATGGCGCACAGATGGCGCAGGTTGTTGGAAATGCCGAAGGATCGATTGCCGATGAACAGCATCATGGGCACCATCAAACCAATCAACGGTCCCACAACATACCAGGGCCAGGGCGCGTGCAATGCCGCCAGAATCATATCCATATGTTTCCTCTCTCCGGGTGCCGGATTATAGGGAGGAAGTGACAGCTTGTGGGTCTGCCATGATGGGGTGAACGTTCGATCAATCAGCCCGGGGTTTTGCCTGGTGGGCGAGTTCGATGCGCTTGTTCAAGGCGTCCAGCTTGGCCGTGTCGCCTGCCGCCTGGGCCAGTTTGGCATGGAGGCCCAGCCAGGCCAGAAGAGGGCGCAACCAGCCTCGTTCCGAAGCGGTTTCGACGGCCAGGGCAACGCCATCCTCCTGCAATTCTCCCTGGCGCAGGAGACTGGCGGCAGCGATCAATCGTGAAAGGGGGTCCTGGATGGATGCCAGGGCTGCCAGGCGGGCGGGGGGCTGGGAGGCATTCGCAAGATCCCGGTAGGGGCGCGGCAGACGGTCTGCATCTGCAGCCTGCCAGTCACCGGCCAGAAAGCGGGCATAGGCGAGTTCTTCAGGGCTGGCCTGGGCGGCCAGGGCCTGGAAGCGCGGGCAACCGTCCCAATCCAGGGCGGCAGAACGGGCCGCGCACCCAATGAGCTCCACCCTGGCCAGGATATCGGGCCTGGCCGTGCGGGCAGCCTGGGCGCGGGCCTTTTCCAGGTTCAGGTCGGCCAGGCGTGTGTCACCGTCGAGAAAATGGCGGGCATGGCTGGCCAGATGGTTCTGGGTGTTCAGTTTCCAATCTGCGGGCGGTGGGCCGCCGGCACAGCCTGCCAGGGCCAAGGCCAGCAGCCAGGGCAGGTGGCGGAGCCGCCGGGACAGGGGGGAGGTCAAGCCGGGTTTCATGGCAGGGTCAACTCCCCCTCGCCCTTGAAGGGCCAGATTCGGTTGATGTCATTGATCAGGTGATTGACCTTGTTGAGGCTGTCGTCCACCTCGGCGCGCAGGGTCCCGATATCCGTGGTGGCGCCTTTGACGTCCGCCGAGATGGCCTCAGCATTGCCCAGGATGGCGTCCGCCTTCTTCAGGCTGCCTTGGGCCTCCCGGAGCAGGACATTGATCTGGGCCAGGGATTGCTGGACTTCGTCCATGGCGCCACCTTCTGCAAACAGTCGTTGTTCGGTCTTGCCCAGCATGCCGTCCACCCGCAAGGAGATGCCGTTGACGGACTTGAGCACGGTGTTGGCGTGATCGATGGTGTCCACGAGCTTGCGGGCCTTCTCGCCATCCCCCAGGACACCTTCCATGAGGCCATAGGGGCCGGACATGCGGCCGGTGATGGTGCTGACGTGGGTCAGGGTCTGGTCGATGCTGGAGCCTGACTGGGTCATGGCCTGAACGTTTTCCAGGATGGCCCGGACCTTTGCCACGATGACGGGAATCTCCTGGGAGGTATCCCCGGTGTGGAGGGGGATCTCCGCGTCGGGCACCAGGGCCGGGTCCTGCAGGTTGGCCGTATAGGCACGAATCTTGGCCCCGCCGACCAGGGGTTTTTCCAGGGTGAACACGCTGGTGCTGCGCAGCCAGCGCAGGTTTTTCTCGGGCACGTCCACGGTCAGGCGGACTTGCCCTTCGTCGGTGAGGGTCATGCGACGCACCTGACCGATGGGAAAGCCCGAAAAGGTCACGGGCATGCCGATACTGACGCCATCGGCATTGTCGGCCGTCAACACCAGGGCTTGGCTGTCTTCGAAGGCCCCCCGGGCATGCAGCACGTAAATCAGGAATGCCAGGGCGATGATGCCGGTGAGGACCATCAGCAGGCCAACCTTGAACTCCAGGTTCTTGATCAGCGGGGCGCGTACAGGGGCTCGTTCCATAGGTAGTCCACGATCCAGCACTGTTCGAAATGGTTTTCCAGAGTCGCCAGGCAGCGTCCCAGGAAGGGCGGGTAATGGGTGTCCGGCAACAACTGGCCGGGGCGGTCGATCACGATTATAGGCGGTGCCGCCATGATGGCACGCAGGAACTTGGCCTGGAAGCGCTCTTCCGAGGTCAGATCAGGGTCGCGCTTGAAGGCCATGGCCGTGACCTCCAGCCGGGACAGCAACTGCCAGGCCTGGTCGGCCGCCGCTTCGTAGGGCGTGTCGTGTCGGTACTGGGGCACGATGGCCATATTCTCCAGCACCGACAGGTTGGCGCGCAAAGGCAGGGCTTCCGTGACCAGGACGGCCGAATCCGGGGCTGAATCGATCATGCTCCGGCCCCCCGCAAGATCCTCGACCCATTTCAGTTCCACACGGTCGGTCCCGAGAAACCGGAGTCCCTCCTCAAGGGTGGGCGAGCGGTTCGAATCGGGCAGGGCGGCCATGTCAGATGTACTTCAGGGCCAATGAGGCCACTTCGATCAGCATCAGGACAAAGAACAGCCGCACCATGCCCCGTAGCACGGCGATTGGCACGAAGAACAACTTGCTCGGGGCCCTGAGTCCTTCGGAAATGGGGATGACGGTGACGGCCATGCCGAACAGGACCACCTTGAAACCCAATCCCAGGAGGATGCCCAGATCGAATATCTTGCTGACCACCAGGGTGTAGGCCGGGAAATTCCAGGGGTGGGCGCCGTAGACCACGACGTAGGCCAGGATCAGTGCCATCAATCCGCTCACCGTACTCAAGGCCAGCACGGAGAGGGTGCCGCCGATGACCCGGGGGATGAATTCCAGCTGCATGGCATCCACGCCCAAATCCTCCAGTGCCTTGATTTCATTGTGGACATTCATCAGGGCGACTTCGGTATTGATGGCAGCGCTGGAGCGCAGGGCTACGAACAAGGCCGTCACAAGGGGCAATATTTCCAGGACCAGAACCCGGATCACGGTTTCCAGCGCAAAATCCGACAGGCCGAAGTCCCGGGCCGTGGAGACGACGATCTGGATGATGACGAAGCTCAGCAAGGCGGCAAACAGGGTGTACCCCGGCAGGATCTGCCAGGCGGTGAAATAGATCTGCTTCTGGATGACGGATCGCGTCGCGCTGTTGTAGGTGGCCGGGCTCAGGGCATGGACCAGGGCGCTGTAGGCGAACCAGATCAGGCTGCCCCAACCCCTGAGCCAGCTCAGGGTGGCAGCGCCGCGTCGCGTCAGGGTCTCGTTGATGGCCTGGAACTGGATCATGTGTGAATCATATCGCTATGTCCGGGTCTGTGTAATTTCGTATCATTTCAACTCAAACAAATACACCCTGCTTGCCCGGGGACCCTTTATGCCCATCATCCTGCTGTTCCTCATCATATGGCTTATTCCCCAGAGCGGTGTGGCCCAGGCCGTGGAGGGCGTGATGCTTCGGGATGACACGGTGCGTGCAACCCCCTCTGCCCAAGCCACTACCCTGGGCAAGGTCAGGAAAAATGCCCGGGTGCAGTTGCTGGCCAACCGGGGGGGGTGGACCCAGGTTCGCCTGGGAGCCACCACGGGCTGGGTCAGATTGCTCTATGTTCGGCGCGGGGCGCCCAGCGGGGCCAGCCTCTCGGACAGTCTATCCAGTGCCCGGGATGTCGTCAGACGTGGACCGGACCCGGGCCGTGTGACGGCCACGGCAGGCTTGCGGGGCCTGGACGCGGGGGATTTGGAAAAAGCCAGTTTCGACGAGGTTCAATTGGCCCGGCTGGAATCCTGGTCTGTGGCTGCGCCCCAGGCGCGCCGCTTTGCCGAAGAGGGTGGATTGCGCACCAGGGCGCTGGCCTACATGCCCAGGCCCGTGTCGGAGTCTTCCCCAGGCAGCGGCTTCGACCTGATCGGGGGAGCGCCATGAGACCCTCCGGCAGTGGCTCCAGCTTGGGTTGGCTGATGGGTGTCATGCTCTGTGTCATGTCCCATCACGGTTTTGCGATGGGTACGCCGCCTGCCAAGGTGGAACCCAAACCCACGCCCCCGTCAGAAAACCAAGCGCCAAAACCTGACAAAACCGGCAATCCATTGTTGAGTGCGCTCTTGGCCGGACAGCTTTCCGAGGCTCAGGAGCGCCAATTGGGTCGGCGGATCGTCGGCAACTTGCTGGGTGCAGTGCCCTTGGTGGGGGATGACGCACTCCAGGGTTACGTCAACCGGGTTGGGCGCTGGGTCGCGCTGCAAAGCGAGCGGCCAGACCTGGTCTGGCATTTCGGCGTTCTCGACAGCGAGGCCATCAATGCGTTCGCCGCCCCGGGCGGCTACGTGCTCATCACCCGGGGGCTCTACCGACGACTGAACAGCGAGGCTGAACTCGCTGGCGTGCTGGCCCATGAGATTGCCCATGTGATCCGCCGCCATCATGTCAAGCTGCTTCAGCGCAGCCAGATCATTGCCGGGCTGGGCGGGGCGCTGGTCAAGGAGGTGGGCACCGGGGGCGACATGGCGCAGCATGTCATCGGCCATGGCGCCGAGGTGGCGGCCAGGGCCCTGGACAAGGAAACCGAGCTGGAAGCGGATCGCATGGCCCTGATCCTGGCGGCCCGGGCAGGTTACGATGCCTATGGCCTGCCTCTGGTCCTGCAGGAAATCGGCCACTTCTCCGGACAGGACGATCGCGTGGCGCTTTTGTTCAAGACACACCCGCACCCCGACCAGCGTTTGCAGGTCCTGGCCGATACGGTAGGCGAGCGGCTGGATGGCCTGGCGCCTGGCGGTACGTTGCCGGACCGGTTGTATCGGTTGATCGAATGAGCCGGTTGCTTTTTTCCCGGGTTCTGGAGGATTCATGATCAAGTTCACCTTGCCTGCCACCAGCCTGAGAATGCGGCGCTTCATCGGTCAGTTCGCCTTGGGCGTGGTTTTTTTGCTGGTGTTGCTGGGCCATGTGGGCGGCTTGTATCGGTTGGGCTTCATCCAGCAATTGGATGCGGTCATCTATGACTTCAAGGTGGGTCTGTTCGCGCCCCAGGGGGTGGATGACCGGGTGGTCATCGTGGACATCGATGAAAAAAGCCTGAAGGAGGTGGGCCGCTGGCCCTGGCCACGCGAAAAGATGGCCGCGCTGACCGAGAGCCTCTTTCTTCAATATGGCGTGGCCGCCGTAGGCTACGACATCATCTTTTCCGAGCCGGACCGCAGTTCGGGCTTGCCCGTGTTGGAAGACCTGGCCCGTGGTCCGCTCATGAATGAATCGGGCTTTCTGGGGTTGCTGGAGCGCTTGCGCCCGGAGCTGGATTATGACGCCCGGTTGGCGGAGGCCTTGGCCACCGGGCCTTCGGTATTGGGGTATTACTTCAACTTCGGTAGCCACCCTGAAGTGGTGGGCCAGTTGCCGGCGCCCCTCCTGGCCTGTGATTCCCTGCATGGCAAAGGCATCGAGCCCCTCATTGCCAGCGGCTACAACGCCAATCTGCCCCAACTGCAGGCCCGGGCCGCGACGGCCGCCTATTTCAACATGCAGGCGGATTTCGATGGGGTTGCCCGACGCATGCCCATGGCCATCAATTACCAGGGTCAGTGCTATGGCTCCCTTGCCCTCATGACTTTGCAGCAGGCCATGGGGGCCTCGGTCACCACCGTGAATGCCGCCTCGGGGCCCGTGCCTGCCCGCCTGGATATCGAAGGCATCCAGGTCCCCCTGGACAAGCGAGGCATGGCCCTGGTGCCTTATCGCAAGCCCGGAGCCTTTGCCTATGTTTCTGCGGCCGATGTGCTGGCGGGCGTGGTCCCGGCCGCGGACATCGAAGGTCGTGCGGTGCTGATCGGATCTTCCGCGCCTGGCATCATGGACTTGAGGGTCACGCCGGTATCCAAGATTTTCCCGGGCGTCGAAATCCATGCCAACCTCATCTCCGGCATGCTGGATGGGGTGGTCAAGTGGGAGCCGACCAACGTGGTCCGGGTTGAAGTCCTGGTCATCCTGGCCATCGGGCTGGCCCTGGCAGCCGCCTTGCCTTTCCTGGCACCCTTGCTGTCAGCCCTGGTGACCCTGATCCTGGGAGGTGCTTTGGCAGGCGGCGTGTTCTATGCCTGGTCCGCCTGGAACATGCATCTGCCCTCGGCCGCCATGCTCATGGCCGTATTCGGCCTGTTTGTCATCAACATGAGCTACGGTTTCTTTGTCGAGGCCCGTTCCAAGGCCCAGATCACCAAGCTCTTCGGCCAGTACGTGCCCCCCGAACTGGTGGACGAGATGGCCAAGGACCCGGCCCGATACAGCCTGCGTGGCGAATCCAAGGTGATGAGCGTGCTGTTCTCCGACATCGTCGGTTTCACATCCATTTCAGAGGGGCTCGAAGCCGCCCGCCTGGCCGAGATGCTCAACGTCTTCCTGTCCCATCAGACCCGCTTGATCCAACACAACAAAGGCACCATCGACAAGTACATCGGCGATGCCATCATGGCCTTCTGGGGCGCACCGATGAGCGACGAGCAGCATGCCCGTGACGCCGTACTGACTGCCATGGCCATGCAGGCTTCCCTCGATGAATTGAACCCTGTCCTTGTGGCACGGGGCTGGCCGGAGGTCAGGATCGGCGTGGGCGTCAATACGGGGCGCATGAGCGTCGGCAACATGGGGTCGGAATTTCGCATGGCCTACACCGTCATGGCCGACGCGGTGAACCTGGCATCCAGGCTCGAGGCCCTGACCCGGCAGTACGGCGTCGGGGTCCTGGTGGGCGAGGCCACCCGGGAATCCTGCCCCGATCTGGTGTTCCGCTTCGTGGATCTGGTCAAGGTCAAAGGCAAGGATCGGGCGGTGGCCATCTATGAGCCCCTGGGGATCCAGGGTCAGGTAGGCGCGGCCATTCTGGAAGAAACCGCCGCCTTTGATGCCGCGCTGGAAGATTACCGGGCCCGTCGCTGGACGGAAGCCGAGGCCAAGCTTGTCGCCTTGCGGGGGCGCCATGATCTCAAGTTGTGGGATGTGTATCTGGCGCGGATCGCCCACTTCCGTGAGGTGCCGCCACCGGATGAATGGGATGGCGTCTTCACCTATACGTCGAAATAGGCAGGAAAGGATCGCAATGCAAGTACGCGTGCTGGGATGCTCCGGGGGCATCCGCGGTGGCCGTCATACCACGTCGTTCCTGGTCGACGATGATTGCCTGATCGATGCGGGGTCCGGCGTCATGCGCCTGGGGCTGGAGGAACTGGCCCGGATCGACCATGTGTTCGTCACCCATTCCCACCTGGACCACATCCTGTCCCTGCCTCCTTTGCTGGACAGTGTGGCGGGGTTGCGCGACAAACCCATCACGCTCTACGGCACGCCCGAAACCCTGGCCATTCTGCGGGGGCACATCTTCAACTGGCTGATATGGCCCGATTTCAGTCGCATACCCAGCCCGGATCACCCGTTCTTGCGCTATCAGACCATCCGGGTGGCCGAACCCATACGGCTGGGGGATCGGGAAATCACCCCCATTCCCGCCAGCCATACCGTGCCCGCCGTGGGTTACCTGCTGCGCGGCCCTGAATCCAGCCTGCTGTTTTCCGGCGATACCGACAGTCATCCGGCCTTGTGGGAATGGGCGGCAATGGGGGATGTGACGGATCTGATCATCGAGACGTCCTTTACCGACGACCTGTGCCAGCTGGCGGCCTTGTCCAAGCATTATTGCCCGAAGGATCTGGTGACGGATCTGGAACGTCTGCGCAAGGAGGTCCGAGTCTGGATCACCCACCTGAAGCCTGGTCGCGAGGAGGCCATACTGGGCGAGATCAATGGGCCGGGTCTTGAACCGGTCGCTAGGGCCTTGCAGGAAGACCAGGTATTCGTGTTGTAGAAAAGCAGATGGACAATAAAAAAGAGGGGCCGTAGCCCCTCTTGTTCCGGTCAGGACTGGATCAGCCCTTGACGGAGAAGTTGTGGCTCTCCGGAAGGCCCAGAGTGTCGGCCCAGACGTTCTTCGCCCAGGATTCCATGTAGGCCATTTCCAGTTCGCTCTCTTCCTTGGACACGCCGCCGCCCTTCTGGGCCACCATCTTGTTGCCGGCCGCATCGTAGCGGAATACGGTGGCCACGTGGAAGGCAGTGCCCTGGCCGGTGGCCGAGTAGCAGGTGTTGGTCACCACCGGTGCCTGGTCGGGCTGACGGCCTGCCAGGATTTCGGCAATGGCGGCCGCACACATCTTGCCGGTGTTGTTGGCTACCGAGCCCGACTTGGGGAAGTTGGTCAGGGCGGAGTCACCCAGCACGTGGACGTTGGGGACCACGGTCGACTCGAAGGTACGGTAATCGATGGTGCACCAGGTGCCATTGTTGCCGTCGCGAACGCCGGCCATGCCAGTGATGGCGGCGGCACGCATGGGCGGAACCACGTTGATGACGTCACCCTTCACATCGTCGAATTCCGTGCCCACCATCATGGTCTTGGGGTTGACCGAACGGGGCATGTTGTTGGGACGGTAATCGATCATGCTGTTGTCGGTGCCGTAGCCGAAGTGCTTCTTCCAGGCGGCCAGGAACAGGCCTTTCTTGGAGGCGATGTCGGGATTGCCGTCCAGCACGATGACCTTGGACCGGGGCTTGGCTTGCTTGAAGTAGGTGGCTACCAGGCAGGCGCGCTCGTAGGGTCCGGGCGGGCAGCGATACGGTGCCATGGGCACGGACATCACGAAGGTGCCGCCATCGGGCATGGCTTCCAGTTGCTTGCGCAGCACGCCGGTCTGGTCCGGGCCGGCCTTCCAGCCATGCTTGATGGTCTTGCGGGCTTCGGCGTCGTAGCCTTCGACCTTGTCGAACAGCAACTCGATGCCACCGGCCAGTACCAGGCGGTCATAGGCAAAGGTCTTGCCGCCGGCCGTGGTGACGGTGCGCTTGCCAGTATCGATGGCGGTGACTTTATCGGCCACCCACTGGTCGACTTGCTTTTTGACGGTGTCGTAGGAGAACGTGATGTCCTCCATGGAGTTGATGCCACCCAGCACGGTGTTGGAGAAGGGGCAGGACGTGAAGAAGTCGTTGGGCTCGATGACGGTGACATGGGCCTGGGGCGACCACATCTTCATGTAGCGGGCAAAGGTGGAGCCGCCATAACCGGCACCCACCACCACGATCTTGGCCTTGGCTCCGCCCACAGAGGCAGAGGAGGTGGCGCAACCAGTCAGGCCGCCCACGGCAGCGGCGCCAGCGGCTCCGGCAGAAATCTTGAGGAAATCGCGACGATCAAATGTCATGTTGTTGTCTCCTAGTCTATCGCTTACTTGATGGCCGAGAACCAGGCGCCCAGGGCCTCGTATTCAGCGTCCGTGTAGCCCATGGCATGTTTGGTCATCACAGTATTGGGGCGGGTGTTGTCGCGGAAGGCCTTCATTTGATCGACAAAGTAGGCCTTGTCCATGCCGGCCAGGCTGGGAATGGCGCCGCGGCTCTTGCCATCGGGGCCATGACAGTAGGCGCAGTTGGCCGCCATGAAGCGGGCCCGGGTATCCACGGCATAGGCTTGGGCAACGCTGCCCAGAACGCCTGCTGCGACCAGGGTCAATGCGAGGGTTTTTTTTATAGTGCTCCTCCAAATCAACGGGGAAAAAAAGCGGAAGACCCGCCCATCAAAACCGGCAATGGTTCAAACCACCCAATCTTGACCGGGGTCAATCCTGCATGGCAAAAAACCGCGAGTCAACAAGCAAACTCTAATATTCATGCGGTTTCCGGGGGTTTTTTGCCTTCCAGGAGGGCGGCTCGCCGATTCCTGAGCTGCAACTCGACGCGTTCCACTTCAGGATCCCACGCCGTGGGCAACCACCCGGCCAGATGGGTGGTGACCAGGTCGGCCAAGGCATCGATCCAGACGGGCTGGGTATTCAGGGCCGGGATGTAGCGGAATTCCTTGCCGCCTGCCTGCAGGAAGGTGGTCTTGCCTTCCATGGCGATTTCTTCCAGGGTTTCCAGGCAATCGGCCACGAACCCCGGGCAGAGCACATCCACGCGCCCGGTCTTGCCTTTGCCAAGCTCCACCAGGGTTTCGGCAGTGTAGGGCTTGAGCCACTCCGTGCGCCCGAAGCGGGACTGGAAGGTGATGCGATAGCGTGTCGGGTCCAGGCCCAGGGCTTCCGCCAGGAGTCGTCCTGTCTTGTGGCACTCGCAGTGGTAGGGATCACCCTTGTCCAGGGTGTAGCGGGGTACGCCATGGAAACTCATCAGCAGCAGGTCCGGCTGGCCATGTTCAGCCCAGTAACGCTCCACGGAATGCTTGAGGGCATCGATATAGCCAGGGTGGTCATGGAAGTGTCGTATGGTGCGGATGTCCGGCATGGCCCGGGTTTTCAGCAGGACCCGATAGACGGCATCCAGGGCCGTGCCGGCGCTACTGGCCGCGTATTGGGGGTACAGGGGCAGGACCAGGATGCGGTCGCAGCCGCGACTGCGCAGCCGATCCAGGGCGCCCTCCACGTCCGGTTGGCCATAGCGCATGGCGTATTCCACCTGAAGGGGATAGGCATGGCGCTGGGCCAATTCCTCGGCCAAGCGCTGGCTGAGTTGTTCGGTGTGGACCTTCAGCGGAGAACCGTCTGCCTGCCATATGGAGGCGTACTTTTCGGCCGATTTTCCGGGCCGTGTATTCAGGATGATGCCGTGCAGGATGGGTTTCCAGGCCAGGGGCGGAATCTCCACGACCCGCCGGTCGGACAGGAACTGGGCCAGATAGGGCCTGACGGCACTGGCGGTGGGGGCTTCCGGAGTGCCAAGGTTGATGAGAAGGACACCGATGCGCCGTGGTTGGTCATGGGCGTAGGCGGGTTCGGTCTTGAAATGGCTCATGGGTCTACCTAACGTTTGAGTCCGAGGATGATGACGCCGGCGGCCACCAGGCCGATGCCGAGCCATTCCCTCAGGTTGGGGCGTTCGCCCAGAAAGATGACGGCGAAAATGGCCACCAGCACCAGGCTGAGTTTGTCTATGGGGGCCACCTTGGAGGCCTCGCCCATCTGCAGGGCCCGGAAATAGCTGACCCAGGAGGCGCCGGTGGCCAGGGCGGAAAGGGTGAGGAAAAGCCAGGTATGACCAGACAGGGCCAGGGGATTGGTCCATTTGCCGGTGGCCAGGACAAAGGCGGTCAATACCAGCAGGATGATGAAGGTGCGGACCAGGGTGGCCAGATCGGAATCCACGCCTTGCAGGCCCAGTTTGGCAAAAATGGCCGTCATGGCCGCGAACACGGCCGAAAGCAAGGCCCAGTGGAACCAGGTCAGGCTGCTGCTGTCCATGGGGCTCCCTAGAGGCCCAGGGCGCGCAAGTCGGGCCGGCCGTGGACCATGGGGGGGCACCAGAAGTAGTCACCGGTCACCGGGCGGGTGATGCTGAACAGCGCATCCACGATGCCGTCCTCCTGACCGGTCATGCGATGGAGCTGGGCCTCAAAAGCCTGGGCATCCCGTCCAAAGGCCAGGAAGGCCAGACCGGACTGGCCGCAATCGGACCAGGGCATGGAGCGGCGTAGCACGAAGGCTTCCGGGTCGAAGCTCTCCTGAGCGGTACGCTTGACGTGGGCGCTTTCGGGGGCATCGTCGATTTCTTCGTTGTCGGCATGACGACGGCCGAACACGGCATCCTGTTCCGGTCCGGGCATGGCCTCGAATCGATCCAGGTCATGCACCCACTGTTGCAGGGCGGCAATGCTGGAGCCATCCAGGCCGGGGCCGGCATCTGTCGTGAACGCTACCGCCAGGGCCTCTTCACCCTGGGGGTTCTCGGTGCCGTCTTCATACCCGGTCAGGTCCAGGCTGTTCTCGTATCGAAACACTTCCAGATCCTGGGCCAGGACGAAATCCGGTGCCAGCAGGCGGCTCAGGTGGCGGGCCTGGTGGAGCAGGGTGCCCCGGTCATCTCCCCTCAGCCAGCACCAGAGGGCATGGTCCGTGGCTGGAATGGACGCCGCCTCGGAGGCATGGGTGGGAAAGGCATGCAGTCCAGGCAACCGGACACCCAGGGTGGACGTGACGCCCAAGCCCAGGCCCAGGATGACCCCCTGGCCATCCACGCGGTCGGCCAGACGCGTCAGGGCAGACGCCAGGGAAGCCTTCTGGGTCTCCGGTCCCAGATTGAACAGGAGGTGCCGGCCGACGGCCGGGATGGGATCCATGATGCCGGTCTGATGCAGGTTCACGATGTCTCCAGATGCCACCTGGGCGTGATGGCCCGAGGCTCAATGAAAAGAAAGGGCATTCGACAGCAATCGCGCGGTGATGTCCACGATGGGTATGACCCGTTCGTAATCCATCCTGGTGGGGCCAATGACGCCCAGGGTGCCGACCACCTCGCCATCCCGGGCATAGGGCGCGGTGATGACCGTGCATTCGTCCAGGGGAGCCACGCCGGATTCGGAGCCAATGTAGATCTGTACGCCAGCGGCATTCTGGCCGATGTCCAGCAGCTGGAGCAGCTCCGTTTTTTGTTCGAACATGCCAAAAAGCTTGCGCAGCCGGTCCATGTCAGTGGCCAGATCCGGGGTGCGCAGCAGGTTGGCCTCTCCGGACACCACATATTCGGAATCCGTTCCCTGAATGGCCTCGTTGCTGGCCTGCAGGGCAACCTCCATCAGTTGGCTGATATCGCTTTGCAGGTCGCGCAGCTCCCGGGCAAGACGGGGGCGGGCATCTTCGAATGAGAGGCCGGCATAGTGCTGGTTGAAGAAATTGGCGGCCCGGGTCAGTAGTTCCTGGTAGAACGGGTGGTCGGAGGTCACGATGATCAGCAGCACCCGTTTGTCCGACAGGCGCAGGAATTCGATCTGGCGTATGGTCTGGCGGCGACGGCGCGGGGTCACCACGACGCTGGTGAACTGGGTCAGCTCGGAGAGTAAGTGAGAGGTGGTGGCCAATAGCCGCTGGGGGTCGGCGGGGGTGAGGGCGGATTGGATCTGGGCGATCTCCTGGCCTTGCAAAGGGTTCACCGAGAGCAGTGAATCCACGAAGAAGCGGTAGCCCTTGGGGGTCGGGATGCGGCCGGCGGAGGTGTGGGGGCTGGTGATGAAGCCAACTTCCTCCAAGTCGGCCATGATGTTTCTGATCGATGCCGGTGAGAGGTTGAGGGTGCCATGCTTGGCCAGGGTGCGGGAACCCACCGGCTGGCCATCCTCGATGTAGCGCTCCACCAGCGCTCCCAGCAGAATGCGGGCCCGTTCGTTCAGTACGGCCATGTCATGCCTTGTCGCGGACGGGCAACAGGGGGCCTGCCGAATCCGGCATGCTGGCGTGGCTGGGCTGGGTGCTCAACTGAGTGCTCAAGATTCATCCGTGATCGACTGAAAATGACAGGAAGCCTATCGTTATAATTCCGTCCATGGAACAGATTTTCAAGAAGATCGCCCTGGTTGGCAAACACAACAGCACCGACATCAACGGCAACATGTTGCGGCTGGCGGAGTTCTTGCGTCGACGGGATCATGAGGTGGTGCTGAGCACCCATGGCGGCGAGTTGTGCCATCTGACCGATTGGCCGTGTGCACCGCTGAAGGACATCGCCGGGCAGGTGGATCTGGCCATCGTCATGGGAGGCGACGGCACCATGCTGAATATCGCCCGGGCTCTGGTGGACCACCGGGTGCCCATGATCGGAGTCAACCAGGGGCGGCTGGGTTTCCTGGCCGATGTCTCGGTGGATACCATGTTCTGCACCCTGGAAGAAATGCTGGCGGGGGATCATGTGGCCGAGGAACGCATCATGCTCACCTGTGCCCTGGAGCGGGATGGTGATCTGCTCTTTCACACCTATGCCTTCAATGATGCCGTGGTGAGCAAAAGTACCCTGGGCCGCCTGATCGAGTTCGAGGTCTACATCGACAACAAGTTCGTCTACAGCCAACGGGCAGATGGCCTGGTGGTCGCCTCGCCCACCGGCTCCACGGCCTATGCCCTGTCTGCGGGCGGCCCGATCCTGCATCCCACCCTGGAAGCCTTTGTTCTGGCGCCCATCTGCCCCCATACCCTGTCGGCACGCCCCATTGCCATCAACAGCCGGTCCGAGGTGGAGGTCAACCTCATCCACGCTGACGATGCCCGGGTCCATTTCGATGGCCAGACCCATCGGGACATGAAGGTGGGCGACCGGGTGATCATCCAGCGGGCCCGGAATACCGTGCGACTGCTCCAGCCCAGTGGTCACAACTACTACGATACCCTGCGCCAGAAACTGCACTGGGGAGAAAAGCTGTGAAGGTACGCCACCGGGAGGCCCATGACCGCGTGACGCGGTTGCTCGTTCCTGGGTGTGCCGCTTCGACGTGTCACGGGGTCACTCGGTCACCATGCTGCTGAACCTGAGCATTCTGGATTTCGTCCTGGTGGAACGTCTGGACCTGGAGTTTGGCCCGGGATTCGGCGTGCTTACCGGGGAAACCGGTGCCGGCAAATCCATTTTGCTTGATGCCCTGCAACTGGTCCTGGGCGGACGGGCCGATGCCTCCGTGGTGCGGGATGGCCGGCCCCGGGCAGAGGTCAGTGCCACCTTCGATGTATCGCCCGCCCTGATGGATTGGCTGACGGAGCAAGGGTTGGAGGGGGACGGTCCGGAATGCCTGCTGCGGCGTGTCGTGGAGGCCGGTGGACGATCCAGGGCCTTCATCAATGGTCGACCGGCCACCCTGGGCCAACTCAAGGAGCTGGGCGAGACGCTGGTGGACATCCATGGTCAACATGCCCATTACTCCCTGCTCAAGCCGGCTGTCCAACGCCAGATACTGGACAGCTATGCCGGGGCCAGGGACTTGGCTGACCAGGTATCCCAGGCCTTCAGGGTATGGCGCCATGCCCTGCAGGCCCATGAATCGGCCCAGAGCCATGCGGCCGAGTCCCAACTGGAGCGGGAACGCCTGCAATGGCAAGTGGATGAGCTTGCCGAACTGGGTTTCAGCCTGGAGGAGTGGTCTGAACTTCAGGACAGCCATCGCCGTTTGGCCCATGCGGCAGAGCTGATCCAGGGAACCCGGGAGACGGTCGCCCAATTGGAGCAGGAGCAGCAGGGGGCCATGGTGATGATGCGCCAGGCCTTGCATCGCCTTGCCGACCTGGCCCGCATAGACCCGGGCCTGGCGGCGCCTGCGGACTTGCTGGAAAGTGCCCTGGTTCAATTGCAGGAGGTCGTCCGGGATCTCAATCACTATGTCGAGCGTGTGGAGCTGGACCCGGAGTCCCTGGCCCAGGCTGAGCAGCGCATGGCCCGGATCAACGACATGGCGCGCAAGTTCCGGGCCCGGCCCGAAGCCTTGCCG